>NZ_JBICYT010000045.1:0-55445 GCF_043201215.1 Streptomyces sp. NPDC048331 | reverse complement strand
TTGGTGCTGGTCATGAGGGGGTGGTTCTCCTGTCGTGCCCTCTCAGGCTAACCCGACGAAGCGGGACGTCTCACCCAAGGCTGACAGAGAGGGGGCGGCCGAGCCGGTTACTGGAAGCCGCCTCCGGTGAGTGGCAGTGCGGCGAGTGACAGCGCGCCGTCGGCGAGTTCGATCGGGGCCTCGGCTGCCGTGGGTGCGGGCGCGGGGGCGACCGGTACCCGGTAGGCGGGGTCCTCGCTCAAGTCATTCAGCAGGGCCCTGATCTTCTCCTTGTCGACCGAGGACATCAGGAAGACGTGCACGTACCGGCGGCGGGTCGTCCTGTCGTGCGGATCCATCAGCACGTCCTGGGAGGACAGGGACCACTTCTCCACCAGTTCGTCGCTGGGCCGGCGGAACCGCACCGTGATGGCGCCCTCGGTCAGCGCCGGCCACAGCTCGATGTGCTCGCGCTGCTCCAGTTCCCGGAGCTGGTTGTACAGGTCCGATGCCAGGTCCTCGGCATTCCTGATCAGGTCGACCTGGTCCTGGTAGGAGTGCTGGGCCAGGTGGTCCCAGAGCACCAGCGGCGAGAAGCCGTTGCGCGATCCGGCGAAGGTGGTGTCCGGTGCGCCGATGTACTGCGGCTGGGACGGCGGCGCGATCTGGTACTTGACCTTCGTCATGTAGATGCCGCACGGCCAGGGGGCGCCCGGCCACTTGTGGCCGCTCATGGAGATCGACGAGACCATGTCGACGCTGCCGTACTCCCCGCTGGGCACCGTCAGGCCGAAGTCGAAATCGGGCAGGTTCTTCTTGGGGGTCCAGCCCCACTTCGCCGGGTCCTTGGAGGCCATCCGCACGAACGGCGCATAGCCGGCTCCCAGTGCGCCGTCCACGTGGATCCAGAAGCCCCGGCGGCGGTCGACCATCGGCTGGCCGGTGTTCCTGTCCTTGCCGTACACCACCTCACGGTCCACAAGCCCGTACTGCTCGAAGACCGGCAGCAGGCGCTCGCAGACCGTGCGGACGTCGTCGTGCGCGCCCTTGAAGGTGCTGCCGAGGTTGAGGTTGATGAAGACAGGGTGGCCCTTGGCGGCGAAGAAGGTCACCAGCGTCACCAGGGCGTCGATGTCGATCTCGCCGGGACCGTCGGAGGAGAAGCCCGACGGTCCCTTCCTGGAGGGCACTTCGGTGGGCCACTCCGGGATGTCGAACGTGGGCCCCACCAGCGGGCACTCTCCGGGGTACAGGGCCTCGCCCACCGCGTGGAAGGTCTCGACGCCCAGCGCGCGGACGGCCTTGGCGAACGAGTAGTGGGTGTCCTCGGAGTAGAACGCCACCGGTCTGTAGGCGTTCGGGTTCTTCAGGTTCGGGGCGGCCTGGACGTAGCGGAGCGCTCCGGACGGGTCGCGCTCGGTCTTGATCAGCGCCTTGCCGCCGAGGTAGTCCCGGGCGTTCCACAGGGCGTACATGTTGCCTTCGGTCGAGCCCATGGACAGCACGTACCCCCAGTACGAATCGCGGTCGTCCGCCTTGTGCGGCCACTTCGCGTTCCACAGGCAGGCGTAGTAGTCGAGGACCGCGCGCTCGACGACCTTCGTGTTCGGCTTGTAGCCACCGGCACGGAACGGGTCGCCGACGTTGTTGATGTGGTGCTTCATGAACCGGGCGAGGTCCACCTGATAGCCGTTCATGTCCTGGGTGACCTGGTAGCCGAGCATCTGCCGGCGCGTCCTGTCCAGGTACTCGTCCATGATGTTCAGAGCCCTGAGCCGCTGGGCGGCGCTGAGACCGCGGTAGTCCAGTTCGAAGTCGCACAGGTCCAGGCCGGTCTCGGCCGGATAGGTGACGCGGGGGTCGGCCGTCGGCGAACTGATCGGGGCGGCATGACCGTTGAGCAGGCCCTGTTCCTTGAGGATCTGCTCCCAGGGCTCACGGCCCGGGCCGAAGGCGAACTGAGGGACTGACTTGGCGCGGAAGCTGACATCCGTCATGGGTGGGACTCCCTGATGGGGGTGCGCGGCACTCGCGTACGGGCGGCCCGGGGCCGCTGCGGGTGCCTGTCAGGCACTATGGGACGGGAAAGCCGACGACAACCCGCAGTCACAGCGAGCAACATATCGTCACGGTGAGTATCGATCGTGTTGTTTCTGCCCGCGAGCCGGGCGTGCAAGTGGCCGTATCGGCCCTGCGTCCGCGCACTTGGCGGCCTGCGCCGTGTCCGAGCCGGCGCGTGACCAGCGTGTGGCCGGTCGACGTCGCCCGGCGCAGGTGACGCGCAGCGGTGCGCCACCCCGCCGCTTCTACGCCGATGGCGTGGCGGCGACCGGCCTCAACACAAGCGGTCGGAGGTGGACCTCGGCGTCGAGCCTCCGACGACGGAGCGGGAGAAGGCGGCCCGCTGCGGGGCCCGCGCGACAACGTCGTGCGGCCGGGTCCCGCACGTCCGCCCACACCCCGGAGGTGGGCCATCCGTTCGACGCGCAGGGCGTGCCGATTCGGCCTGCCGGTTCCAGAGTGGGTGGGGGCGTCCGGCGGGTGGCTGCCTATCGGTTGTCCGTCCTGTATGCGTTCCGGCACGGGAAGGTGATGAGGCGTGAGCGTTCGCTCTTTCAAGGACCTTGAGGGTACTGACCGGCATGTGTGGTCGGCTTCGGGGACCTGGCACAGCAAGCGCGTCGTCCTGGCCCGTGAGCAGGTCGGGTTCTCGCTGCACGAGACGGTGATGTTCGCGGGCACGGAGACGTCGATGTGGTACGCCAACCACATCGAGGCAGTCGTCTGCCTGGAGGGTGCGGCCGAGCTCACGAATGAGGAGACCGGCGAGCGGTACTGGATCGTCCCCGGCACCATGTACCTCTTGGACGGGCACGAGAAGCACACCGTCCGCCCCAAGAGCGACTTCCGGTGCTTGTGTGTGTTCAATCCGCCCGTCGTCGGGCCGGAGGACCATGACGCGGATGGCGTCTACCCGCTGATGACGCCGGACGGTGAGCGGGCATGACCACTCTCACCGACCTCTATCCCAGCCGCGGCCCCACCGAGACGATCACCGAACGCTGCGACCCCGTCGTCTGGCCGTCTCCCGGTGCCTCCGCGCCGGGCCCGTTCAGCCGCACGGCCCTCGCCTCCTACGAGCGTGACGGCTTCCTGAGCATGGACGACTTGGTCACGCCCCCCGAGGTGGCGGCCCTGAAGGCCGAGATGCAGCGGATGGTGGACGATTCCGAGCTGCGGGAGGACGAGCGCACGGTCATCGAGCCGGACTCCCGGGAAGTCCGTTCGATCTTCGAGGTACACAAGCTCAGCGGCGTCTTCGCCGACCTGGTGCGCGACGAGCGCCTGGCTGACCGGGCCCGCCAGGTCCTGGGCTCCGAGGTCTACATCCACCAGAGCCGGGTCAACATCAAGCCCGGTTTCCGGGGCAGTGGCTTCTACTGGCACTCCGACTTCGAGACCTGGCACACCGAGGACGGCCTACCCCGCATGCGCGCCCTGTCGGTATCGATCGCGCTCACCGACAACCATGACACCAACGGCAGCCTGATGATCATTCCCGGCTCCCACCGCACGTTCGTCGGCTGCGCGGGAGCCACCCCCGCCGACAACTACAAGACCTCCCTACGTGTGCAGGAGGCCGGCACACCCGGCGACGAGGCCCTGGCAAGCATGGCCGAAGAGCACGGAATCCGCCTGATCACCGGCCCAGCCGGCTCCGCGACCTGGTTCGACTCCAACTGCCTGCACGGCTCCGGCAGCAACATCACCCCGTTCCCGCGCAGCAACGTCTTCGTCGTCTTCAACAGCGTGGAGAACACCCCGCTCGAACCGTTCGCCGCTCCCGCCCGCTGCCCCGGCTTCATCGCGTCCCGCGACTTCACTCCCCTCGCCGGCCGGACCCGCGACAACCGGCCGGCGTGACGCCGCGCCCGTACTCGCAGGTCGGGCGGGCTGGTGTGCGCAGGGTGGGGAGTGCTCGGGCTTGGTCGGCGGGTGTCCATGGTGAAGATCGCCTGACCGGCCTGCCGGGCGGTCTCCTGGGCCGAGCCCAGTGGGGCGAACCCACACAGAGCGAAGCGCGGGACTTCCGCTGGGCGTCAGCCGTCGTCCCGTACGCACACTGCGTAGACGGTGAACTCCTGCACGCGGTAGAACTTCTTGCCGCTGCGGCACCTCTCGCCTTCGGTCATATGTTCGCACTCGCCTGCCCGGAGCCGGTCCCGGACTAAAGCGCATCGCGCAACGACCCTGGCGAAAGGGCTGAGAGGCCGAGCGGGCCGTGGGCGGCCTCCGGCCCGCTGACGACCGTCTCCCGCGCCATGCGCGACCAGATGACTGGGCGTCAAAAAGCCCTTCCCACCGGTTGCGGCAACGGATCGCCGTAGTGTGCCAGGCCCATCGTCGGGTGGTAGGAGGCGGATCCCTTACTACGGCTGGTCAGCATGTATCGCGCATACGGGTGTCTCGCTCCTTTCGCGTGAATCGCCGTCATTCTCTGGTGTCACAGTGTGTGACTGTCCCGGTTGCCCTCATCGTGGGTGCGGCCCGTCAGCCAGGGCCTCAGCTGCTTGTGCCCAGGGTCTACTGCCCGGTGCCCGAGCTCACCGCGAAGGGGTTCGCCTGTGGAGACCGGCCGTCGAGAAGTACTGCGAACCGGAGCGGCCGTCGTGGCCGCCGGAAGCTTGATCGGGCTGGGCGGCGGGGGTGCGGGCGCCGCCACCCGCACCCCCGCCGATGGGGCCGTCGCCCGTCCTCTCTTCTCGGACGAGGGTGTCGAGCAGGCCGCGTGGCGCGAACTGAGGCGGAGCCTCAGTCCGACGGCCGGTCTCTTCCGCCCAGGGGCCGCGCAGTACGCGGCACGGGCGACCCCCGACAACCAGCGGTACGCATCCGTCCGCCCTGCCGGTGTCCTCGCCTGCGCGACCGAGGGCGATGTGACGGCCGCGATCCGGTGGTGTGCCAAGCACGGTGTGCCCTTCGCGCCGCGTTCCGGGGGTCACAACTACGCGGGATACTCCACCACCCCGGGTCTGGTGATCAGTCTGCGCGCATTGAAGGAGGTGCCCACAGGGGCGGCGGCTGCGTCTGGGGGGCGGCGCCACGAACTCGGACGTGTACGCCGCCCGAGCGGCCGACCTGTACTTCCCCGGTGGGCGCTGCCCGGAGGTGGGTGTCGCCGGGCTGACCCTCGGCGGCGGGCTCGGGTTCAACGACCGCAAGTGGGGTCTTACCTGCGACCGGCTCATCGAGACCCGGGTCGTGCTTGCCGACGGGACGCTGGTACGGGCGGCCGACGACGAGAATGCCGACCTGTTCTGGGCCTGCCGGGGCGGAGCCGGCGGCAACTTCGGCATCAACACCGGCTTCGTCTTCGACGCCGTCTCCGTCGCCCGGCTGCGCGCCACCGTATTCGACCTGACCTTCGCGCTGGACGCGGGTGTCCAGGTGATGGAAGAACTCCGGCACATCATCGACGCGGACCGCACCAACGACTTCGACGTCCGGGTCGGCTTCAAGCACGCAGGCGACGGCACCACCACGCTCTGGCTCCTCGGGCAGCGCCTCGGCGACGGGAACGCCCTGCGACGCCTGTTCACGCCCCTCCTGCAGCTGCGACCGACGCGGACCTTCATCGAGGAACGCGGATTCTGGCACGCGCAGGACTACCTCATGGAACCCCTCGGAGCGAAGGAAGCCTACGCCTCCAAGTCCCTCGTCCCCAACCGGTGGCCCACTCCCGACACGGTGGCCGCCGTCGCCGACTGGACACGCGGCTGGCAGCCGGGACCGGGCCGGGCCACCGGCTACGTGACCCTGTTCGCCATGGGCGGCGACAGCGCCGCGCCCCGCCCGGACGAGACGGTCTACCCGCACCGCGGCGCGACCTTCGTGATCGACATCGGCACCCACTGGAAGCCCGGCACCCCGCCCAGCGAGGTTCGCATCCTCCTGGAACAGACGCGCGCCGCCCATCACCTGCTCGGCCGCCTCCTTTCCACCCGCGCGGCCTACGTCAACTTCCCCGACCCCGACCTCTACGACTGGCAGCACGCCTACTACGGCCGCAACTACGACCGCCTCGTCGCCGTCAAGCGACGCTACGACCCCGCCGGTCTGTTCTGCTACCAGCAAGCCGTCGGCCGTCCCCGCATCTGACACTGCCGCCCCCCGCGCCGCGCCCATGAACCAAGGTTCGAAGGAGTGGACACATTTTCGGTTACTGTGAGTGCGGATTAATTACTCACAGTTAGGGGTCGATGCGTGGACCTCGCAGACATCACGTCCGTCCGTATCCACCCTGCCATCGGCATCGCTCGGCTCGGCAACAGCCCCGACGCGTTCTTCGTCGGGCCCGAGGTGCCAGGCGCGCCCCCCGATCCCGGCGGCGGCCGGTTCAAGGACGCGCACCGGCGGATCAAACGACAGGCGGCGCGGTTCCGGTGCTTCGGGTACGACGCGCGCGGTGAGCGCTGGACGGAGCTCACCGACACCCCCGGGGTCGTCGCCGTCCACTGGACCGTGCACGTGGTGAACCGCAAGGGCGCCTCCCTGCGGTTCACCGGGGACGCCCCCCGCAACAAGGGGGCGGAGCCCGGCAGCCTCGTCATCGACCCGGGCGCCCGCACGCTGAGCGGTCCCGGAGAGCGGCACCGGCTCGACGGCGGGGCGTTCGCGGGAGTGGACGTATCCCTCGGGGAGGTGCGGACCGATGAGCGGGGGCGGCTGCTGGTTCTCGGGGGGAGCGGAGCCGCCGGGTCTCCCAGGGGCGCGCCCTGCGACAACTTCGCCGACAACGACGGCTGGTACGACGACACCTGCGACGGGTCCGTCGAGGCCGTCGTCCACCTCCGGGGGCGCGACCCGATCCGCGCCGAGCGGGCCTGGGTCCTCGTCACGCCCCCGAAGTTCGCTCCCGGGCTGGAAGACGCGGTCACCGTATGGGACCTGCTCACCGACCTGTTCGCGAACGGGCCCCCGGGCGGCGGACCGCCGCCGTCGTACACACGCGACATCGAGCCCATCCTCCGCCGTGCCCGGACCGTGGGGGCCGTCAACCGGGCCGCCGGGGGGCGTGTCCACACCCGCTGGCCCGAGCCGCTGTACGGGCACTACGGGCGGCGGAAGATCGTCGGCTGGCTGCGGTCCCCAGGATACGAGAACCCCAAGGGGGAGGTCGGGAACTCGATGCCCAAGCTGGCGGGCAAGCCCCGGCCGCACCTCACCCGCCGTCAGTACGCCGCCCTGGTGCGATGGCGCGACGGGGACTTCGTGCGGGACTGGAACCCGGAGGTCGAGCCGGGCGACGGGGAGGGGGAGATCACCCCGTCCGGACTCGATCGCGCCGCTCTAGAGGCTTGCGTCGGCACCGTCTTCGAGCCCGGAATCGAGGCCGGGCGCTTCTTCCTGAACCCCGATAACTGGGCTGAGCCGTACGGTGGCTTCCGCTTCCACCCGAGGATCGGGCCGGGGGATGTCACCGCCCGCATGGCCGTGCCCTGGCAGGCCGACTTCTACGCGTGCGGCGCGTTCTGGTGGCCGGTCTCCCGGCCCAACGAGGTCGTTGTGCCCGGCTTGGGGTACCAGGGCTGGCAGCGGGGTGTCGAGAACATCCGGCACATGGTCGACGTCTGGGACCGGCTGGGGTTCGTCGTTCACGACCCCCCGGGTGGGTACGTCGAAGCCGAGCGTGACGATCCGCCCGAGGTCCCGCTGCCGCCCCTCGCCACGGGGCAGTGGAACAGCGCCCTTGCAGGCCCCGGGCCGGGAGGTAACGGGCACGCCGGGATCTGGCAGCAGGCCGGGCAGCTCGCAGGCGTCGACCTCGTCGGATACGGGCGCGGCGAGCTGCTCCCCGGGGCCGGGCACGTATGGCCTCTCCGGCTCACCGAGGCCGACCGGAGTCTGACGCTGAGGCTCCGTACAGCCGACCGCGCCGCCCTCTCGGTCACCGTCCGGACCTCCTACGGCACCGTCCTGCAAGCGGACGACCCCCGCCTGACGACCGCCCGTGAATGCGCCGCTCTGGAGGTGCGGTGTGCCCTGCCGCTGGAGGTCGCGCCCCAACGGTTCGCCCGCGAGGGGCTGTGGGAGGTCGTCGTGCGGGCCACGGGCGCGGGCCCGGTCGCGTACCAGTTCACCGCCCAGGCGGACAGCGGGGTCCGTATCGGCGTCGCACCGGACGGCTCCACCGTCGCCGTCGAAGGCGGCCGGGTGTTCTCCGCCGTCCTCTCCGTACCCGGTGACGAGCCGAACGGCACGACCCTCGACCCGGTCGGCGAGAGCACCTTCGCTCTCCCCGCCCCCGCCCCCGCCCCCGCCCCCGCCCCCGCCACCGCTGACGGAGCCGCGCTGCGGCTGACCGTAAGCGGCGTATCGGAACTGGGCTTCCCCTTCACCAGGGTTCGGTTCCTTCCTCACGACCAGCACAAAGGAGCACAAGGAGTCCAATGAGTGTCACGACCACCCAAGCCGAGCCAACCGTCGCCGGCCTCCTCGCGGAGGAGAAGCACGATGTGGTATGGCTGCGGGACTGCCTCCAGCTGGCCGTCCAGATCGAGTTCTCGACCATCCCGCCGTACCTGTACGCCTACTGGTGCGTCCAGGACCCGGCCGACGACCTCGCCGACGCCCTGCTCGGCATCGCCTGGCAGGAGATGCTGCACATGGGCCTCGCCTGCAACATGCTCGTCGCGATCGGCGGCAAGCCCGACATCAAGGGCAAAGTGCCGACCTACCCCTCCAAGGGGCTGCCCGGCAAGGTCCTGGAGGAACTGGACATCCAGATCAAGGGCGTGTCGGGCCGTGACGAGGACGAGAACGACGCGCTGCGGCTCTTCATGAAGATCGAGGAGCCGCGCAAGCCGCTGGCCACCTTCAGTCCGAGCCGTACCATCGGCGAGTTCTACCGGGACATCAGGACGGCGTTCGAGGACCTGTTCCGGAACAAGCCGGACCTGCCCGGCGGTGGCAGGCAGGTCTCCGGCCGCATCGGGGGCGACGAGCTCTTCGAGGTCAAGAATCTGAAGGACGCCCTCAAGGCCATCGACATCATCACCGAGCAGGGCGAGGGCACGAGTAAACGGCCCACCGGCACCGACGACCCGGCCGACCTGGCGCACTACTACCGCTTCGGCGAGTACTGGTACGGCAGGCGGATGCGCAAGCTGCCGCATCCGGTCGACGGCAAGGAGTGGGAGTTCAAGGGCGACCCGATCAAGCGCGCCACCCTGTACCCGCTCGGGGCCGTACCGCGCGACGGCTGGGGTGACGCGCCCGGGGCATCGGTCCGCAAGGCCCTGGACGCATGCAACAAGGCCTTCACCAAGATGGTCAAGGAGCTGCAGAGCGACTGGACTTCTCCGCCGGACCGCCGGCCCGGCGACGAGGACCCCAACCCGATCGGTGCCATGGTGGCCCTCAACCAGAGGGTCCGTGAGCTCATCGATCTCCAGAAGCGGGAGCCGGGGACCCCGAAGTACGGGCCTGAATTCCTCATCGTGCCGCTGGGGGTGGAGCAATGAGCGAGCTGGACCTCTCCTCCGTCAAACACGTCCGCATCCACCCCGCCATCGGCTTCGCCCGCGTCGGGAACAGCACCGACCCGGACGGCTACTTCCTCGGACCGGAGGTCCCGGGCATCCCGCCGGAGCCGGCGGACGGGAGGTTCAAGGACGCCCAGGGCCGCATCAAGCGGCAGGCCGTCCGCTTCCGCTGCTACGGATACGACGAGAAGGGCGAGCGCTGGGTCGAGCTCACCGACAAGCCGGGGCACGTGTCCATCGAGTGGACGGTCCGGCTCGCCAACCTCAAGGCCGCTGCCAAGATCTTCGTCCCCCGGGGCCGCGAGACCGACCAACTGCGCAACAAGGACGTGGGGCGCGAAGAACTGGTCATCAAGCCGAAGAAACTCTCCCTCGACCGGCCCGGCCTGACCGCGGTGTTCGAGAAGAAGCGGATCTCCTTCACACAGCACTCGGCGGACGTCTGCCTCGGCGAGATCCGCACCGAACCGACCACCGGCCGTCTGCTGGTGCTCGGCGGAAGCGGCGCCGCGCAGAGCCCGGAGGGCAAGAAGCTCGAGAACGCGTTCAACAACGACGGATGGTGGGACGACACCTCGGACGGCCCGGTCGACGCGGTCGTCACCATCAACGGCAAGCGCATCCAGGCCACCCGGGCCTGGGTCGTGGTCACCCCGCCCAAGTACGCGCCCGGCCTCGACAACCCCGTCACCCTCTGGGAACGGCTGCGCGACCAGTTCTCCCTGGACGACGAGATGGCCATCCCGTCGTACACCGAGGACATCGCCCCTGTTCTGCGCCGGGCCCGCTTCATCGGCGCTGTCAACGAGGGGGCGGCCGGCATGCACTCCGGCTGGCCCGAGCCGATCTACGGCTACTACGCCCGCCGCAAGATCTACAGCTGGCTGCGCCGGAGCACGGGCGACCAGGACGAGAAGAAGATGCCGCGGGTGCACAGCTACGAGCGGCAGGACCAGAGGTACGGCACGCTCACGCCGGTACAACTGCGCGACCTGCGCAAGTGGCGCGACGGCGCCTTCGTCCGCGACTGGCCGGCCGGCGGGCCCCGTCGGCCCCACCGCACCGTCACCCCGCGAGGCCTGGACCGGGCGGCGCTCGAGGCGTGTGTCGGGGAGTCCTTCACCCCCGGCATCGAGGCCGGTGCCTTCTTCAAAGACCTGAAGAACTGGGCACAGCCGTACGAGGACTTCCGCTTCGCCCCCCGCCTCGAAGAGGGCGCGGTCACCGAACGCATGGCCATCCCCTGGCAGGCCGACTTCTGGGCATGCGCCGACAACTGGTGGCCGGTACCCCGCCCGAACCAGGTCGTTCCGGGCGACCAGCCGGAACTCGGCCACCAGGAGTGGACCCGGGCATGGGCGGAGGACATGAACGACATGCCCAAGAACTGGGACGCGCTCGGCTTCGTGCGACCGGACGGGGAGGGCCGCCTCCGGGAGGTCGAACGCCACCCCGAGGTCACCCTCGCGGGAGATCCGCTGCCCGACGGCCAGCTGACCACCCTGTGGGACGACGACCGGCCGCCCGCCGCCACAGCACTGCCCGAGGACCTCGCCGGCATCGACCTCGCCGCGTACGGACACGCGGAACTGCCGCCCGGCGGCGAGCACACCTGGCCGGTCCGGCTCACGGAAGAAGACCGGATGGTGGAGATCACCGTCCGCACGCCCCGGCCCGACGGCCTGACGGTCCGCGTGGTCACCCCGTACGGGTCGGACGTGGAGGAGGACGACGTCCGGATGACCGGGACGGTGTTCCCGGACGCGGTCGTGGTGAGGCTGACCCTGCCCGTGGAGGTGATGCCGGCGCGGTACGCCCGGGAGGGGCGCTGGCGCATCGTCCTCGGCACGTCGTCGGACGCGGGCGCGCAGCCGGTGCCGTACCGGCTCAGTGTGGCGACCGAATCGGGCATCCAGTTCGACGGCACACGGCTGGCGGCGCCGACGACCGCAGTGCGGGGCAGCCGCGCCCACCACGGTGATGGCGCCGAGGGCGCCGAGGTGGCCGGAGCGGTTCCGGCAGAGCACGATCGGCGGATGGAGAGCCTGGCGCTCGTCGCACCCGACGGGACCGAGACGCCCGTCGAGCACGCGGAGGGGGCGGCGGTGCCCGCCGCCGCCATCGCGTTCGCCTCGGCACCGCCTGGGACGCGGCTGCGGGCCATCGGCTACTCGCGGCTCGGGCACCCCTTCGTGCGGGAGCGGTTCCTGACCGGGAACGAGCCCGCGTGACCGTCGCCGACCTCGTGGTGGTCGGCGGCGGGCCCGCCGGTGCGGCGGTCGCCTGGGAGGCGGCCGCCGCCGGGGCGCGCGTCGTGCTCGCCCACGACGGGCGGGCGCCCTGGCAGCCGGTCGGGCAGCAGCTCGCACCGGCCGCCCGGGCCGTGCTGCGCCGCATGGGCGTGGACGGCAGGGCGGCGGCCCTGGCCAGACCGGTGCACGGCGCACGGAGCGTGTGGGCGGACCCGTCGGCGGTCGACGAGGCCTCGATGCTGTTCAACCCGTACGGGCCGCCCTGGGCGGTGGACCGGCGCGTCCTGGACGGTCTCCTGAGGATGGCTGCCCGGGAGGCGGGCGTGCGGGTGGTGCGGGCCCGGGCCCGGGCGGAGCGGGCAGGGGGCGGCGGCTGGCGGGTGGCCGGTCTGGACGACGGTCCTGTGCCCGTGCCCGTGGTTGTCGACTCGACGGGCGCGTCCAGTGCGGTGTCCCGGGGGCGGCTGGCCCGGCGCCGGGCGGACCGGCTACGCTGCACGGTCTGGCGGATCCCGGCCGCCGAGGCGGGACCGCAGCCCTGGTCGCTGGTCGAGGCGGTTCCGTACGGCTGGTGGTACACCGCGCCAGGTCCGGCCCCGGGCGGCGACCTGACGGTGCTTCAGGTACAGGGGGCGGGCGGTCGCGCCCCCTGCGTGCCGCCGCCGCACACCGCGGCCCGGCTCCGCTGCCCGGGACCGCTGCCCCGCCCGGCAGCGGAGCGTGTCGCCACCGTCGGCCGCGCCGCACCTCCCTGGGCGCCGGGCCTAGTGGCGGCGGGTGATGCAGCGCTGTCGGTGGACCCGCTGTCGTCATCCGGACTGCGGCACGCCCTGGAGCTGGCCCGCCCGGCGGCGCACGCGGCGCTGGGCCTGGTGGACGGCGACGAGGCGGCGGCGGCCGGGTACGCGGAGCTGGTGGCCGGGGCGTTCGCCCGGCACTTGGCGGAACGCCGCGCCCATCACACGGCTGCCGCGCACTACGGCCGGGAGCCCTTCTGGCGCCACCGCTCGACCACGGGCGCGGGCGATTGACACTCCACCCTCGAACCGGCCGGAGGCCGCCCATCCCGCGGGCGGCCTCCGCCGCACTCCGGTGCCCTGTCGGCCGGGCTCCCGCGGAACAGACCCGGCTCACGCGTAGGAGGCCGACAGCGGGTCGTCCGCCGCGCAGCCGGGCATTCGGGCGACGGCGAAACGATCAGGCAGGTGAATCCTCCGACTCCCCCCTCGACGTCAACCCGCATGCTGTGACCATTCCTCACTGTGATGACGTGGGCGGTCCGAGGCTGCCCACGGTGACAGGAGGGCCTGGCTTCCATGCACGGTGACTTCCCACGGATCCGGCGGACGCTTTCACTCTGGTGCGGCATCGGCGCCGTGCTCGGCGGTTCGCTCGGCCCCGCCGCTCAGAGCGCACACGCGCTCACCGCGGAAATCCGAGAACGCGCCACGACATGTGCGGCCCCGGGGCCGATCGCTCATGCCTCCGCCGGCCTCGACTTCGGCGGCAAGGAGCTCAGTACGGCAAGTGCCGCCCGCACGGCGGCCGCCATCACCGTCGCGCTGACCGCCGGGCCCCTTCCCGCCGGGGCCCGGGTGGTGGGGAGCCGGGTGCTGCTCCCCGACGGCCAGGGGTCTTTCACGGTCGGCGTGGAGCACGTACGCATGCCGGGCACGCTTGCCTACGCGCCGGTGGCGAGCGTGCACTTCCTCGGGTCGAGCGCGGCTGTGGTGCGGGTCTCCGACCGGGCGACGGCCGATCTGATCCGGCAGGCGGTCGCCGCCCGGCTCGCCGAGGTCGCGGCGATCGTCTCCGACCGGTCGCAGAACCGGCGGCTCGACGTCACGAGCGGACTGACCGAGGGCGTGCTCACCACCGCCGACAGCGCCGGCCGCATCCCGCTCAGCCCCAGGGACATCGGCCGGGTCACCGCCCTGAAGATCCTCGGCGACCAGCTCCCCAGCGCCACGACCCGGGTGAAGACGGCCGCGCTCGGCTCCGCCATCGCGATGGGCCTGCTCGACGAGGAGCCGTCCCGCCCCGTGCACCGTATGGAAGGCAACGCGCCGCTCGTCGGCGTGGCGGCCGCGGCGGCGCGAGCCGCCTCCGTCCGCGTGCTGGCGCCCGGGTCCGCCGCTGCTCTCGACAAGGTGCTCGAGCTGGCCCGCCAGACCGGCTCACAGGCGAGCCTGAAGGACATCCGCGCCGAACGGGAATGCGAGCGCCGCGTGCTGCGCGAGCAGGCCGACGGCGTGATCGCCCGGCGGACGGCCGCGGACGCCGAGCTGACGAAATCCCTGAACGCGCGTGACGTGCAGCTGCCGGTCATCCCGCACGTGATCGTCGGCGGTGGATGGGCCGCCACGGTCGACTACCTCACCCTTCCCCCGGTCGCGGATGCCGGCGCCGATGTGCCGCCCGTCCTGACGGTGTCCGCGGGCTACGGAGTGGTCAACGATCTCGGCGAGTTCCGCCTCACCCAGCCCGCGATGGACAACGAGCTGCCGGGTGCCCCCTTCCAGCCCGGTGACTTCGCCGAGGACCGCAGCGACTTCGTGATGTCCACCGCCTTCGGGCGGGCGGTCGGTGTGGCCCGGGCCCTGGCGGGCATGCCCACGTACCAGGCGAACGTCACCGGCATCGAAGCCCGGCCGGCCGGGACGGCCGCGGCGGACTGGCCGGCCGGAGCCCGGTACCGCCTGACGACCGGCGACCGACGGACCCTGTACGCGAGCTCACTGGACCTGGCCACCGGTCTCGGCCCGCCCAGGATCCCGCAGGCGACCGGCGACCAGCTGGCCGGCAGGACCTTCGTCGATCCGGGTACGGGCTACCAAGTGGCGTTCGGCCCTGCCGGAGACACCCGGATCCTCGATCCCCAGGGCGAGCCGTACACCGGGCAGTTGCCCGCGAACGCCGCCTGGCTGCTCGGTGTGCAGAACGTCGAGGGCACACCGAAGAGGCTGTACGAGCCGTTCCTGCTCGATCCCCTGGGCCGGCCCACCGAACGCCGCGTGATCGACCCCGAGTCCCGCTACTCGGTGGACCCGCAGAACCGTACGACGTACACCCCGGACGGAGCGGCGGTCGACCCGGCGTCTCTGGATCCGGACCTGCGAGCCCGGCTCGGCTTCCGGCCCGAGGGCTATCGCGACCCAAGGTTCGTCGCGGACCAGAACTCCCCTTACTCGGTCCACCCGGTGACCGGGGCCGTCGTCCTGACCTTGAGCGGCGAGCCTGTCGACCGCACCACCCTCCCACCGCAGACGCTGACCCGCCTCGACGCCCTCGTCCGGGCACACCGGGTCCAGTACGGCGGGCAGAACACCAGCGCCGACTACCGTGCGGACGACGACCTGCTCGTGGTCGGCGGCGGTGCGGGCGGCGCCTCCGAGGTCGAACAAGCCCACTACGTCACCCGTCAGGTCACCTGGGGCGCGCGCCCGGCAAGAAAGCTCGAGGCCGACTACCCCAGGGGCCCGGAAGGCGCCCTGGACCCCAAGGGACTGCGTGCCGAGTGGGATGCGGCGCTCCCGGCACGGAAGACGGAGATCCAGCGGGACCTCAGCTTCGTCAGCGGCGGCTTCAACCGGCGCAACACCCTGCCGGCCATCGGGGCCTTCTCCCTGCCGGTCTGGGAGCCGACCCTTCGTACGACCGACCTGCCCGTCACCGTCCGGTACACCACCACCGGCCGCTTCGGCACGGCCGATCTCCAGGGCCGCCTCTCCACCTTCAGCCGTATCGTCTACACCATCGGCCAGGAGGCCGACTACCCCGGCGGCGCCGCCACGCTGCTGGGCCCAGGCACCCTGCTGGCCGCGGTGCTCGGGCCGGACGGCTCGGAGGTCAACGGCCTCCGGGACGCGCCGGGCACACTGCGGGTCCTGGGTGCGGCCAGTGTCACCCCCGGCGTCCTGCGGCTCACCGGGGCGGCCCAACCCGTACTGACCGACAAGATCAAGGCACAAGCGGATGTCCTGCCGCCGGACGCCCGCACCATCCATCCCAGCATCCGCTACCACGCCGGCCGGATCGCCGAGATGAACCGCACGTTCCAGCGATGAGCGATACCGTGCGGGTCGATGCGTGCGACGAATGGAGTCCGTTGCGCGAGGTGCTGGTCGGCACCGCGTACGGCGCGATGTTCCCGGCCGAGGACCGCCGCATGGTCGAGGCGACCATGCCGCGCGAGCACTGGGATGAGTTCCGTCCCGGCCACCCGTTCCCACCGAGGATCGTGGAGGACGCCGAGCGCGAGCTCCAGGCCCTCGCAGAGCTGTTGGAAGAGCTGGGGTGTCGGGTGCACCGTCCGCGCCAGGTTCCCTGGTCGGGGCTGGGCGGGTACTCTGCGGCCATGCCGCGCGACGCCCTGCTCGTGATGGGTGATGCGATCGTCGAGGCGTCCACGGCCTGGCGCAGTCGGCGGCACGAACTGCTGGCGTACTGGCCACTGGTACAGCAGTGCCGACGGGACGGGGCCAGGTGGCTGCCGTCGGCCGTCGACTTCAACATCGACCCGGTCGGCGCAGGACCGCCGTCAGAGCTTGACGACTGGGTCATCGGCGAAGCCCGTCCGGCCTGGGACGCCGCGGACTTCCTGCGCCTGGGCCCGCGCACACTCATCGGCCAGCGCAGCCACGTCACCAACCGGTCCGGCATCGAGAACCTGCGGGCACGCCTGGGCGGGGACGTCCAGGTGTACCTGGTCCGGCCGGACGATCCGCACGCGATGCACATCGACGCCACCCTGTGCCCGCTCCGGGAAGGGCTCGCCCTCTACAACCCGGACCGGATCGATCCTGCCGCGCTGGCGGGCACCCCGATGGCGGACTGGGAACTCGTCCCCGCCCCGCACCCCGACCCGCGCACCGAGCCTCCGCTCTACATGACCAGTGCCTGGATCAGCATGAACCTGCTCGTCGTCGACGGACAACACGTGCTCGTGGAGGCCGCCGACGACAAGCTCCAGACCCTGCTCGCCGAGCTCGACTTCACGCCCCTGCCGCTGCCCTTCCAAAACGTCCACGCCCTCGGCGGGTCCTTCCACTGCGCCACCCTGGACCTGCACCGCGACCGCCGCGCGCGGCCGTCCTGAGATCCGGGCGGGTACGGGTGGGGCTGCCGTGCCCGTGGCCGGCCCCGGTCCGTTCGGGTGACGAGGGATCGTTCCTGCGCACCGGTCGGGGGAGTGGGAGCCGGGAACCGCACCGGCTCCCGGCTAGCGTCTGGTTGCCCGGCCGACCTGGGCCGGTGTTCCGGCACGCGACCGGGCCGGGCGGCATCCGTCCGTGCGATGCTCCGCGGACGGTCTCACGCACCACCCACCATGGCCGGGAGAGAAGCCGTGTCCGTACCGTCGACGATCGACCACACCGCCAGGAAGCACAGCCCCCAGCTCGCGTACTGGATGGTCCAGGCCGCCGACCTCGCCTACAAGGACGAGGCCACCATCGAAGCCAAGGCCCGAGGCTGGGGTTTCGACCGGGTGCGTCACCACCACACCCGGTTCACCCCGCCGTTCCCGCTGGAGGACACCCAGGCGTACACGATCGCCAGCGATAAGATGATCATCACGGGATTCCGGGGCACCGAGCCCGCACAGATCCGGGACTGGCTCTCGGACGCCACCACACCCCCGTGGCCGGGACCGGGCGGGACCGGCTACATCCACTACGGCTTCGGCCAGGCCCTCGACTCGGTCTTCCCCACCGTCAGGGACGCGCTCGCGGACTTCCGCGACGACGACCAGAGCGTATGGTTCACCGGCCACAGCCTCGGCGGCGCACTCGCGATGCTCGCCGGCTGCCGCATGTACCTCGAGGAGCCGCGCCTGCAGGCCGACGGCATCTACACCTACGGCCAGCCCCGCACCTGCGACCGGCTCCTGGCCGCCTCCTGCAACAAGGGCTTCAAAGACCGACTGCACCGCTACGTCAACAACAACGACATCGTCCCGCAACTGCCGCCCGAGCCCGCCTACACCCACGTCGACACCCTGCACTACATCAACGCGAGCGGCCGCATCCGCTCCTCCATGCCGCTGACGAGCGCACTGGGCGACCGGGTCAAGGGCGCCACCGCCGACCTCCTCGCCCCCGCCGGCGACGCCCTGCGTGACCACCCCATCAAGAAGTACGTCGAAGCCATGGCGAACAACCTCGTGTGAAGCGTGGAGACACCGACGCTCGCCCCGCGGTCCGCACGGCCGGGCCGGCACGGCGCACCGACCGATGGCAGCCGCGACGGTACGGTCGGCGGCATGGGCCAGGAGGCGGAGTGGGCTGCTGCAGTGCGGGAGTGGCGCTCCCTGCTGGGCCGGGAGCACGTGGCGACCGCGGCCGAGGAAGGGGACCGCATCGCACAGGGCACCTTCCCCGGCGGCGCGAGGCCCCGTTGCGTGCTGCTGCCCGGACACCGTGACGAGGTGGCCGCCTGCTTGCGGGTCGCCCACCGCCGGCAACTGTCGGTACATCCGGTCAGTACGGGGCGCAACTGGGGGTACGGGTCCACCGGCCCGCGGCCGGGCGAGGCAGCCCTGCTGTGCCTGTCCAGGCTCGACCGGGTGGTGGACTTGGACGAGGAGCTCGGGGTCGCGACCGTGCAACCAGGGGTGACCTTCGGGAGCCTGGCCCGGTACCTGGCCGGCGCCGGCTCGAGCCGCTGGCCACCCGCCACCGGGGCGGGGGCCGACACCTCGGTGGTGGGGAACATCCTCCAGCGGGGCCTGGGCACCGGCGCCTACCGGGACATGGCGGCGCAGGTTCGGGCGCTCGAACTGGTGCTCCCGGACGGGAGCCTGGTCGGCACGCGCGCGCCCGGTCCGGTCGGAGACGGTGCCGAGGAGGGGCCGGGGCCCTCGGTGAACGGTCTGTTCCTGCAAGGCGGTCCCGCCGTGGTCACGTCGGTGGCGATGGCCCTCCACCCTGTGCCGCAGTGGCACCAGCGCGTGCTGTTCGGGCTCCGTACGGGAAGCCTCGCCGCAGTGGTCGACGAGGCACGGGACCTGCTCCAGCGCATCCCGGCCGGTCTGACGCTCGACCTCCGCAACCGGCCCAGGATCGCGGCACAGTGGCCGGCCCGGGCAGCGGCCGCCCCGTCGCCGCCACCGCAGCTGCCGAAGGTGCTCGACGGCGACTGGACGGGATGCGCGGAGCTGTGGGCGGACAGCGCCGCGTTGCTGGAGGCCACCCGGGACCGGGTCCTCGCCCGGATGTCCGCCCACGCGGAACACTGGCACCTCCAGGCCCCACTGCCCGGCGCGCCTCCTGGCGGCGGCAGCGGGGGACTGGCCTGCGCCTACCGGCACAAGCCGGCCGGCGTCCGGAGTGGTCCGTCCCCGGACCCTGGGAGGGACGGCTGCGGGGTGCTGTGGTTCGCGCCTGTGCTGCCCATGCGGGGAGTGAAGGCGGCCGAAGCCGTGCGCGTCATCGAGAGGGCCATGGTCGCGCACGGCATGGAGCCGTGCCTGGCGCTGAGGCTCGGAGCCCGCGTACTGCACTGCGTCGCCGGTCTGTTCTGGGACCGTGACGACGCGGCGGCGGAGTCCCGTGCGATGGCCTGCCACCGACGGCTCGCTGCGGACTGCGCGCGGCTGGGGGCGTACCCGTACCGGCCGTTGCTCGCCCGCGTGGAAGCGCAGTCGGTGGACGGGTCGGTACGCGACCTGCTGGCGCGGCTGCGACAGGCGGTAGATCCGCACGGGGTGCTGCCGCACCCGCACGGAGCGGGGATTCCTTGAGCGGGGTGTGGTTCGGGGCGATCGCCGAGACGGCCGAGGTGTCGGCATTGCGCGGGCGGCTCCACCGGCACCTGCTGGACACCGCGTCCGGGCTGGATCCAGCGTGGCGGGAGTGTGTGATGCGTGAGTTGACCGCGCACGGCAGGTCGGTCAGGGCGCCGGGCGGCGACTTCTTCGCCCGGTTCCCGGCGCCGGTGTGGTCCTTCCTGCACTGGGTGCCGACGGCGCGGGGGCAGGCGTATGCCGAACGGAACCAGGCTCTGGCCCTCTTCCTGCACCTGTGGGAGGACCACCTGTCGGACGGCCAACTCCCCGAGGAGGAAAGCTTCGTACGGCTCCGGGCGCGGGCTTGGCAGGAGTGGGAGCGCTCGGCGCTGGCGCTGGCGGCGCAATGGGGTGCGCCGGTCCGGCTGGTCGGCGCGCACGCCGCTGTGTACCGGGAAGCGGTCGCGCACCGCCGCGAGCGGAGCAGGGACGGTTACTACCGGACGGCCGCCCGGCAGGCCGCGCTGTGGACGCTCCTCCCAGCGATACTGGCCGTCACCGGGCGGACTGCGGGCCGGCTCGGCCCGGTGGTCACCGACTTCGCCCTGGCCTGGCGGATCGTGGACGACCTCGCGGACGTTGAGGAGGACGCGGCCGCCGGTGCGCGCAGCGCGGTCTGGTGGGAGCTGCCGCCCCGGAGCCGGGCCGGCTGGGGTGCCGACCCGGGGCGTCCCGTCGCCGGGGAAGCGGAGGGACGGCTGGGCCGGAGGGCGGCCCGGCTGCTCGTCCGGGCCGCGTACCGGGCCGAGCGGGCCGGGCTGCCGGGATGGGCGATGGAGGTGCGAACGGCGGCCACGGGTGTGGCCGCCGCGGGTTTCACATCCCAGTCGCCGCCCTCGACATGGCGCAGTCCTCGATCTTCTTCCAGATCCCCTTGCCGACCTCAGCGAAGAGGATCTCAGGGTTCCCCTTGAGGTACTTCGCGAAGTCCGCCCACGAGGCGACGCCGAACTCCGTCCTCAGCTTGAAGTCGATCGATGTGGGCCCCCAGAAGGCCTTGCAGTCCGCGTCGAGTGTCGCCTTGCAGCTCGTGGTGGTGACGCTGAGCGTGACAGCGGCGTCCAGAGTGACGCCGATCTTCCCCTTGGGCAGGGGCCCGATCGCAGTGGGCAGCTCCACGAGAAGGGCGAGCGACAGCCGGGCGGCGGCGGTCAGGCCCCTGTCGTCGAGCGTGCACAGCACCGCGCTCTTGAGGATCTTGTCGATGCTCGCCGCGAGCCGGAAGGACCAGCCGGACGCCCCGAGGTCGATCTTCGCCGCGATGTCGGCGCCCAGCAGCCGGACCCGGGCGTCGAGGTGCAGCAGCGTCTTGCGCGCGGGGGTGTCGCCCGTGATGGTGCGGGTGTCCAGCTGGTACGAGGGACCCGTGCGGCCATCCGTACTGGAGATGACGAGGACATCGCCCAGGGTGATCTTCTTGTCCATCGAGCCGAAGGCGTGGATGCCGGTGGGTGCCACGCTCAGCTCGAAGCGCCACGAGATGCCGTACAGGCTCAGGTGGCCCTTGGTGGAGAAACCGGGATCCCAGGACTCCTTCAGCGGCGGCGGACTCTGCCACTTGGTTCCCTTGGCGACGAACACCACCAGGAGCTGGTAGAGCCGGATGCCGTCGAGCAGCGGCTTGAGCCAGTTCGCGTGACGCGCCCCGGGGGCGAGCTGGACCAGGATCTCCCAGAGGGTGACCCCCGGGTCCGCGGCGGCGGTCGCGGTGTCCAAGGAGAAGCGGAAGACGTCGATATAGGGGGCGCCGTTGAAGCCGCCGTGCGCGTCGAGGGCGAGCTGGGCATTGCCGAGCTTGATCCGCCCGCCCATGCCGATGCCCAGGCCGGCTTGCGCACTCACGTCGACCTGCACGTAGAACCTCTGCACGTCCAGGCCCTTGATGCCGAACGCGTCGGGCCAGGCCGGCGATTTCGACGGGGGCCCGTCGAGCTCGGCGAGTTCCAGCGCCGTCTCGCGTACGGCCGGCCCGAGCTCCCGACCGTTCGTCCGCGGTGCCAGGTAGCCGGGGCCGTCGAGGGCGTAGGCCAGTAGCTCCGCCGTCCCGGCGGCACCTGTGGCGCCGCCCTGGAGGACGAGGAACAGGGAGAACTCCTGCTTGCCCAGCGAAAGCCGTCCACCGGCGGTGAGTGTGAGCGGCCGCGTGCTGCCGTCGGTGTTCTTGACGGAGAACGTCAGCTGGGTGACCAGGGCCGCGGCCATGTCCGCGGGCTTCAGAGTGAGCGTGAGCGCTTCCATGCCGGTGATGCGGCTCTTGGGCGCGACGACCACGAACTCGGAGTCGACGATCTCGGCGGCGAGACGGGCGCGCAGCGCGAGGCCGCCGCTGTCGTTGAAGAGCTTGGCGACCGGGGCCAGTACGCCGCTGAAGCGCACCTCGGTGAAGAGCGTCACGCCCTTGGACAGCTCCTTGGGCAGGGTGTCGGGCAGTTTCTCCCCGCCCGGTTTGACCCCGTCGCGCGTGGCGAACGCGAATCCCGACTTCTGGAAGGTGATGCCCTTCAAAGCCTGCTTCAGGCCGCCGTCCCAGTCGCCGACCTCGGCGGGCGACCAGGAGCCCTCGGTCCACAGCGCGGCGGCGAAGAGTGTCTTGCCCTTTGCGTCCCGTCCGGCTCGGCCGATGCAGCGGAACGAGGTGTTCTTGCCGATCTCGGCCTTGGCGGCCAGCACCAGATCGTAGGCGGTGGGCGTCCCCGCCGGGTCGGCGTCGGTGCCGGCGCCGTTGCTGCCGACGGTCAGTTCGGCGCGCGCCTCGGGCAGCGTGATCGTCGGGAAGCCACGCGGCAGGGGCATGTCGGCCTGCTCGGCGAGTGCGCGCAGCAGCTTGTCGACCGTGAGTTCCTTGAACTCGCCTTTCAGGCCGAACTGGCCGGGAAGCGCCAGTTTGGTGTCCAGCACCAGCTTGCCCGGGGATCCGTCGAGGCCCAGGGTGGCCTTGGCGGTGAGCTCGCCGCTGACCTTGCGCCCGCCGTCGGCCGCCTGCTTGTCCGGCGGCTTGCCCTGGGCCAGGGACAGCTTCGCCTCGGTCAGGGTCATCCGGGCGGCGCCGACACCGACCGCCCACTCCCCTTCGACCTCGGCCTTGAGGGCGAGGTGCTCCTTGTCGGCCGTCGCCTCCAGGCGAATGATCTTCAGGTCGGGCAGGGAGTCGACCTGGGCGCCGGGACAGATCCGCTCGACGGTCTGCCTGAGGTGGATCGGGTTGGCATCCGGCATCTTCAGCGAGAATGTGCCGGGTGGGAAGGCCGCCTCCGCGTTGAGGGCTGTGACGTCGTACAGGTCGAGCCGGGCCGTGCCGAGCGCGGTCGCCTTGCGGGGCGGGTCGGACTTCGCCAGCGGGCGCTCCACGGTGAAGTCCGCGCCCGCCTTGGAGAGGGTGAGGACACCGCCGGCCAGCTTCCATCCGGCGTCAGGCCCCGCGGCCAGCTTGACCCGCAGGGCGGTGATGGCCGCGGCCGGCCCCTTCTTCAGCTCGGCCGGATCCAGATCGAGCGAGAGCTCTGACAGCCGGACGGATTTGCCCAGTGGGAATCCCTTCATGCACCCGGCCGCCTCGCCGGTGCCTTCCCACTTCGCGATCGAGCCGGCGGTGACCTCAGCGGGCAGGGCGTCGGCCCGCAGCGTGACGACCTTGGGCAGGCTGCCCGCCGGCGCGCTCAGGACCACGCTGGTACGGGTGTCGATGCGCAGCTCGGCGGCGAGGCGCAGCTCGTAGCGCCCTTCGGGCAGCGAGCCGCCCCACAGGTGGAACGAGGCGCCCAGAGCGCCGAGTTCCCGGCCGGGCGAGCGGAGCTGGATCCGCGGGCCGTTCGCCGTCTTGACGGCCGTACCGGTGAGCCCGAAGACGGCCCCAGAGATTCCGAGCAGTTCACTCAGGTCGGTGAGGTGGTGAGGGAGCTTGGTCTGCAAGGAGTGGAAGGTCAGGCCGGGCGCGAGTCTGGGCCGTCCCTGCGCGGCCGGGCGCGGGTGCGAGGCGAGGAGGAAAGCCGGTTCGGCCTGCCAGGCCAGGGTGTTGAGTCCGGTCTCGGCCATCTGCGGGAAGGATGTCGCCCAGGTCCAGCCGACCGGGAGCGGGAACGGGAAGTAGAGCGTGGGCGCACCGTCGGCGATGCCGAACTCCACTCCGGCGACGGGACGCTCGGGCACCTTGAGCAGCCCGGCCCGGCCGGAGAGCCGGACCGGGCCGTTCTTCCTGTCCTGCCGGGAGAGTTCGCTGACGGTCAGCGTCCCGTCCCACCAGGTGTTGATCAGATCGGCGGCCGGGCCCGGCCCGAGCGGCCCGCCCGGCAGTGTGAGGGTGCCGTCCTTGGTGTGGTCGGCGA
Organism: Streptomyces sp. NPDC048331; assembly: GCF_043201215.1. Lineage (NCBI taxonomy): Bacteria > Bacillati > Actinomycetota > Actinomycetes > Kitasatosporales > Streptomycetaceae > Streptomyces > Streptomyces sp. NPDC048331. The sequence goes on along the minus strand of NZ_JBICYT010000045.1, from coordinate 31,561 downwards.
TGATCGCGCGGAGTTGTTCGAGATCCATGTGGGTCCTGGCGGTGGGGGGAGATCCAGGGGCTCAGGTGAGCTGGGCGGCGATCGCCTGGCGGGCGGCCTGGGTCAGTCCGCGGGAGAGGTTCGCCCGTTCCTTGCCGACCCGTTCCTTGACGACGCCGAGGACGAGTTCCTTGACCTTGTCGCGGTTCATCACCGGGTTGATCAGCTTGGTCCACTTGCCGCCGTTGACGAGCTGGGCGCTGATGTCCTCGTTCGCGACCGCGATGTCCACCTTGCCCAGGTGGATGTCCAAGGTGTCGCTGTCCCTTCCCGCGAAGGACATGACGAGGGCGGCGGCAGCCCGGCTGACCGTCACGACGAGTCCGGCGTCGGGCTCGGGGCCCGCCGGGTCGCCCTCCCAGTAGAGGTGGACGTCGGCGGTGAGGCGGAGCGGTGGCTTCGGCACGGTGCGCTGCCCGATGCCGCCGTCCTTCTCCCGCATCCGGACGGTCGGCTCGCCGTCGATCCTCCCGAGCAGCAGGGAGAGGCTGAGGCCCGGCTCGATCAGGGTGATGTCCTCGGCCGGGATCAGCAGATTGGCGATGCCGTCCACCGTGCCCTTCCGCAGGATGATCCCGGTGGGCTGGGCTCCCTCGATCTCGTGCATGCCCAGATTCACCTCGTCCATGGCGAAGGGCTGGAGCGGAGGCTCGTGCACCGAGTATACGGCCGACGGCGGATAGAACCAGGACTTCGCGTCGCCCAGCGAGGACCTCGCACGGTCCAGCAGGTACCGGTCCACGGTGGACTCCGGCTTGCCCCCGGTGCTGGGGGCGGGCGGGGAGGAGCCGAGGACACCGTCCAGCGCGTTGAGGAGCTGGGCGGACAGCGTGGTGTTGAGGCCCACCAGGTTGGAGGCGGAGTTGAGGGCGCGGGTGAAGCTGTCGGCGAACTCCTCCATCGCCTGGCGCGACGAGAACAGATCGCAGGTGGAGTCCTTCCACGGCTCGGCCTGGCTCTTCAGCGCCTTGTTGGTCACCGTGACCGTGAAGGTCTTCCTGTCGAGCTTGAACTCGGGCGGTTTGGGGAGCGTGATCCGTTCGATGACGACGTGCGGGCGTCGAGCTGTGCCTTGCCCGGCGACCTGCACCCGCGCATGGGCACGGAACTCGACGCCGGGCAGCACCTGCATCTCGAACCGGCCCTGCAGGCACACCCGTTCGACGGGCCAGCTGATGCCCTTGAGCTCGCCCACCTGCTTCCGCGTGGTCGGGTACGGCCGACGCGTCGACGGGTCCTCGGGGTTGTCCGCGGCCGCCACGTGCTGGATGAGCTCGTAGTCGCCGGAGAGGGTGACGTTCTTGGGCAGGCCGGGCGCGTCGTGGGCGCCCAGGGTGATGGGCAGCACGCAGGAGTAGCCCTCCGGTGTGCAGCGCAGGTCCAGGAAGTCGCCCAGGCTCGCGTTCTCCAGGCCGGCCACCTGCGCGTTCCGTACGGTCAGCCGGGGGTCGGGGTTGTCGATCAGCTGGGTCGGCGTGCACGTCCCGAGGATCTCCAGCTGTTTGTCGGTCGCGATGCCGTTCACCACGGTCCACCAGGAGTCGTAGACGAGCGTGGCGAGCTTGCGGCCGGGGTCCTTCTCGATGTTCCCGAGCTCCCAGGTGTCGGCCCTGACGGGCAGCAGCGGAGCGCGGTCGTCGCGCTTGGCAGCCAGCAGCACCTTGGGCAGGAAGTACGGGCTCTTCGGGTTGTTGACCCGCTTGTGCAGGGTCCGGTAGACGAACTGGAACAGGGCCTCACCCATGGTTCTCTCCGTTCGGACGGGCCGGCCGGCTGGGGCGGTCGACCACCTGGAGCGCCAACTCCTCCAGGGCGTGGCGGTAGCGGTTGGCGGGGAACGGGCGCAGGTACTCGATCGCGTCGAGCGCCTGTTCCCTCGCGTCGGCGTAGGCGCGCGCGTACCCGCCGCTGGCGCGCACCTCGGCGGCGGCCCGGTCCAGCTCGTCCTCGCCGAGCTCGGCACCGACCCGCTCACCGCGCAGTACCCGGCTGACGGTGTGCTCCGCGCCGAGTTCCGCCATGGCGTGGATCAGCGGCAGCGAGGCGCGCGAGCGCAGCAGGTCCGCACCGTACGGCTTGCCGGAGACGGCGGGATCCTGGGCCAGGTCGAAGAGGTCGTCCATCACCTGGAAGGCCCGGCCGAGCCGTCGGCCGTAGAAGCCGGCCCTGCGGGCGTCGGAGGTGCGGCCGCCGGCCAGTGCCACACCGGATTCGGCGGCCAGACCGAAGAGCGAGGCGGTCTTGCGTTCGGCGGTGCGCCAGTACCGGTCGGCCAGGACGGCCGGATCCCAGCACGGGTCCACCACCAGCTCGTCGAGCTCGCCGCAGCAGATCTCGAACGCCGTGTCCAGCACCAGTTTCACCAGGGCCATGTCGCTGTCTCGGTCGATGCTGTCGGCGAACCCGCGGATCGCTGCCACGAACTGGAGGTCTCCGACCAGCACCGCCGTCTCGGCGCCGCGCGTCGCGTTCACTGAGGGCATGCCCCGGCGCAGGGCGGACGCGTCCACCACGTCGTCGTGGATCAAGGTGGCGACGTGCAGCATCTCCAGCGACACGGCGCCCTGCAGCACCTTGTGCGGGAGCGGCCCGTCGCCGTGCACCATGCGGGCGGCCAGCAGCAGCACCGCGGGACGCAGCCGCTTGCCGCGCCGGTACAGGCCGTATTCGGTCTCCGTGAGATAGGGCCGCTGCGGGGCGAGGGCCGCCTCCAGGATCTCCTCGTATCGCGGCCGGTCGTCGGCGAGCAGCCCGGACCAGATCCGGTCGCAGACGTCGGGGGCCGGGGCGTGCGGCGTCGCGGTCACGTCCGCGGCCCCGTTCCGTTCGGCGAGAAGCCCGGAACCCCGGTGAGGGCGGCGTACCGCACGGTCTCCAGCACCGACTCGCGCAACAGCTCGGGCAGGAAGGCCATGCTGTCCAGCCGTTCCTGCGCCAGGCGTCCCGCGTCGCCCTCCCATGTGCCGCTGCCGTCCAGGGTGAGTTCGAGCGGGGGCAGCTCGACCCGGGCGTCGGTGATCCGCTTCAGCGCGGAGTCCTGCTCCAAGTGGCCGTCGGGGCCGAGGACCACGGTGAAGACCGCGTCGGCGAGGCGGGCCCGGCAGGAGCCCTCGTGGAGCACGTCCCCGCTGCCGTTGGCCTCGGCGGTCTGACGCTCGGCCTCGTGGTGGTAGAAGCTGCGCGTCATCTCGCGGATCGCCGCGTAGTCGTCCTCCGTCAGGGGCTCCCAGTGGTCGGGCTCGTCGGCGAGCGGCTCGGTGGTGTGCGGCGATCCGATGTAGTGGTCCGGAACGTCCAGGCCCGCCTCGGAGAGCGGCCCCGCGCCCATGAGCGGCGCGTAGCGCAGGTGCCGGGCGAACGCGGCGTCCTCGACGGGGGGCGGAGGGGTGCCGCGGTCGTCGCTGATGACTTTGTAGATCTGGTGCTGGTCCATCTCGGTCATGTCATCGCGTGTGTTGCCGGTGGCGATGACCTTGGTGGCGAAGGCCGAGGCGGAGTCGTACGCCGCGCGGTACTTGTTGGGCGCCCCGGCCAGTCCCTTCTCCGCGAATTCCGCCGCCTTGAACGAGAGGACCGCCTGCAGCTTGTGGTGGACGCGGAAGGAATGCCAGTTGTAGCTCCTGCCGCTGGCCCCGTGCTTCCACTTGTTGACCGGTGGCGACTCCTTCTGCGCCGGGTCGACACGCTCCCACGTGATCTCCGCCATCTGCCGGGTCATGCCCGCCTCCTGCTCCTGGCCCCGCCAGACCTGGAGGACGCCGCTCATCCGGAAGAGCTCGTTGTAGACCTCGTTGTGGACGTTGAACCGGTAGACGAGCTCGCCGCCGTTGGGCGTCTTCAGCAGCTGGGTGCGGTGTTCGCGCGCGCGGGCCGTCCACCTCTCGACGTCCTGTGGCTGAGGGGGCTGCACCTCCGCGGCGAGCCGGGCGGCGAGTGGGACGGTCGGCTGCCGGGCGGTGTCGGACAGGGGCTGAAGGTTGCCCGCGGAGTCCAGCTCGGGGACCGCGTCCGGGCGGGCGTCCAGTGCGTAGCGGCCGGAGACGGCCAGGGCGGGGATGCGGTACGTGATCCTGGTCCCGTCGCCGTGCGGCTCGCGCGTGAGTTCCTCGGGGTCGCCGTCGGGGTGTACCTCCAGCGCGCCGAAGCGGATGCTCAGGGCTCCGCTGCGGTAGGGGAGCCGTTCGGGCATGGCGACGGTGCGGGCGAGCGGGTAGCCGGGGGTGTCGGCCAGGCGTACCGGCGTCCGCCCGTTGGGAGTGGGCGCGGCGCAGTTCGGGTCGGTCATGTGGGGGTCGTCTCTCCTCGTGAGGTGACTGCGGGTCAGGAGATGGTGAGGTCGCCCGTGATCAGGAGCATGTCGTCGAAGGTGCCGAGGGTGAGCTTGGTGGCGGTCACCCCGACGCAGCTGCCTGGCTTGTCCGGGACGGGGAGCGAGCAGTGCAGCGGTCCTGTGACGGGGATGTTGATGTCCCACTTGAGCATGGCCTTCTTGACGGCCGGCGCGAAGAGCGTGGCGAACTGGGAGCAGGCGTCCTTCGCGGAGGTGAAGCGGCGGGGCTCGACCACGATGCCTTCGATGCCGATGTCCAGCAGTTTGGCCTTGATGTGCCCGTCCTTGTCCTTCTCCTTCCCGGTTCCCTTCTGCCAGTCGGTGATCTCGGTGACCTGCGCGGTCACTTTGGGGTTCGGCGGGGACAGCGTCACGAGGATGTTCAGTAGCGACATACGGGCCTCCGGTTCGAGGTGGGTGGTGCGCGGAGCCGGCGAAGCGGGATTGGTCAGCCGAGCGTGGGGGTGGCGGTGATCCGGAGCATCCCCTGGTGGCCGGAGAGCACCGGGCCCTTGAGCGTGACGGTGACGCGTTCACCGCCGATGGTGTGGGTCAGCGGTGGCAGGCGGGCGAGGTCGAAGCTGTGCCCGTTGAGGAGCTGGTGGCCGAGCGGGGGCAGGAGCATGGCGAGGGTCTGGGCCAGTGGCTCGGCGATGCCGGAGAGGATCCTCTCCTCCAGGTTGTCGCCGTCCGGTGTCAGGGTGACGGTGAAGCTCTCGACCTCGTCCAGTACGCCGTGCACCCCACCGCCGCGCAGTGCCGGGCGGATGGTGAGGCTGAGCGGGCGGGGCAGGACCGTGGCCCGGTAGCTGATGCCGATGGAGGCCGTGTCGGCGGCCGGTTCCTCGCGGCCCGGCGCGTCGTCTTGTGGGTTCATCAGTAGCTCTCCAGGGCTCGTCCGATGGTCTCGCCCGCGCGTTTGATGGCGTCTTCGATCCCGGCGAAGGGGTCCACGGACGCCTCGGCCCAGGCCTCCACGGTGAGCTGCGCGCGGAATGCCGGCAGTTGCTCGGGGTCCACGCTGACGCTGCCCTCCGTGACACGGACCGCGCCCTGGTATTCGGCGCGGCCGAGCCCGAAGGTGGCGCTCCCGCGTGTCCGCTGCCAGCGGCCGCGTACATCGTCGAGGGCGGTCTCGGCCGCGCGTTGGAGCAGCCGCGGTCCGAGCAGTACGCAGAACGGCGTGTCAGGGTAGTCGGCCGGGACCGGACGCTGCGGACCCGGCCGCTCCACCGTGTTGGCGACGGCGACGGCACGGCCGTCACCGGCGGCCAGCTCTACGGTGCCGAAGGAGATGCCCGCCACCTCCAGGTGGGGCAGTACCACGCTGCTGAGCGCGGTGGCGATGGCGTTGAGGGCCGCCGGCACGACCAGGTGCCGGTAGAACCGCTTACCTCTGCCCTGGCCGTCCCCGCCCTCCAGATCGCCGATCACGCCGAGCGGGGTGATGCCGAGCATCCCGCCGGTACCCGTACAGCCGCAGAGCACCTCGACGCGCTGGCTGACGGTGGCCGGGTCCCCCGAGTCGCTGATGCGCAGCAGTGGGAAGAGCGCGCTGAAGGCGCCCGGCACCTCCTGGGCGGGGTCGCCGGTGCGGTCGATGGCCTGGGCCCACTGCGGCCGGCCGGGCTGGGTCAGGCAGAGCGTGGGGAGCTCCTCCACGGCCCAGTCGAAGGAGATCGGCTCGCCCAGCAGCGCGCCCTTCACGCTGCCCTGGAAGAGTGACTGCCGCAGTGCCGGACGCCGGTAGAGGTCGGCGAGCGCGTCGTTGAAGGTGGATTGCCCGACCACCACGGCGAGGTCGATGTCCTGCATCTCGACTCCCCTGCTCAGCAGTCGCTGCCGGCCTTGATCATCGAGCAGCCGTCGCTGCCGACACCGAGCACGAAGACCTCCGCGGCGAAGCCGAACAGCAGTTGGGCGCTTCCCTTGGTGAGTTCCTTCTCGTCGAGCACCAGGTTGGTGGCTTCCTTGAACTTGGCCGTGAGGGTGACGTTGAGGGCTTCGGGCCCCTTGTTCTCCCGATAGACCTCGGTGTTCTGGTGGGAGCGAAGAGCAGCGCCGAGCAGACTGGTGAGGAACGTGCGGCTGCCGAGGACGAAGATCTCCTTGTCCGGCCAGGTGTGCCCGGCCAGGTCGGCGGCGGCCGCTCCGCCGACCTTGGCGGACGCGGCAAGCACCAGATGGGTGCCGGTGGCGTCGACAAGGGACGGTTCCAAGGCCACCTTCGTGCCGAAGAGTTCGGCGGTCGGGATGTGCAGTCCGCCGAGGAGTTTGCCGGCCATGGCGAGGACGGACGGGACGAGCTGGTGGCGGACGATCCGCTTGTCCTTGGCGTCGATGGAACTCTGGTCGATCCAGGCCGCGAGCGGCTCGACGGCCAGCGCCTTGTCCTTTACGGTCGCATGGCAGATGACCCGCACGGGACCGGTGCCGCCCACCTTCTCGCTCGCCTGGTCCGCTGGCCAGGCGGCGGCCTTGACTTCGGGAAGCTCCAGGAGCATGACGCCGGTGGCGGGCAGCTCCTTGACGCCGGGAGCTTTGATCGAGTTTTCCCAGAGCTGGTCCGGCAGCGCTCCGAGGCGCAATGCGGGCGGGCTGAGGAAGTCCCAGCTGACGAAGTAGGTGACGTCCGAGTAGTTCTTCTTGTCCGTGCCCTTGAAGACGTCACGGTGGGTGGAATGGAGCTGCGCGAGCCCCTTGTTGAGGGCGGAGGGGGTGAACCCGACCGCGAGGTCGAAGGACGGTGGGGCTGCTGCTGGCATGCGGGGCTGCCTCCCGGCAGGACGGAGGGCGGCGCGTGCTGATGTTCGACGCGTCACCGGTACGGTCGATGATCCTGCCGCCCGAAATTGCCCTCCAGGCCGGAGAACCGTTGCGCCGACACCCGTACGGACGGTAAGTCGCATCGTGCGCTGAACGCCCCGTAACGATTCGCCCTCTACACCACGCCATCCCCCGGGCGCGAACCGTCCCTCCCTACGCCCCCGGCGTACGCGTACGCGCCTGCGGAAGCTGGGTGCACTGCCGCAGGAGCAGCATGCTGCTGCGCGAGCCGTCCGACGTACCCGCGCTCGAGCCACGCCTTCCGGGCGCGCGACTTCCTGGGGGCCGGGACCGGGAAGCGAAAAGGCGGTCAAGTTCTTGCCTTCGGCGCCACGGTCCGCGCAGCGAGTCGTCCTGCATCCCTGACCCGCCTGATGTGTCGTCAGGGAACTCGGCATCTGGTCAGCATCGTTCCCCGAACCTCCCGAAGAGGCTGTCCGATTCGACGCCTGTTCGGCGGCGCCGCAACAGCCTGGCTCGCACGGACGTACAGGCAAGAGGCCTTCTCGCCGGCGGGAATCGATGTTCCTTTTAATCTTCGATCCGAGGCGTGTCAGTGTAGAGTGACATCGCCCCTGACCTGCAGAAAGGCGGCAGGGAGCTGTCTTCTGGGAGTTCAAAATGCTGCGCACCATGATCAAGTCCAACATCTGACATTTGGTCATCTGTGCAGGTCAGGGCCATGATGGCCGGGCCCAGGTCAGCAAACACTCAGCATCGGACCAGGTCATGCTGAGCTCATTCTGACCCCCGGGCGCGACAGCGGGGGGCTGGTTCGGTGGCCTCCCGGCCCGTACCGGAAGGCTCCCCACATGGCTCGACAACTCGCCCGCGGCATGGGCACGTTCTTCAAGCCCTGCGACTGCGCCAGGCAGACCCGATGCGCGCACACGTACACGATCCGCTTCCGGGACGCGCTTGGGAAGCAGCGCGAGGAGACCGGTTTCAGTACGCAGGACGATGCGATAGAGCGCCTCACGGCGCTCTATGCAGAAAAGAAGCAGACGGCCCCAACCGTAGCCGAGGCCCGTCGTGAATTGGGGCAGAAGACGGTCAAGGAGTACGCGGAGACGTGGTTGCCTCGGCAGCGCAAGATGACCGATTATTCAACCACGCAGCACGTTGGTAGCTATATCAAGGTTCACATCAACCCCGCCATCGGCTCCCGAAAACTGAACTCGGTCACCCCGAGCGTGGTTGAGCACTTCCTTGACGGTCTTGAGGCCAATGGTGTCGGCCGTGGCAACCAAATGAATATATATCGCACCCTGAAATCGATCCTGCGAGACGCCTACGACAAGGGTGCGATGTCTGAGGATCCAGTGAAGGGCGTGCAGGACCCCGAGTATGTCCGTAGCAAGGTAGTTATTCCCACGCTGGACTACATCACCAAGGCCCGGGCGGTGGCAGACAAAGACCTCGCACTGGAGATCACGATGATGGTCGGGTGTGGCCTCCGCAATGGTGAAGCGCGGGCGGTGAATGTCAACAACGTGGTTGCAGACGATGTTTATCGAGTCCACGAACAGATCCATTCGAACCTGCAGAAGCCTGCGAAGCTAAAGCACCGCAAGGTTGGTGAATTCAGGGAGGTGCCGCTGCCACGTACTGTCCGAGAGGCGATGGAACGGTTCGAAGAGAAGTACGGCGCGACGGAGGATGGCTATCTGCTCAGGGGGCCGAGTGGCTACTACACCGAAGGGATGGAGCGCCGTCGTGTGCAGAAGCTATTCAAAGACCTTCCCCCGGTGGAGGGCATGGGCATGTACGGTTTCCGTCACTACTTCGCTTCGAATGCCCTGGGTAAGGGCATACCGATCACCGATGTAGCCGAGTGGATGGGACATAAATCTATCGAGGAAACCTATCGCACCTATCGGCACCTTATGCCCGGCAGTATCACGAAGGCGGCCCGCGTGCTTGACGCTGGACTCTGGGAGGCTGCGTGAGGATGGAGCTGCGGTGGCGGGCCGGATGCCACGCAATTCCGGACGCTAATTGGATGCCCATCTGAATGGGTGGCGTAGCTCGACGCACACTTCGCGTTCATCGCACTACCGGCTCCCCCTGAGCCAGTGTCAAGCGGTCGATGTATGGTCTGGAGCAGCCGAGGGGGAAGGCGACAGGTTGCAGGCGGAGGCAGTGGGGCCGGCGTGGGCCAAGGAGGGGCTGGGGCATCGGAGTCCCAAGTTCCCCCTGTCCGTCGAAGGGCCCGTCCGGAGGTTGGTGGACCGGCTCGTGCCGGGGGTGTCCAGCGTCACCAAGTACGCGCGCTACTACACGCTCTACGCCGCGGCCGCCGCCGAGGCTGAGCGCCGGGACCTTGATGCCCAGGGTTGCCGTGAGCTGCTGCGTCGCGCGGAGGTGCTGCTGGCAGCGGTACAGATCGCGCAGTCGCCCGGCGGCATCCCTGGCGGGCTCTCCCCGCATGGCCATGACGGCGTGTACCCCCGGCTGTCCGCCGGCGACGGGCTCGACCTCGACCGGACTGCCCGGGTCTACTCGCCCCGTTCGTGGGGCTTCTGGTCCCAGTACGGTGCACCTGCCCAGGTCCTCGGCATGGTCGCGTACGACAGAAGCGGGATCCGGCCGGGGCGGCACGAGTGCCCCGCAGAGGTCCGCGAGCTGTTCGCGCCGCTGCTCGCCCTCGCGGGCTCCGGGCGGGCCGAGGTGCGGCCCGCCGAGTTGCAGGAAGCGGGGGCTGCAGCGCTGGGTCAGCCGTGTGCCGCGGAGCGGGATTGGCTGGCCTCGCTGCTGACAGCGACCCGCGACGGGGCGCACCGTCCGGAGGAATGGCAGGCCACCGACCGGACGCGGAGGGCCACGCTGCGCGTACTCGCGCGGGCGGTCGCGCTGCACGGCGGAGATTCGTACACCGGTGCGCTGCGGGAGACCGTCGCGTTCGGCCCCCGCCTGGCCGACGACGCCGTACTGTCCGCTGCCCCCGAGGCAGCCCGCTGGCGGGGGCTGCTGTTGCGCCACTACTCCGTGTCCGCGTGGCGCCGGCTGTGGGCGGACCTCGTGACGGAGGTCGGTACGCAGGACGGGCAGGACGGCGGCCAGGACCGGTCGGCGGCCGAGCTTCGTGTCTGGCTGTGTGACCAGGTGCCCGACGGGACCGTCAACGAGGCGCTCGCCGGACTCGGCCCGGTCCACGACCGCGCCGGGCACTCCGTACCCGTCGAGCCCCGGCTCCTCCAGGAGGAACCGGCTCCCTGGCGGGACATCCGCGTCCTCCTCACGGGCGGCCTCCGCGCCCGTGACGGCGCCCCTGGCGCACATCCCCACCCGGGCACCCTGTTCGCGGGGGTCCAGCGGGCCTTCCTCGGCGACCGGCGGGAGTTCCTCGACCCGATGTGGATGGAGGCCCTGATGCGCGAGTACGGCGACCGGCCGGTGCGGGACCTGGCGTCCCGCCTGGCGGACGACATGCTGGCCCAGTCCCGCAGGGTGGCGTTGCGTAAGCTGCGCCACGACCCGCAGACCGGCGGCCTCAAGATCTTCTCCCGCCTGCACATGCGTAACGACCGATACTTCAGGATTGGCGAGGAGTCGAAGGCGGAGATCGGTATCCGGATTCCTCAGCTCGGTTTCCTCGGCCGGCAGCTCGGCCTCTTCGAGGCCGACGCGGGTGAGGCCGGCTCCCTGACTCTGACCGAAGCGGCGTGGACGAGCCTGGACGTGAGGGCATGACAGCGGCAGTGCACACCGAATTCGCCTCGCCCGTCTCCCTCCTGCGCGCCTGGCAGGAGCGCCCGGACAAGGCACCGCTCAGGGAGTTCCTGGTCCTGGGCTTCACCACCGACCTCCCCTTCCTGGAGGCGGTCGCCGTCCCGGTGGCCCGCGCGCTGGGCGCCCGCGTCGCGATCCTGGGGGACGCCGGACACGCCCTGCACGAGGCAGTCGACGTGCGGCAGGCCGGGCGCGGATACCTCCACGGCGTCGCCTCCTGCCATGGGGCCTTCCACCCCAAACTGGCCCTGCTGCTGGGGGACGACGCCTGCCGCGTCGCCATCGGCTCGGGCAATCCGACGCAGTCGGGGTGGGGCACCAACGACGAACTGTGGACGGTCGTCGCCACGGACGGAAGCGCTTCCCACCCGCTCCTGGCCGATCTCGCCGACTGGCTGGAGGAACTGCCGGACGCCGTCGCCATGACCCCCTGGTGGACGGAGCACCTGCGCCACATCGCCGGCCTGCTGACCGAGCTGCACTGCGAGGCGCCCGCGTTCGACGCGGAAGGGACGGACGTGCGCCTGGTGCACAACCTGCACCGGCCTCTCCTCGACCAGCTCCCCGTCGGGCCGGTGGACGAACTGCGGCTGTACGCGCCCTTCGTGGACCCCTCGGGCGAGATGCTGCGGCTGCTCCGGGACCGGCTGTCCCCGGCCGACGTGACCCTGGGACTCCAGCGCAGGTGGTCCAGCTACGACGCGAAGGGTGTGCGGCGTGCCTTCGCCGGGCACCCTGCCGCCCGCGTGCGCGAGCTCGCTGAGACCAGGATGCGGCACGGCAAGCTGATCGAGTGGCGCACGGGCGACCGCTGGCACGCGCTCACCGGAAGCCCCAACCTGACCAGGGCGGCACTCGCCCGGGCCGTGGGGGACGCCCCGCCCGGGACCACGGACGGCCCCGCCCGCAACTGCGAACTCGCCGTCCTGGCATCCGGCACCACCCCGCTGCTGCCGGACGAGGGCCCGGCCACCCCGGTCCCGGAGCTCACCGGATCCACCACGGCCGGCCGTACCGGAGCGGGAACCCCGCCCGCACTCGTGCTGCTCGGCGTACGGGCGGACGGACCCGCGCTGGAAGTCGTACTGGGCCGACGTCCCGAGGGTCTGGAGGTCTCCGTCGAACTCTCGTCGGACAGCGGCGCGCCGGGCTCGTGGGCCACGATCGGGCATGTCCGGGCGGACCGTCACACCGACGTGTTCCCGCTGGCGGCGACGGCACCGGGGGCAGCAGTGCGCGCCACCTGCCGACTTGCCGACGGGACCTACGTCGAATCGGCCGTCGCCTTCGTCTACAGCGCGGACCGCTGTGCACCGCGCGGCGCAACCGACACGGTCCCGCGCCTCTCCGGCAGCTACGCCGTCGATGACCTGTTCGGCGACCCGGCGGCCGCGCGACGGTTCGAGCAGGACATCGCCCGGCTGCGTGAACTTGTCGTCACGGATGCGGCAGGGCGGTCGGCGCCGGCCGCCGGGGTCCCGCCGACAGTGGCCGACTGCCGCCGGACACTGGGCGCGGAGCTCACCGAGGTGGCCCTCGGACCCCTCGCGATGGACCTGCCGCAGCTCCTCCAGGCTCCGGCGGCCCAGCGCTGGCAGATCTCGGAGTACCTCTCGGTGGACGACGAGGAGGAGGGTGTCGAAGCCGGCTTCGACACAGGAGCGGAGGCGGAGGACGCTCCGGCCGTGCTTCCTGACGGCGCACGCGCATACTCCCGCAAGTGGATGAGCAGGCTGGCACGCCGGCTGGCGTCCGAGGCAGAAGCAGCGGACAAGGCGGCCGCCGACGTTGCCGGGAAGTGCCGCCAGGGGCCGGCGAGCGACGAGGTGCCTGATGCCCGGCCTCGCCCGTGGTCCCTGCCGACGACTCTGCTGGTCGCCGCCCTGCACCTGCAGCTACTCGCCGCGGGCGCCTGGGACGAGAACGACTACAGCTGGCGCGCCGTCACGGCGGATCTGCTCCGCGCACTCACCGCGATCGCCGCACCGGACCGGCGGGCGGCGGAGGAGGACCTGCCTGGAGAACAGGAAGAACGCCTCGATGCGGTGATCGCCGTACACATGTCGCTCCTCGGCCTGCACGGTGAGATCGAGGGACCGCAGGCGGATCCGGTGGCAGCCACCGCCTGGAGGATGAGCCGTACCGCGGTCGCCCGTGCGCAGCCGGACCGTGCGGCGGACCTCTACTTGCAGACGAGCCGTCGCGGGGCCCCCGTGGCCACCAAGGCTGATGTCGAAGCACTCGGCAAGCGGGCCCGCGCCGTACCGGACCCCGTCGTCGAGGCGCACCGGGCTCTGGCTGTCGTCAATCTGAGCGCGACCTACGAGGCCGGTGTCTGGGAACTCGCGGGCGAGTTCAGCAACCCGCAGGCCGCGTGTGCGAAGGCGGTCACGGTGCTGGCCAGCCTGCCCGACGGCTTGTGGCCCGGCCCCGTGCTCGCCCGCGCCCGCGGTCAGGGCACGCGGGTTCCCTGCTTCATGGCCTGGCACCGGCCGGTCCTCGTTCGTCAGCGGGGTGCGACGTGGACCAGCTTCCGCGTGCCGGCCCCGGCGACCCCGTCCGCCACGTTCCAGAGCGGCGCGCCCCGCCCTGCAGCCCAGGGCGCGCAGGCCCGACGAGACCTCGGCCCCCTTCTCACCGCAGCGGATCTGGACCCCCTGCAGCTGTTCCTCCACCTCAACGGGAGTCTCTCGCAGCAGGTCGTGGGATGACGCGTTGCCGCCGGCGTTGCGGTCTTGATGCACGAGCCATGATCCAGCGGATCCTCGGCTTGGTTAGAAGCCGTATCTCAACCGATCATGGAACGTGCGGGTCGAACAGGTTTCCCGCCGGGGTGATCTTCCCGTTGTGCGCGCATGAAGACAGGGCCTCTCGGTAGCTCGGGGATGCGAATCTGACCAAGCAATGCCGGGAGGCCCTGGTGTCGTTGTTGTACGCGTCCGAGCCCGTACAGTTCAACTCGGCTGCTCCATCGTGTGACTGTCTCGCGCACGTGTACGGCAACGCGGCCGATCATCCCGATCGGGTGCGCCGGTATCCGTCGGACATGACGGACGCGGAGTGGGCGGCCATCCGGCCGTTGCTGCCGGTGCCGGCCTGGCTCCAGGGCAGAGGCGGGCAGCCCGAGGGTTACTGCCACCGCCAGCTGCTGGACGCGATCCGCTACCTGGTCGCGGGCGGGATCTCCTGGCGGGCGATGCCCTCGGACTTCCCAGACTGGGGCCGCGTCTACGCCTTCTTCCGTCGCTGGCGCGAGCACGGGCTGATCACCGAGTTCCACGACCGGCTGCGCGGGAAGGTCCGTGAACGCGAGGGCCGTGAGGCCGAGCCCACGGCGGGGATCATCGACGCGCAGTCGGTGCGGGCCGCCGCGACGGTGCCGGCCGCCTCACGCGGCTACGACGGCGGGAAGAAGGTGCCGGGCCGCAAACGGCACATCGTGACCGACACGCTCGGTCTGCTCCTGGCCGTCGTGGTCACCGCCGCGAACATCGGCGACCGCGACGCCGCGGTGGGCCTGCTGATCCGGCTGCGCCGCCTGCACCGTGACATCTGCCTGGTGTGGGCCGACGGCGGCTACACCGGCGGCCTGGTCGACTGGTGCCGTCAGAAACTCGCGCTCACCCTTCAGGTCGTCAAGCGCACCGACGGTATGGAGGGGTTCGTGGTGCTGCCGAGGCGCTGGGTGGTGGAGCGCACGTTCGCGTGGCTGATGCATTCGCGCCGGCTGGTCCGGGACTACGAGACGTTGCCGGCCAGCAGCGAGGCGATGATCCGGTCGTCGATGGTCACGCGGATGAGCCGGCGTCTGGCACGGCCACGGGCTGCCGGCTGACGCTGAATGCCCCCGATGTCTCCTGCCGGAGCCACCCGCGCTCGGCCAGACGCCGGGCCTTCGAGCGCACCCCCTCGACCTTCGCCGACGTTGTCTCCAAGCCCAGCTGAGCCGTGATCTCCCTGGCCTTCAGCGGCCCTTGGCCCGCGGGCTGCCGCTCTTCGAGCACGCCGAGAATCCGCTGGTAGTCCGGCGCCAGCACCGTCACCGGCAGTCCTTCGCGCCAAGGCGGCACGATCGAGCCCGGCACCGGCGCAGGTGAGGACACGGTTTCCGCGTCCGACTCGGTCACGGCGGTGGTCTCGGCAGCCGAGGCGGCCAGGGCCTCGACCAGTTCCTCCCGCGCGATCACCCGCCGGTCCAGCTCGATCTCCGCGGCCTCCAACACCCCGGCCAGCCGCGCGGCTTCCTCCCGCAGTCCTTCCACCCGCACCCGGGCCGCCGTCTCCCGCTCCTCCAGCATTCCCAGCACCGACGCCATCGCGCACCCCTCGATCACGGAGCCGAAACAAGACGCCGCATGCCTCCCTCATTCCGAGCTGGACCATGCCTGACCAGCGGAAATCAAGCGATCACGTTCGGTTGAGATACGGCTTCTAACCGGGGATCCGCTGCCAGCTTTTGCCGCGGCAGCGCGCCGCTGGACGCGCAGTCTTCTGGGCAGTCATGCGGGAAGGTTGCCGCCGTAGGCGGGCCGTGTTGCCCGCTGAGAGAGGTGGCTGTCGCGTGGTTCGACAGTCCACCCCTCGTTCCGTCGGCGTCCGCATGGCCTCTCTGCGCAGTAACGTTCTGCAGTCGAGCCGACTGGCAGGGCGCCTCCTACGCCGGGTCGAGAACAGCCTCGGCCCTTGTTTGTTGAGCCAGGACGGCTGCGGGGGAGGCCCGGTGCGGCCACAACGACGTTCTCCCGACGTACTCAAGGGCACCAGGTGGCGTCACCGGTCAGTTGATTACGGTTCGTTGCTTCCTGTGCAATACGGCGGCCCGCCAGCAGCACCTCATGAGTCCTCTGTCGCAGTCTGGGGGGCAGCCAGGCCGTAAGCGTGTGGGCGCGTTCATCGGAAACCATCTGCCCCGGGGTGGAGGTGTGGCTCAGGAGGAGGTCGTACAACGCGGAGGCGGGTTCGACTGAGGGCAGCCCGCACTGGGTTGCTGTTACGGAGGCGCGGGCGGGAATCGACAGCCCTTCTGCGTCGAGGTCGCCGTAGTAGACGATCCGCTGGATTCCACGGATCTCTTTGACGGTTTCGATGGAGGCTTCGAAGGCTCGTCCGGAGCCGAAGGCCACGGCTTTGGTGCGCCCGGGATTCGGGGTGAGCAGGTCTCGGAGTGTGGCGTAGGTGTCGCTGTTCTCGGCGACCAGGAGGGTGTCTCCGTCGCTGAGCAGTCGGTAGGCGAGGGGCGGTGGTTCGCGAAAGGTGCCGAGCTGTTCCAGGGTAAGGCGGCTGGGGGCGAAGAGCGCACCGGAGAGGAGACCATCGAGGCGCTTTTCGTCCTGGAAGATCTCGTACGAGCGTTCGCGCAGGGGGATCGCTGCGCGAAGTTCGGGACGATTGCTGGTGTCGCGGAACCATCGGTTGATGAGTCCGAGGTCTTCGTGATGGGCGGAGGTGAGGTACGCCGTGTGGGCCCAGTCGAGTTCAGGTCGGTAGGAGCGCCGTGTGCTGACAGGCGCAGGCTTGCGTGGGGTAACTGCGGGCAATCGGATCTGTTCGGGCAGGGCGGGGCGGCCTGCGTCCCATTTGTGTCTCTGGCCGTGGGGGAGCCGCAGGGTGCCAGCGTCGGAGAGTTCTTCGAGCAGGGTGGCCAGTGCGGTGCGGGAGTCCTCACCACGGGCGGTGCCGGGGAGGGCCGCGGTGAAGGCTTCCATCACGGTGGCGCGCGGCACGGTGGCCTTTTCGGCGCGAGCGTGCAGTGCGGCACTGAGGCGGACGGCGCCTGGTGAGAGGCGAGGAAGCTGTTCGGGGGTGGGCTCCGTCATCGGTTCGTATCCCCCTTGGTGTACAGGCGGGCGGAGCTGAGGTATCCGTTTACTTCCGGCTCGTGGGTGTCCGGGGCGGTCCGAGGGGTGGGGATGAGGGCGTTGCGGACGTGGTTGTCGAGGCGGATGCGGGAGAGGCCGGTGCGGGTTTCGGCGTCGTTGCGCAGCTGGATGGTGGCGGGGAATCGGGCTGTGACGGCTTCGTCGCTCAGGCCGGTGGTGTAGATGAGCTGAATGCCGAGGGCTGCCGCCATCTGCGTCTGGATGTCGACGAGGTAGGGGGCGTTGGCGCGGCCGATGGGGTTGTCCAGGAGGAGCAGTCCGCCGTGGCGGGTGCGGCTGCGGGGGCCGGGGGAGGTGCGCAGGGCGGCGAGGGCGCAATAGAGCAGGATGGCGCCGGTCAGTTCCTGGCCACCGGAAAAGATCTTGCTCATCTTCTCGACGGGCACGCGTTCGATCCGTTGGGTGGCGTTGGGTTTCATGACCTCGGCGGTGAAGCGGGGAACGGCTGCGTGCAGGCAGCGCATGACCACCTCGGTGCCTTTGAGTTTGCGGGTGCGCGGGTTGGCGGCGAGGTTGTCGATGGTTTCGCGCATATGGGCGGTGAGCACGGAGGGCTCGGGCTTCCTGTAGCGGATGGTGAGGAAGCGCTGTCCTGCCCAGGGAGTTGGGCCGTTGGGGAAGACGGAGAACCGGCTTGCTTGGTCCACTTGTTGGAGAAGTTCGGTGACGAAGCGGCTGAGCTGGGACACGAGGGCCTCACGCGCCTTGCTCACGCCTTCGAGCTGGGTCGTCAGTGCTGCGGCAGCGTGGTGCAGCGCCGTAGTCCACTCGCGGGCGGCGGCGGGGATGTGCCGCCGGTCAAGAGCCGAGATCTGGTTGCGCAAGGGGATGTCGAGTTGCTCGAAGCGGACGTCGGCGGCCTGGTCCTTGAGCGAGGACACGCTGTCTTCGACGCGGCGCTCGGTGCTGGTGAGCTTGCGCCGGGCGTCTTCGTAGCGGGCTGTGGCTTGTCGTGCGGCGGGTTCGGCCGCATCGGCGGTGCCTTCGTAGGGGTCCGCCTTAGGTTGAATGGCGAACTGCTCGATCGTGCTCTCCA
Organism: Streptomyces sp. NPDC048331; assembly: GCF_043201215.1. Classification (NCBI taxonomy): domain Bacteria; kingdom Bacillati; phylum Actinomycetota; class Actinomycetes; order Kitasatosporales; family Streptomycetaceae; genus Streptomyces; species Streptomyces sp. NPDC048331. Next base: position 13,719 of record NZ_JBICYT010000045.1, on the reverse strand, counting down.
AGCGCGCCAGGACATGACCGAAGGCGTCGAGTTCGCGAGCGTGCTGGCTCTGCTGCCTCCGAGCGGTGTTGTACTCCTCGCCGGCACCGCGTTCGGCCTGCTGCGCTTCCGCCTGGGCGTGTTCGGCACGGGCGGTCAGGTCGTGAGCCTCTTCGAGGGAGTGCGGGGTCCACTGCGCGACGTCTTGGGTGCTGATGTCTTGTGCCGCGGTGGCGAGCGTGCGGTGTCGTTCCCTGAGACGGCTCTCCTTGTCCCGAAGGCGCCGTAGCTGGTCGTGGAGACTGTCGATCTGCTGGCCTAGATCGCGTTGCGCGGCGTCGCGCTGGACGTCATCCGCCGCGGCGGGAGAACGGCTGTACTCCTGGGCGAAGGGCTTGACCCGGTCAGGGACCTGCGCCCACTCGTCCTGGCAGGCGCGCAAGGCGTCTTCTGCTTCCTTGGCACGCTGACGCTGGTCTTCTCCGATGTCCACACTGCGCAGGTCCTCGACTGCCTGCTCGTAGCGGTGCTGGAGGACGGTGAGCGCTTCGCAGGGCGCTCCCTTGGTGTGCTGAGCCTGCTCGGCCTCGGGCGTGGCGGTGACCTTCTTTCGCGCCTGGGCATGGCTCTGGGCCTGCTGGACGGCGGCTTCCACCGCCTGGGTCATGCGTGCGATGTCGCCGTGTGCCGTCTCCTCTTTCTCGCCCAGTTCCTCGAGTTCGCGATGACGGTGCTGAGCTTCTTCCTCGAGCGCGGTGATCCGGTCGCGTGCCTGGCTGGCTTTCGCCTCGGCTTCCGCGAGGCGATGCATCGCCTGCGCGGCCTCGGTGGCCTGGTGGTGCGCCGTTTCCTGCTGTGTGTGCACCTCCTCGGCAGCGGTGACGGCCTCGTCGTGCTGTTCGGCACTGGTGCGCGCGACCTCAAGGCCGGCCTGGGATGCCTGCGCGGCCGTCCGGAGCTCCTGGAGCTGTTCGAGCCGTGCCGCTACGCTCACGGAGCCGATCTCCTCCAGCCAGTACGTGATCTTGTTGCCCAAGTCGCGGGTGAGACTGATGCGTTCATCGAGCTCATCCAGTGCCTGGGTGGAGGCTGCCAGGCGGTCTTCGACCTCGGCTCGTTCGAGTGCCGCGGCCTGTTCGTCATGCAGGGCGGGGGTCGGATCCGGCACCATCCGGCCGCTTGTGTCGGGTACCGGCGTCAGCATCCGTTCCCCGGTTCCTACCGCGACGGCCGCCGTGGGCAGGGGACGGGTGCGCTCCAGATGACGCTGCGCCTGATCCAGCGCTGCGGGGCCGCCGCCTACGATGATGCCGCCGACCAGGTCTGGGTGGTCGTTGATGAGGCGCTGGTGATCCTCCGCGGGCACGTTGTCGCGCAGCCACTGCCAGCCGGGGACGGCGTCGATGCCCTGGGCACAGAGGTCGGCACAAAGGGAGCGGACCTCCTTGGTGGCGGGCAGGAGGCCGTCGCTGGTGTCCAGGGCGGCGAGGAGTTCTTCATCCGCGCTGTGCTGGAGCTGCGTTCGCCTGAGCGCACCGTCCAGAGCGGTGATCTTGCGCTCGATCAAGTTCTGCAGGGCAGCGTAGTGGTCGGCGAGCCAGGTCAGGGCATCGCCGTCTTGCAGGTCTTGCAGGCCGAGTTCAAGCAGTTCCGCAGTCACGGGGTGGCGGCGCAGGGCCTCGGCGCGGACGCGGAGCCGGTCGGTCTCCGCTCCAGCCGCTTCCGCTGCGCGGCGGTCATCGAGAGCCCGATCCTGCAGCGCAGGTAGCTGCTGATATGCCTGCGTCCGGCGGCTGCGGGCCTCATCCTGTGCCTTCTTGGCCTCTACACAGAGCTCGCCGTGGTGATCAGCTTCGCCGTCCATCCGGGAGGCGGCGTCTGCGGCGCATTCGCCGGGCTGCAGCTGTCCCACTTCCCGTGCGGTGTGCAGCTGCTCCTCGAAGTCCTGCACCTGACGGCGCAACTGGCGCTGTTCTCCCTCAGCCGTACCGGCATCCCTATGGAGAGAGTCGCTTCGCTCGCGCCACTGCTGGATCTTGCTGCGCGACTCGGAGATCTCCTTCCCCAGATTGCCGGCCTCGGCGCGCGCCTGCGTTTCAGCCGCCGCGTAGCCCGCCCGCAGCGCTGCCGCGGCGGTATCACACGCCTGCACATAAGGGGCGGCTGTTTCCTCGGCCTCGGAGAGGGACCGCTGCATGCGGCCGTGGCGATCCCGGGCAGCCGCGTGACGCACAGCGACCACAGCGACCGGGACACTGCGCCAGCCCGCAAGGCGGTCTTCCAGCCGTTGCGTCGTCGCGGCGACTCGCTTCTGTTCCTCGGCTGATTCGCCCAGCTCGATACCGCACGCAGCCCAACGCGCATGCGCTACACGTGCAATGGCGACGTCCAGTTCCTGCTTAGCTGCTTCATGTGCCCGGCATGCCGCATTGACCGTGCCCGTGGTGGCCTGTGCTGCGGCGGCGAGGACCTGATGCCGACGCATCAGCCCTGCGGCAAGGGCGGCGAGGCCGTCCTTGGCCTGGCCAGCTTCGCGCTGCTGGTCGATGTGTTCCTGGTACCGCTCGGCCACACCGGCGCAGATCTCCTCCATGGCCAGCGCGAACTCCCGCTCCTTGAGCAGCTTCTCGCGCTGGTCGTGGGCGCCGGCATAGGTCGTGAAGGCACTGCCGAGGCTGGTGTACTTGTCGTCGTCGTTGGCCTTCTCCAGCAGCCACTGGACGAACGCTGCCGCGCTGGAGGTGGTGAACGCCTCGGCTGCCCCGCTCTCGGTGGCGTTCATCTTGCGCTGGACATCGAAGAGGCCAGGTTCGAGACCCAGACTGGCCTGATGTTTCTCCCATTTCTCCTGCCCGTCCACGATCTGTAGTTCCAACGCCTCGACCGTGGCCTGTAGTTCGCTCAGCTCGTTGTAGTAGTGGTCGAACGGCAGCCAGTGACCGTCGCGGTGGAAAGGCAGATCGTCCGCGGACAGGGCGGCACCCGGGTGGAAGCTGTAGAAGCGGCGCTTGAGCTTGCCGTCGCCCTCGGGCGCGAGGATCTGCGCGGTGACCAAGAGCCTGCCGGTCCGGGCATCAGCCCACTCCAGGACGATATGGGAGGGCTGAGCCGGAGAAACGGCGAAGCTCCGCAGCTCCTCCGGGTCATGGTGATGCAGCGGGATCGTGGTGCAGGTGATGCCGGTCAGCAGCACACCCTTGCCGCCGCCGTTCTGGAGCATGACCAGACTGGCCGGCGAGGGCCGCTGCGTGACGTGTCCGGGCGTCGGCATCAGGGATGCCGTCTCAACCAGGGGGCCCACGCCAGAGAAGTCCAGGTTCACGTCTTCGTAGCGGGCATCGAGCGGCCCGAAGTTGCGTAGCAGGATGCGGTTCAACTCGTACATGGAGAGGGGTCCTTACATCGCGATGGCGTCAGGTGGCTGGGGCGGAGTCCGGGAGCATGCCGTGGTCCGTAGCATCAGGCTGTTCCGGGGCCTCGGACGGGAGTGGCGCATCGGGGTGCGGCAAGGCCGCCACGCCCAGGGTGGCCAGTTCCTGGAGCATTTCCCGGGCTGCCTGGTCACGGATGTGCAGCCTGTACAGGACGTTGGTGGCGTACGTGCCGCCCTCTTCCTCACTGGTCGCGCGGACGAATCCGCGCTGCTCGAGATGCGTGAAAGCCTTTCTCACCAGCGCGTAGGTCGCTGACCGCGGAGTCCTGTCCTTGCCCGTACGACCGGTGGGGTTGCGACGCAGGTAGGCCCGCCACAAACCCTCCAGTCCGGGGCTGTCGGCCGGCGGGTCGGTGTCCTCGTCGGCGGCTGCAGCACGGCGCTCAAGGACGGTCGCATAGGCCCTAACGTCTTCGTCGACCTTCTGCACCGAGACCCTCGCGACGTGCTCATCTACGTCCAAGTCCTCCGGACGAGGGAAGGCCCGCGACGCGATGGCCAGGTGGGCGAGCAGGTACAGCGGCCGGTTCTCCGCATTCGGCACGAGGTCGGTGACCGAGACGGCGAAGTCCGTCTCGGTCGTGGTTGCCAGGACCAGCCCCGCCTGCGGGTGCACCTCCTGGACCGTGAGGTCAAAACCCTGCGCGACCTTCCGCACCAGCTGGGCGAAGTCCGGTTCCGTATCGAACCGCCGCACGAGGCGGGCATACTCCCCAGAACGTGCTGGGGACTTGCCGCGTGTCATAGCCAGAGCCACCATCCGGGCTGCTGCGGCAACATCGTCGTACTGCGTCATGCACTCGGCTCCAGATCGTCATTCGTGACACGGGGCACAAACTCTGGCGAAAGGGACGGTTGCGTGTAGGGGGCTGCATCAACGTTGTCGAAGGCCTGTTCGCCCACGGCCGGCAACAGTAGGAAGTCGCTGCCGCCGAAGACCGGGTCGTCCAACTCAGTCCCGTCGTCCACGACAACGACGGCTTCCTCACCGCGCGCCAGCTCGGCGACCGGGACATGCCGAAACCGATGCGCGGTCTCCATAGCCAGCAGATGGTCAGTGTCGTCACCAGGCCCTCTGCCCTCGCCCCACTCGCGGGCACGCTCGAGCAACCGAGACAGTCGCACGCCCTCCCCCGGGACGGCCGAAAGTAGCCTGTCCGCCCATGCATGCTGCGCGTCGTCGAACCTCGGTGGATCGGACGTGTCTTCCCAGTCGTCCGATGCGCCCACCGCGACCAGCTCAACCTCGGCCTGTTCCGGAATCCGTGTCAGGGCCTCGAAGTAGTCCGACAGGTACATCACCCGCGGGCCCACGGGACCGAGCACCCCGCGCACGAACGCCTCCAGGGGCCGCTTGCTGTCCTCGATACTGAGCTCGAGCGCCGGCTCCAGGAGCTGGCTGCGCAGGTGCACCCGTGTATGGACCACGGGTGGTACGAAGATCTGCCGGTCCTGCTGGCGCCGGAACTCGGGAACCACCCTGAGCAGCATGTCGATGAGCATCAAGTGCCGCTGCAGACAATCCTCGATCAGCGCATCCAGAGCCTCCAGCTGCTGCCGCTTGTGTTCCTCTTCCGTGACCTCGAGCAGCTGCGCCACCTGCGCCTTCAGCTGAGTCTCCGCCCGAGACCTCTCCTCAACGTGCTCCTGCGCCTCCTTCAGCGGGTCCTCAAGATCCGCCTCCCAGTCGATGGCCCGTACGTTGCGTTTCATCTCCTCCATGCGATCCAGCAGTTCCTTCGCGTACCGGATGCTCTGCACATGAGCGGTGCGGGCCGCCTGCCACGCCTCACCGATCCGCGCGCGCTTTAGCAACGCGGCCAACTTGGCCTCCGCCGCGATCTGCTCGGAGGCGATGTCCACATCGACCGCATGGACGAGCACGGTGATGGCCGCATCAGTAACTGTCAGCGCAGCCTGCCCGGCTTCGTCCGGCACGTCTTTGAGGATCTGGAACGGAAACTCCCTGACGACGAAGCCGTCGCCCGTTACGCTGCCGATCTCGTGCCGAAAGCACCGGTCGTGTCTCTCGGTGTTGATCAGGCGCTCCACTAGCCAGCGCGCGACTTCCCGATACTCGGTGCCCGCACGCCCTGGTACCTGGAGCTCCGCAGACTCAGCCACCCGTTCCACGACGGCTTCCTGTCGAACTGCCGTCCGCGCCCCTATCCGCAGCGTCAAGAAGTCGATGGTAACCAGGGCGAGTTCGGCCATCCGGTACCCCTCCCAGCCTCGCTCACGCTTCGCCGGACTGTCGTCGAGCGCCAATAGCGGCCGCACCACAGCCAGCGCCTTCATCCGCGACGTGATGCTCTCGTACGCCGCAGATGACTCGCCAAAGAACACTGAGAGCCCTCCCAACACCATTCCCTCGACGGGGAATTCACGCTAGGACACGGCACTGACAATGCCTCGGAATCGAACGTGAAAGCGATCCATTTCGGCCGGAGGTCCGGCAGATCCTTCTTTCCGTGTCGGATCTATTCGGCAATGGCTTGCCGTGGGGTGGGTGCGGTGACTGGTTCGCGGCATTGTGTGAGATGCGCCAAGAGCTTAGAAGGCGCGTGCTCTATCCACTGAGCGACGGGGGCTGACCTGCGAAAACACGCCTCCCTGACGGTTGATCGGGAGAGCCGTGGGGCGCATGTGGGATCTGGGACGGAAACCGTCCCGGCCGCCGTACGTAGCCTCTCACACGGCCCACACAAGTCCGAAGACCCTCCCGGAAACAATCTTGACCCGTCCGCTGTTGCACTGGGGCAGAGTCGAGAAGGGGGAGGTGTCGGGCCTGAAACTGTTCAACACGAAGGGCGGCGTGACGGAGGTCGCGCCGCGTCTGGCCGAGGCCGAGGCGGATGTGCAGGATCTCCTCGAGGCGCACATGGAGACGATGCTCGGCGTCCGGTTCCTGGCGAGCGAGTACAGCACCGGGCCGGTGCACGGCGGTCGGATCGATTCCCTGGGCCTTGACGAGAACGGCGCACCGGTGATCGTCGAGTACAAGCGCGGTACCGACGCGGGCGTGATCAACCAGGGCCTGTTCTACATGGCCTGGCTCCTCGACCACCGGGACACATTCCGGCACCTGGTCCGCGACCGGATCGGGGTTCACGCCGCGGCCCAGGTGCTCTGGAGCGCACCGAGGCTGATCTGCGTGGCTGGCGACTTCACCCGCTACGACATCCATGCCGTCCGCGAGCACCGGCACGCGATCGACCTGGTCCGCTACCGGTACTTCGGCAGCGAGCACGTCGGCCTTGAGACGGTGGCGTCCTTCGCCGGCCGGGCCGCGCCGCGGAGAGCTGGGAGCCGGAGCCAGGGTACGGCGAAGGCGCAGCGGACCGCGACGGGGGCCGGGGCGATGGCGGAGCTGGCCGCGGCGGTCGACGAGGTGCTGCTCGGGCTCGGGGAGGACCTTACGAGGGTGGCGAACCAGACCTACACGGCGTACCGGCGCATGCATAACTACGCGTGCTTGGTCCCGCCGAAGAAGGCCAAGTTGCTGGTCTACCTGAAGGCCGACCCGGCGTCGGTCGACCTCGTGCCCGGCTTCGCGCGGGACGTGACGGGGTTGGGCCACCATGGCACCGGTGACCTGGAGCTGACGCTCCAGACCGAGCGGGACCTGGAGCGCGCCGCCGACTACTTCCGGCAGAGCTACGCCCTGGCGTGAGGGCCCGGTGTCCGGGGCCAGGCAGGACCAGATGGGGTTCGAGACAGGCTGGTCGGCTCGGTTCGTGTCAGTGCCTTTCGATAGTGCGGGCAGGGATGGCGGTGGATTTCTAATGGTCCGGAGATTCCCCGGTTTGGCTGACCGGGGATCCGCTGCTATCTTCCGCCGCGTCCTCGTGGCTGGACGGCTATGGTTTGGGCGAAGGCCCCGCGTCATCCCCCGTGCGCGGGGCCTTCTTCCCGAGGCACCGAACCTGCGGGCTGCGGCGTAGTTGCAGTGCGCGGGTGGTTAGCGCTCGTGGTGGGGGAGGTCGTCTTCGCGGATGGCGAGGTAGGTCTCGGCTGTCGCGGCTTCGAGGAGGCCGGGGTCCTCGTCGAGGTCGAGCCGCGGGTCGTCCTGGGCGTGGAGCAGGTCTCGCCAGGGGCGGTCTCTGCCGTCCTCGAAGGCCGCACGAACGCGGGGCTCGATCCGGGCGCGCTCTTCCTCCTGCTGTTCGCGGAAGACCTTGCGCTGGGTGTGGCGCCGGCGCTCCTCGGCTTCCTCGCTGGCGGGCTCGTCGGCCCCGACGTCCTCGGCCCGCATGCCCGGAGTGCGCTCGGCGATCAGCTGGTCCTCGCGGTGGAGCTGGGCGCAGGCGGCGAAGAGCTGCCGGGACATGCCCAGGTGCAGCTCGGTCCCGGGGACGCGGTAGGTCAGGAAGTCGTCGAGGCCGAGGGCCCGGGCGTACTCACGGCGGGCGGATGGGCTGGCGTCGGCGAGCTCGGTACGGACACTGCTGCGCAGGGCATGGGCGTCCGGGTCGCGTTCCACAGGCGTGATGACCCCGCGGGTGTTTCGCCGGCGGTTCGTACGGTCGGCGGGCAGGGCCACGGTCTTGAGCCGGGAGGGCTGGGCGCCGCTGAGAGCGAGGTACACGAGCATCTGGGCGCGCGCGGTGCCCATGAGGGCGTCGTCGTTGTCGCCGAGGTGGTCCTCGGGGGAACCGGGCGCCGGGGGGTTGGTGGTGCCGCCGGCGGGGGGAAGGGGCGGTTTGCCGGGGTGGTGGTCGTGGTCGACGGTGAGGAACAGGTCGCCCTGGGGCTGGACGCTGGCTCCGACGAGGATCCGCCGGTGAGCGTACTCGTGGAGGACTTTGCTGCCGCCCTGGAGCTGCTTCCAGCCGTCCCAGAGACGGGGGCTGCGGACGTTGCCGCCCTTGGCCTCGATAAGCCAGTACAGGTCCTCCTGCTCGTGGAGGCCCCACAGGTCCGGGAGCTTCGCGGAGGTGGAGACGAACTTGTCGCGGAGGGCGGGGACGGGGCCGCCGTCCTCGATGTGCAGGGTCTGGCCCAGCCCCATCAGGGAGCGGGTAGCCCACTCGGCCATGGTCATGCCCAGGCGGTAGCCGAGGGCGTTCTTCGCGGACCGTTCGGTGCCGTACTCGTAGACCGGGTTGACGGTCAGGCGGCGGCCCTTGCTGCCGGCCACGGTGTGCTTGGTGTCGACGGTGTGGGTGCCGAGGTAGGCGTAGAGAGGAGCGACGCGGGCGACGAGTTCGCTGCTGGCCAGCTGGGGCATGCGCAGGAGGTTCGGGGTGATGTCCCGCCCCACTTCGGTGGCGGCTTTGAGGATCTCCCGCCAGGTGGTGGTCGGCAGGTACCAGCCGTTCTTCGCGGGAAACCCGGCAGTCGCGGGCCAGGGGGCCGGCTTCGCGGTCCGCCACTGCTTGAACGGGCGAGCCGCCGGGCTGTCGCGGAACAGCACGGGTATGTCCACGCTGTCGGTGTACACGAGGGGCGGGACATCGGCGAAGGGGGAAGGGATCACCGGCTCACTGTGCCACCCCACCAAGGTCCCTCCCGCACACGGGCCTCCCGGGCCCTGGCTTGAGCGCCCGCCGGTAGGGGAGTCAGCGCCGGGGTGCCGTCCGGGGCACCGATGCCGAAGGGCGGGCCATGGAGGCCTGCGCTGGCAGGATGGGCACGGTTGCGACGCTAGGCCGGAGCTGTCGATGGACTTGGCAGAGGGCGAGCTCGACGGTGACGTCCTGGACGAGCGCTGCGGGGGCGTGCGTGGAGAGGCGGATGGCCCAGCCGGGGTTGTCGGCAGTGTTGCCGCCCCAGACAGTCCAGGCCGGTAGGGAGCCTCCCGCCTGGGCGGAGGTATCGAAACGCAGTCCTGCGGCACGATCGGGGGCCGTCCAGTCGATCAACCGGGGTCCGACCCTCAACGGCCAGCCGGCGTCCTCCAGGGGGCGCGAGGCTTCGGCGAGATCGGCCTCCGTGACCGGGGCGTCGGTGCCCCGGCCCCAGCTGTCTTCGCTGAGGCTGTCCAGCAGAACCCGCACGATCTCGACCGGGGTGGCGGGGGTGGCGGTGGCGTGCCAGAGGCGCTCGCCTACGGGGGACTCGTAGGCGGCGATCGTCCAGGCGTTGTCGCCGTGTCGTGCTTCGTGGAGGAACTCGATGCGCAGGGTCAGGGACTCGTGGCTGGCGATGGTGGTCTCGTCGTGGGGCCGCCACTTGCCCCATTCCTCATGTTTGGCGAAGAAGTCGACCAGGAGGGCTTCGTGGTCGCCGGGTCCGACGGCGTAGGCGGGCACTTCTTCCGGCGTCGCCTCGCTGGGCACGACGCCTGGGCCCGGGGCAGGTACAGGTCCCTGGGAGGGCGGTGTGGCAAGGACTTGTCTGGCTGCCTGCTCGATGTCGGTGAGGGGGGCTGGCCCGGGGCGGACGGCGACAGAGTGCTGGCGGTGGAAGTCCGCGACGGCCTCTGCCTCTGATCCGTAGTTGGTGACCTCCTGGCGGAGGTAGTCCTCGCCGTGGAAGGAGACGCTCCTTCCGTCTTCGTAGGTGCCGACGGCGACGGTGGTCCATCCGTCGTGAGCATGGCAGTGGATGGTGAGGCGGCCAGAGGCGATGTCGTCGTGGATCCGCTGGGCCTCGGCGCTGACCTCCCGGATCTCCGTCCGGTCGAGGTAGGGCATCGGGTAGTTGCCGTACGCCCACTCGGTGTCGATCTCCTCCTGGAGCGACGGTGTGATCTCCACCGTCGCGCCCACCTCTCGCAGGGCCCGCGCGGCCTGGTCGGCGTAGTGGGGCTCGTCGTGATCGATGCGGGTCAGGACGAGCGTGGTGAGGTCGATCCATTGGAAGCCGCGGTTGGACAGGGAGATGCGTGCGAGATTCCGGCTGGTCTCGGGGCCGGCGAGGGTGGCGGTCACGGCGCTGCTGTGGTCGGGATGGAGCGCGAGGAGGATGTGCGCTTCGCCGAGGCCGGGCTGGGGCATGGGACTCGATTCCGGGGCCCGGCCGAGGTGCTCGGCCGGGCCCGCTCGGTGGTGGACTATCGGGAGGTCCGTGTGGACACGGTGGCGGGGATGAGGCGTGGGGTGACAGGGCCGGCGCGCGATGGTGGGGCGGGCTTGCGGCGGGGGCCGGAGGGGGCTGGGCGGGTGGCGTGCTGCCAGCGGGCCCGGACGGCGCTGAGGTCGGCGAGTGCACGGCGGCTGCCGGTGACCAGCTGGTGCGGGGTGTTCGCGGGGTCGTTGGTGACGGCGCGAACATGGAGGCCTGTGGCGTGGGCGTGGTGCAGGAGCGCGCGCTGAAGGATCTGCTCGCCCCAGTGCTCTGCGGATCCGGCCGGGGTGGCGAGGAGGTCCAGCACCTCCTGCGGGGTTGTCCCTGAATCGAGGAGGCCGTGGTGCTGGCCCTCCCAGAGGACCGTCACCGCGTCGATCGGGTCGCCCCGGTAAGCCAGGGAGGACATGGACCGGTACAGGACGCCGTGCAGCGGGACGGCGAAGTCCTCGGGGCGCAGCCACCGCATCTCGGACAGGCAGGCGGGGCGTGCTGCTGCCGTCGACAGCAGCAGCTGTTCCACTTCGACGGTGCCGCTCTCAGGGCTGGCATCCCGGGGTGGCGGGGGCGGCAGCGGGGTGCGGGGAACCGAGCCGGGGTGGGAGGGGAAGAGCCCGGCGAGGTTGTCGAGGACGGCGGCGAGGGCGTCGGCACGGTCCAGGACGTGCGCGCAGGGGTTGGGCGGTGCTGGGTGGGTGGCTGCTTGGATGAGCTGTTCGGCGGCGTTGCGGATGGTCAGGCGGGTCCGGTTGGCCACGATCATCCGGGCGTAGGCGGGTGCGTGAGCGGGCTCGGGGCAGGAGGCGACCAAGGTGTGCAGGTAGGAGGCGGTCAGGCCGCGTGCGTGCGGGCGGGCCTGTTCCAGGAGGGAGGTGATCCACACCGGCTCGCGGACGTGGACCGCGGCGGCCGGTGGGGTGAGCGTGCGCATCGCCGCGAAGAGGGCGTCGTGCATCGGGACGCTGAAGTGCTCGGGCCCGAGCGGGCCGAGCGTCTTGATCCGGAGGGGTTCGAGGATGAGGGCTCCGAGGAGGGCCTGCTCGGCGAACCGGACGGGCGGATCAGGCGAGGGTTCCTCCAGGACGAAGTCCTCTTCTCTGTTGGGGGGTTTGGGCATTAGGCGGCCAGGGTGAAGTTGGAGCGGTTGAGGGTCTTGCCGAGGTGCGGGGCCAGGAGGTGGCCCGCGAGGAGCGGGGGGACCGCGTTGCCGATCTGGGAGAACTGCTGGCCCTTGGTACCGGTCCAGGGGTAGTCGGCGGGGAAGCTCTGCAAAATCCCGGCCTCGGTGGCGGTGATCCGGATCGACTCCGGAGCGGGGCTGGTGGAGTCGGCGCCGGGAGTTCGCGAGCCGGTGGCGGGTTCGGCGACCCACATGCACTCGTTCGCGCGGTGTCCGAAGAAGAGTGTCCCGGCGGGCTCGGTCGCGGGCCGGATGGTCGCGTTGGCCTGGTTGTTGCTCCGCAGTGACCAGGCCCAGGGGTGCTTCCCGCAGGTGCAGGCCGGGGTTTCGGAGCGGGCCGGGCGGCTTCGCCGCTGCTGGGATCCGGTACGCGGGGCAGGCGCCTTCCAGGTGCCGCGGTCGCGGGCGTCGGTGAGGGTCTTGCGGGCCCCGGAAGGGAAGGGCTCGGGGCCGCCTCCGGGCCCGCCGCCGGCGCAGACGGTCGGCACGGGCCGGTCGGTCGCCCCCCAGCCGAGCGCCTCGGCCATGGACACCCACTGCTCGCGGCCCGGCCCGAACAGCCCTTCCGGCTCCGCTCCTTGGGCGTGGCTCGGCGGTGGCGGTAGGGCGGTGCGGGTGCGCGAGGCGATCAGGATCGCCCGCCGCCGTGTCTGCGGAACCCCGTAGTCGGCGGCGTTGAGGATCCCGGTCCAGACGGAGAAGCCCCAGCCCCGCAGGATCACGGCGTACTGCCGCCACAGCGGCAGGACGTCGGGGACTTCCTCCATGAGGATCCACTCCGGCCTCCCCACCGATTGGAGGGCGTGGAGGTAGCGCATCGGCTCCGCGGCCAGCAGGCTCCGGGGGTCCCTGCACGCGGTCAGCAGCTGCGCCCGGGTGTCGCGACCTGCGGCAAGGTCGGCGACGGCCTGGTGGACCAGCGGCTGGTCCACCAGGCCCAGGCGCTTGCCGGCCATGGACCAGGCCTGGCAGGGCGGCGAGGCGATGAACCCCCGGGTGCGGTCGGTGAACGGCCACACCGGATACATCGCCACGTCCGTGCGGATCGTCAACTGCCCTGCTGCGGCCCTGGTCTTGCAGGCCCACTCGTCCCACTCCAGGCCGACATCGCGGACGCCGAGCACACCCAGCGCGTGGCTCCAGCCGCCGGGGCCGGCGAAGAGGTCCACGACGAGGTCCTTCACGCGGTCAGCCCGAAGTCGTCCTGCTCGGCGTCCTCTTCGCCGCGGCAGGCCCAGGGCGAGCAGCCGTTGACCACGCCGTTTTCGAGCTCGTCGAGTTCGGCGGCGGCCCGCTCCGAGCGGGTGACGTGGTCGATCGGCGCAACGCCGAGCGGCACGCGGGAGCGGTGCAGGAAAGCCTGGCCGAGCAGTGGATTTCCCGAAGCGTTCGCGCGGGCATTGCCTTTTCGGATAGCCTCGTCGAAGGCGACAACATCTTCCCACTCGGCAGGGGATGCGTCCCGGATGCTCCTCCACTGCGCATTTCCGTGAAAGGGGCAACCAAGGCAGCTCGACTTAGGGGTGTCGGCCAGTCCGAGCTCGGACAGGTAGCGTGTGCAGTCGGCGCGCGACCAGTCCAGATCGGTGATCAGGGGATGCCGGTTGCGCATGTATTTGACGTCGGAGTCCTTGGCGCGATGGAACTCGTCGGTGGAAATGCCGACCCACTGTTCGACGAAGAGCCCCTTCGGAACGCGCAGAGGGTGCGGGTATCCGAGCAGTTCGCGAATCTGTCGTTTAATCGGCTTTATTTTATATTCGCCGGTGCATTGCCGCCTGGTCATTCCAGGCCTGCCGTCTTCGTTAAGGATATAGAGCGGCATCGACGCGAATCGGTGATTCGGGTCGAGGGCGTCGTTGCGAATGTTTCCGGCGGTGACGCGGAGAATCGGTATTCCGGCGGGCCGGGCTATCTCCCGTTCGAGCCGGTCGAGATGGTCATAAACGGCCCGGGGTTCCCAGCCCGTGTCTGCGAAAACAGCGAAATCGACCTTCGGGAGAGTTCCTTCGGCGGAAAGCACGAGACACCTTTCCCTGCGGGTTGCCTGCCGCGCGAGAGCTCCCGGCGACTGTGCTGTGACCTGCGACCTGCTGGTTTGCCCTGACGTCACCCC
>NZ_JBICYT010000044.1:0-56317 GCF_043201215.1 Streptomyces sp. NPDC048331 | reverse complement strand
GGAAGCTAAGCCTTTCAGCGCCGATGGTACTGCAGGGGGGACCCTGTGGGAGAGTAGGACGCCGCCGAACAATCATTGTGGGAAAGCCCCGCACCAACCCTTAGGGTTCGGTGCGGGGCTTTCCTGCGTTCAGGACACGTGTGCGGTCTCCTGTAGGGTCAGGGGGCATCGAACGACCGATTTCTACAGTCACAGTGGAGGCCCCCGGGTGGAGGTCCAGGAGACTCGGGTTCAGACTGACCGAATTTTCACCATTCCCAACATCCTGAGCATGGCTCGCCTGGCCGGCGTGCCCCTGTTCTTGTGGTTGATCCTCGCGGAGTACGACGGGTGGGCTCTTGCCGTCCTCATGCTCAGCGGGATCAGCGACTACCTCGACGGGAAGCTCGCACGGCGCTGGAATCAGATCAGCAAGCTCGGGCGGCTGCTCGATCCTGCCGCGGACCGGCTCTACATCCTGTCGACACTCTTCGGTCTGACTTATCGCGAGATCCTGCCGCTGTGGCTCACCGGCGCGTTGCTCGCGCGTGAGCTGATGTTGCTGGTCATGGTGTGGATCCTGCGCCGACACGGATATCCGCCGCCGCAGGTCAACTTCCTCGGCAAGGCCGCCACCTTCAACCTGATGTACGCGTTTCCCTTGCTCCTGCTCAGTGACGGAAGCGGCTGGTTGGCCTGGTTGGCCGCAGTTTTCGGATGGGCGTTCGCCGTATGGGGTACAACCCTCTACTGGTGGGCAGGAATCCTTTACGTGGTTCAAGTCCGCCGTCTGGTGAAGGCTGACTCCACGACCGATTGAGCCCGCCCGGCGCCGGATGACGCGGAGGAGTTGCGAAGTCACCGACCGAGACGGGCGAAGGTCGGTACGACTGTCGTCTCCCAAGGAGGACTCTTCCGACATGAAGGCCGTCGTGATGGCCGGTGGCGAGGGCACGCGTCTTCGCCCCATGACTTCGAGCATGCCCAAGCCGCTCCTGCCGGTGGCCAACCGGCCGATCATGGAGCATGTGCTCAGGCTGCTCAAGCGGCATGGGCTCAGCGAGACCGTGGTCACCGTGCAGTTCCTGGCGTCACTCGTCAAGAACTATTTCGGGGATGGCGAAGAGCTCGGAATGGAGCTCACCTATGCCCACGAGGAGAAGCCACTCGGCACTGCCGGCAGCGTGAAGAATGCCGAGGAGGCCCTGAAGGACGATGCCTTCGTCGTCATTTCCGGCGACGCGCTCACCGACTTCGACCTCACCGATCTGATCCGCTTCCACAAGGAGAAGGGCGCCCTCGTCACGGTGTGCCTGACCCGGGTGCCCAACCCGCTGGAATTCGGCATCACGATCGTGGACGAGCAGGGCAAGGTCGAGCGGTTCCTGGAGAAGCCGACCTGGGGACAGGTGTTCTCGGACACCGTCAACACGGGCATCTACGTCATGGAGCCCGAGGTCTTCGACTACGTGGACCCGGACGTGTCCGTCGACTGGTCCGGTGATGTCTTCCCGCAGCTGATGAAGGAAGGCAAGCCCATCTTCGGCTATGTCGCCGAGGGCTACTGGGAGGACGTCGGCACGCACGAGAGCTACGTCAAGGCACAGGCCGACGTGCTCGAGGGCAAGGTCCAGATCGAGATGGACGGCTTCGAGATCTCCCCCGGGGTGTGGATCGCCGAAGGGGCGGAGGTCAGCCCCGACGCGGTGCTGCGCGGGCCGCTCTACATCGGGGACTACGCCAAGGTCGAAGCCGGCGCCGAGATCCGCGAGCACACCGTCGTCGGGTCGAACGTCGTCGTCAAGAGCGGCGCCTTCCTGCACCGGGCCGTCGTGCACGACAACGTGTACATCGGGCCCCACAGCAATCTCCGCGGCTGTGTCATCGGGAAGAACACCGACATCATGCGCGCCGCGCGCATCGAGGACGGGGCCGTCATCGGTGACGAGTGCCTGGTCGGTGAGGAATCGATCGTCCAGGGCAATGTGCGGGTCTACCCGTTCAAGACCATCGAGGCCGGTGCCTTCGTGAACACCTCGGTGATCTGGGAGTCCCGCGGCCAGGCGCACCTGTTCGGCGCGCGCGGGGTCTCCGGGATCCTGAACGTGGAGATCACTCCCGAGGTGGTGGTCCGGCTCGCCGGCGCGTACGCCACGACCCTGAAGAAGGGCGCGATCGTCACGACGGCCCGTGACCACTCGCGAGGCGCCAGGGCGCTCAAGCGGGCCGTGATCTCCGCGCTCCAGGCCAGCGCCATCAACGTACGGGACCTGGAGAACGTACCGCTGCCCGTGGCCCGGCAGCAGACCGCGCGCGGCAGCGCCGGCGGGATCGTGCTGCGGACCTCGCCGGGGGTGCCGGACTCCGTGGACATCATGTTCCTCGACGAGCGGGGAGCGGACCTCTCGCTCCAGGGACAGCGCAAGCTGGACCGGGTGTACGCGCGCCAGGAGTACCGGCGGGCGTTCCCCGGGGAGATCGGAGACCTGCAGTTCCCGGGCAGTGTCTTCGACGCCTACACCGGCTCGCTGCTGCGGAGGGTGGACACCACCGGCATCGCCGATGCCGGGCTCAAGGTGGTCGTGGACGCCTCGAACGGAAGCGCCGGCCTCGTGCTGCCCAGCTTGCTGGGTCGGCTCGGTGTGGACGCGCTGACGATCAACCCGGGGCTCGACGAGTCCCGGCCGACGGAGACCAGGGAGTCCCGGCGGGCCGGTCTGGTGCGGCTGGGGGAGATCGTGGCCTCGGCGCGGGCCGCCTTCGGCGTGCGGTTCGACCCGGTGGGCGAGCGGATCTCCCTGGTGGACGAGCGCGGGCGGATCATCGAGGACGACCGGGCGCTGTTGGTGCTGCTCGACCTGGTCGCCGCGGAGAAGCGCAGCGGCAAGGTCGCGCTGCCGGTGACCACGACCAGGGTCGCCGAGCAGGTGGCGGCCTACCACGGTACGCAGGTCGAGTGGACGACGACCTCGCCCGACGACCTGACCCGGGTGGGTCGGGCGGAGAACACCATCTTCGGTGGCGATGGCCAGGGCGGCTTCATCGTTCCGGAGTTCGGCAGTGTCTTCGACGGCTCGGCCGCGTTCGTGCAGCTGCTCGGGCTGGTGGCGCGTACGCAGCTCACCTTGAGCCAGATCGACGCCCGGATTCCGCGGGCTCATGTGCTCAGGCGGGACGTGGCGACGCCGTGGGCGGTGAAGGGGCTCGTCATGCGGCGGGTCGTGGAGGTGGCCGGCGACCGGCAGGTGGACACCACCGACGGGGTGCGGGTGGTCGAGGCCGACGGACGGTGGGCGCTGGTCCTGCCGGACCCGGCGGAAGCCGTCACCCACCTGTGGGCCGAGGGCCCCGACGACGGCACCGCGCAGGCCCTGCTCGACGAGTGGGCGGGCGTGGTGGAGGGCGCCGGCCACTGAGGGCCCGGCGTGTGACGACGTAGGGCGGACGTCCGGTGGGCGGGTGCGGGGAGTGCCCGGCCCGGCCCATCGGATGGACGCATTGGGTGAGTGCGCTGCCGACATGCGACGATGTGCGGCATGTCGCAGCCGCCCCACAACCGGACTCCGGCGTCTTCTGCCCCTGCGCGCCCGGACGCCTCCATGTCGCTGCTGACGCACGTGATGGACCACAGTCTCGACGAGGGCTACGCGGAAGCCGCGGCCCGGCGCGAGGCGGAGGGCACGGCGGGCCTGCCCCGCACCCTCAAGGCCAAACTGGGGCTCGCCGCCGGCCTCGTCGTCACCGCCATGGTCGTCACGCTCGGCGCGGCCGAGGCGCGGATAGCGGCGCCGGTGCTGGCCAAGGAGCGTCAGGAGCTGATCGACCGGGTGGAGCGGGCGGACGACCGCACGCACGGCCTGGAGCGTGACATCGACCGCCTCAGGACGGATGTCGCGGCCCGCCAACGTGCGGC
Source organism: Streptomyces sp. NPDC048331 (assembly GCF_043201215.1). NCBI lineage: Bacteria > Bacillati > Actinomycetota > Actinomycetes > Kitasatosporales > Streptomycetaceae > Streptomyces > Streptomyces sp. NPDC048331. The sequence continues at coordinate 52,425 of NZ_JBICYT010000044.1, read as the reverse complement.
GCTGAAGCAGCCCGGCGGGGGCCAGGGCGAGCTCGTGGCCCTGCTGGCGGGTGCCACGGAGGTCCGCGGGCCGGGGATCAAGCTGGTCGTGGACGATGCGAAGGGCGCCTCGTCGGGCGGCGGTGGCAAACCGCGCGAAAGCTCGGGCTTCTCGGACACCGGCAGGCTCCGTGACCGGGACATGCAGAAGATCGTCAACGGGCTGTGGCAGTCCGGGGCGGAGGCCATCTCCATCAACGGACAGCGGCTGACGGAACTGTCGGCGATCAGGGCCGCGGGTGACGCGATACTGGTCGACAACAGGCCGCTGGTGCCGCCGTACGAAGTGCTGGCGGTGGGGGACAAGAAGCGGCTCGGAACGGCCTTCCAGGACTCGGCGGACGGACAGTACCTGCACGTGTTGCAGGAGAGCTACGGGATCCGTTCCGCCCTGTCCCCGGCGGACGACCTGCGGCTGCCGGCCGCGTCGAGCCTGACCGTACGTACAGCAACACCGGCAGAGCAGCAGAAGGGTGCATCGTGATCGCGGTACTGGGCCTCTTGGCCGGAGTGGTGGCCGGACTTCTGGTCCGACCCGAAGTGCCGGCCGTGGTGGAGCCATATCTGCCGATCGCCGTCGTGGCGGCGCTGGACGCGGTGTTCGGCGGCCTCCGCGCGATGCTGGACGGCATCTTCGTGGACAAGGTCTTCGTGGTGTCGTTCCTGTCCAACGTGGTGGTGGCGGCGCTGATCGTCTTCCTCGGCGACAAGCTCGGGGTGGGTTCACAGCTGTCCACGGGTGTGGTCGTGGTCCTCGGCATCCGCATCTTCTCCAACGCCGCGGCGATCCGCCGGCACGTGTTCCGGGCGTGAGGCCGATGAGTACGAGTGACAACCCTGAGGAGCCGGCGGGCACGGGCCGGCCGGCGGAGCCGCACAAGGTCCCCGAGCGCGCCCCCGAGCCCTCGAAGGCCCCTGAGACCCCGAAGTCTCCTGAGCCTCAGCAGTCTCCTGAGCTGCCGCAGGCCCCGCAGCCGCCGCGGTCCTCGGTGCCCGCGGGGCCCCCGCAGGCGCCCAAGCCCTCGGAGCCTTCCGAGGGGGCGCCGGCGCAGCCCGAGGAGACCGGTCGGCAGCGGCTCGCGGCCGGACTGTGGCCCCCGCGGGTGAGCCGGGCCCAACTGATCGTCGCACTGCTCCTGTTCGTCCTGGGCCTCGGTCTCGCGATCCAGGTCCGGTCCAACAGCGACTCCAGCGCGCTGCGCGGGGCCCGTCAGGAGGACCTCGTACGGATCCTCGACGAGCTCGACGGGCGGACCAAGCGCTTGGAGGACGAGAAGCAGCGTCTGGAGGACCAGCGCAAGGAGCTGGAGAGCAGCTCGGACCAGGCCGAGGAGGCGCGCAAGCAGACCGTCGAGAAGGAACGCCAACTCGGCATCCTGGCCGGTACCGTGGCAGCCCAGGGGCCGGGCATCACGCTGAAGATCACGGATCCCACGGGGCAGGTGCAGTCCGACCAACTGCTGGACACGCTCCAGGAGCTGCGGGCGGCCGGGGCGGAGGCGATCCAGATCAACGGGGTGCGCATCGTGGCGAGCTCGTTCTTCTCGGACGAGGACGGCGGGGTCGCCATCGACGGTAAGAAGATCACACAACCCTATGAGTTCAAGGTGATCGGCAAGCCCCAGGATCTGGAGCCCGCGCTGAACATTCCCGGCGGTGTCGTCCAGACGCTGGAGAAGGAGCAGGCCACCGTCGCCGTCACACGGTCGGCGAAGATCGTTGTGGATGCCTTGCGGGCTGCGAAGCAGCCTGACTACGCTCGGTCGTCATCGGGATGATGCGGAGTGAGGAGTGGAGCGGCCCACGCGGGCGGATGCCTGCGGGGGGTCGGCGCACCGAAGTCGCGGTGCGTGGTGGAAACTGTCTGGTGGTTACGGACGTTGTGAGAATGTCCGGGTCGGCAGGTGTCTGCATTCGGAGTTCGTCCTGCCCCACGGGCGGGTCTATTTCGGTCAAGGGGAATCGCCCGTGAAGTTGTTTGAGAAGTTGTTCGGCAAGAAGAACCGCGAGGAAGGCGGCGCGGCACGGCACCGCGCCGGGCACGGGGACGTGGAAGGGCAGGGCGACCGGCCGCTCTTCCGCGACGAAGTCGCCGGCGCGGGAGATGTTCCGGGTGGCTCCGGCGCGTCGTCTGTTGACCCTGCTGGTACCGGACGCATAGGTTTCGGTGAACCATCAACCTCAAGTGCGGGTGGAGGGTTTGCCCCCGACCCGTATGCCACCAATGCATCCGCGGGGTACCCGCGGCGCGAGGAGCCGTCCATGTCGGCCGAGCAGATTTGCAGCAGGTGCGGACACCGCAGCGATGCGGCCAGTCGGTTCTGCTCGAACTGCGGTGCGCCGCTGCGGGCGGGTCTGACGCCGGAGCGTGCCTCGGAGACCACGTCCACGATCTCGATCTCGGGCCTCGAGGCCTACGAGGCCGAGGTGTCGGGACAACCGCACGTGTCGTCCTCCTCGCTGTCCCCCGAGGCGCAGGCCGCGGTGGAAGCGCTGCCCCCCGGTTCCGCGCTGCTCATCGTGCGGCGCGGTCCCAACTCCGGGAGTCGTTTCCTGCTGGACGGTGAGCTGACCACGGCCGGCCGCCACCCGCAGAGCGACATCTTCCTGGACGACGTCACCGTCTCCCGGCGCCATGTCGAATTCCGCCGGAGCCAGGAAGGCGGCTTCACCGTCGCCGATGTCGGCAGCCTCAACGGCACGTACGTGAACCGTGAACCGATCGACTCCGTCGCTCTGCAGAACGGCGACGAGGTGCAGATCGGCAAGTACCGGCTGGTCTTCTACGCGAGCCTGCGGGGCATCTGACCCTTTTAGGGAAGGTTCCATGCTGCGTACCCCGACCGGCGGTGCCCCGCGAAGTGGCACCGCCGGCACCGCCGGCCCGGCCGGGCGGCTGGTGAGCATCGGCACGGTGCTCACCACGCTGCGTGACGAGTTTCCCGAAGTCACCATCTCGAAGATCCGTTTCCTGGAGGCGGAGGGACTCGTCGAGCCTCGACGCACACCTTCGGGATACCGCAAGTTCAGCACCGACGACGTGGAGCGGCTCGCCCGCATCCTGCGCCTGCAGCGGGACCACTACCTGCCGCTGAAGGTCATCCGCGAGCAGCTCGACGCGCTCGCCCGCGGGGAACAGATCCGCATCCCGGCGCCCACCGCCCACGGGGATTCCGTCGATCCGTCCGGACCGGCGGCCGTCTACGGCGAAGTGGGGCGGGAGCGCCCCACCGTGGCACGTGTGGGCCGGGCCGAGCTGCTCGCGGCCGCCGGGGTGGACGAGGTGCAGCTGGTCGAGTGGGAGTCGTACGGGCTGCTCACCGAGGGCGCGGACGGCGGATTCGACGCCGAGGCCGTCACGGTGGCCCGGCTGGTGGCCGACCTCGGCCGCTTCGGGCTGGAACCGCGGCACCTGCGCGCGATGAAGGCCGCGGCCGACCGTGAGGCGGGGCTGGTGGAGCAGGTCGTGGCACCGCTGCGCAGGCATCGCAATCCGCAGACCAGAGCTCACGCGGAGGCCACTTTGAAGGAGCTCGCGGGGCTTTCCGTACGGCTCCACGAGGCCCTCGTACAGACCGCTCTCGGGGTTCGGCTGCCCTGAGGTGGGGGGCCCGACTACCCAAACCTGCCGAGCAGGTCCTAGGGTTGCTGTGTGAACGAGCTCGACGTTGTGGGTGTCCGGGTGGAAATGCCCTCCAACCAACCGATCGTGCTCCTGCGTGAAGTGGGAGGCGACCGGTACCTCCCCATCTGGATCGGTCCAGGGGAGGCGACTGCCATTGCCTTCGCGCAGCAGGGGATGGCCCCTGCCCGACCGCTGACGCACGACCTGTTCAAGGACGTGCTGGAGGCGATCGGCGAGGAGCTCACCGAGGTCCGCATCACGGATCTGCGGGAGGGCGTCTTCTACGCGGAGCTCGTCTTCGCCAGTGGGGTCGAGGTGAGTGCGCGTCCTTCCGACGCCATAGCCCTCGCCCTGCGGACGGGGACGCCGATCTACGGCAGTGACGGGGTGCTGGACGACGCCGGAATCGCCATTCCGGACGAGCAGGAGGACGAGGTGGAGAAGTTCCGCGAGTTCCTCGACCAGATCTCGCCGGAGGACTTCGGTACCGGCCCGCAGTGACACGTCGGCCGCGTCGTCCTCGGGGATCTTCAGCCCATTCGATTAGCCTTTCCCCGCAAAGGGATACGGGAAACCACTCTCAGGGTGATTATCACTCGGCGTGCCGAGTGTGGCGATCGTTGACGCACCCCTGGTGACTGCCTACCTTCAAGGTGGGCAGGTCAAGGACGGAGGGTCGGCGTGAGGATCACGGGCGACGGTACGACCGGGGGCATCCCCGTACGGAGTGAGGCTGGGCCGTACCCGCTGCGCGGCGGTGCGGTCGGTTCGGCGCGCCGTCAGCCGGAGTCGACGCCGGTCGGACCGGTGGGCGGTGACCCGGAGCCCGAGCAGATCGGCTACCGCGGGCCGACGGCGTGCGCCGCGGCCGGCATCACGTACCGGCAGCTCGACTACTGGGCCCGGACCGGGCTGGTGGAGCCCAGCGTGCGGGCCGTCTACGGGACGGGGACGCAGCGGCTCTACAGCTTCCGCGACGTCGTGGTCCTCAAGATCGTCAAGCGCTTCCTGGACACCGGGGTGGCGCTGCAGAACATCCGCACCGCCGTCCAGCACCTCCAGGACCGCGGGTTCTCGGACCTGGAACGGATGACGCTGATGAGCGACGGCGCCACCGTGTACGAGTGCACCTCGCCGGACCAGGTCGTGAGCCTGCTCCAGGGCGGGCAGGGCGTTTTCGGCATCGCCGTGGGCGTGGTGTGGTCCGACGTCGAGAGCGCGCTGTCGCAGTTGCACGGGGAGCGGGTGGACACCGGCGAGACCCTGGTCCGGCACAACCCGACGGACGAGCTGGCCGCCCGCCGCAACCGAGCCGTCTGACCCGAGCCGAGGCGTTGTCAGTGGTGTAGGGCAGCATCGGGCTGTGAGAGCCGCGCCGACCATCCTGCATCTGGACATGGATGCCTTCTACGCCTCCGTGGAACAGGCGTCGAAGCCGAGCCTGCGCGGCAAGGCCGTCATCGTCGGCGGCCTCGGGCCGCGTGGCGTCGTCGCCACCGCCTCGTACGAGGCCCGGCGCTTCGGGGTGCACTCCGCGATGCCGATGGGGCAGGCGCGGCGGCTCTGCCCGAACGGCGCGTACCTGATCCCCCGCTTCAGTCTCTACCGGCAGGTCAGCGACGTGGTGATGGCCCTGCTGCGCGAGCTGTCGCCCCTGGTGGAGCCCCTGAGCCTGGACGAGGCCTTCGTGGACCTGGAGGCGGGCGGGGTGGCCTTCGACGCGCGCAGCGCGCGGGAGACGGGCGAGCGGCTGCGGGCGGACATCCGCGCCGCCACGGGACTCAGCGGGTCGGTGGGGCTCGCCGGGTCGAAGATGCTGGCCAAGGTGGCCTCCGAGGAGGCCAAACCGGCCGGGCTGCTGCTGATCGAACCGGGGACGGAGCGCGAGCTGCTCGCGCCGATGTCGGTACGGACCCTGCCCGGGGTGGGGCCGGCCACGGGCGAGCACCTGCGCCGGGCCGGGATCACCACGGTGGGGGAGCTGGCGGAGGCCGGCGAGGACGAGCTGGTCCGGATGGTCGGCCGCTCGGCCGGTGCCGGGCTGTACCGGATGGCGCTCGGACTGGACGACCGGCCGGTGGTCGCGGAGCGGGACGCGAAATCGGTGTCGGTCGAGGACACCTTCGACGTGGACCTGCACGACCGGGTCAGGATCCGCGGCGAGGTGCAGCGGCTCGCGGACCGGTGCGTGCGGCGGCTGCGGGATTCGGGGCACTCCGGGCGCACGATCGTGCTCAAGGTGCGCCGGTACGACTTCTCCACGCTGACCCGGTCCGAGACCCTGCGGGGGCCCACGGACGACCCGGCGGTGGTGCGGGAGGCGGCGGCGCGGCTGCTGGAGGGGGTGGACACCACGGGCGGGGTGAGGCTGCTGGGGGTCGGGGTGAGCGGGCTGGCGGACTACACGCAGGAGGACCTGTTCGCGCAGTCGCTCGCCGCTGAGCCGGACGGGGTGGACCGGTCCGCCGCATCGGACGGGTCCGACGGGTCAGGCGGGACCGATGGGACCGATGGGGCCGGAGGGGGAGCTGTGGCGGCCGGTGCGGCCGAGGTGGGGGCCGAGGGAGCCCACGGGGCCATGGAGCCGCCCGCGGAGCCGGAGCCGGCCCCTGAGCGACGCTGGATGGCCGGGAGCGACGTACGGCATGCCGTGTACGGGCCCGGATGGGTGCAGGGCAGTGGCGTCGGGCGGGTGACCGTACGGTTCGAGCAGCCCGGATCGGAGCCCGGCCGGGTGCGGACCTTCCGGGTGGACGACCCCGAGCTGGAGCCGTCCGATCCGCTGCCGCTGGTGGGGGAGCGCCCCGAAGGGAGCACCGGCTCCGCCTAGGGCTCGGGGCGTGTCCTTCGGATCAGGACCTAGCTCTCGTCACCCGCCAGGCGGCCGAAGTCGCGGTTGAAGTCCGTCGGTAGGGTCGTGTCCAGTCCGTAGTGGTGGTAAAGCTGCAGTTCCTGTTCGGGGGAGAGGTGGCGCCCGACACCGAAGTCCGGGGCGTCCCTGATCAGGGCGCGTTCGAAGGGCACCCGCAGGGTGTCGCCCACCAGCTCGCTCGGCTCCAGGGGGACGAACGCGTCGCGGCTGAAGAGCCCCGTCCGGACCGCCGCCCACTCCGGGACGCCCGTGGCATCGTCGAGGTAGACCTCGTCGATCGTGCCGATCTTGGTGCCATTGCGGTCGAACGCCTTGCGGCCGATCAGGCTGCGCGGATCGATGTCGGTCTGCACGGTCCCTCCAAAAGGTCGCAACTGCTCCGTAATGACTACAGAAGTGCATATCCGCAGCGGAGGCCACTCGGGGAGGGTCCAGATCCTCGCTGGTACGCTGGTGAACGGCTGTCGACCCTGTGCGGGAGAGTCCTCCGAGTGAGCAAGACGGAGGCGCCGAAGGAGCAAATCCTCCCCGGAATCTCTCAGGCATACGTACCGCACGGACGAGGCCACTCTGGAAAGCAGGGCGGGTACCGGGCGCAGTGCCGGTCCCCCTCCTCACCGACGGTGAAAGCCGGATCCTCGGGAGACCCCCGTGACTCCGGTGAAACTCTCAGGTGCAGATGACAGAGGGGGAGGCCGTCCGGGTGCCCGCGCCGTGGTGCCCCTCGCAGGTCATACGACCAGGAGGCCTCCGTACATGACCGCCAACCGCATTCCGCTCTCCCAGCTGGAGCGAGGCATCCCCTTCGAACAGCGCCACATCGGCCCGGATGCCGAGGCGCAGGCGAAGATGCTCGCCCAGGTGGGCTACGGCTCCCTGGACGAATTGACCGCTGCCGCGGTCCCGGATGTGATCAAGACCGCCGAGGCGCTCGACCTGCCCGAGGCGCGCACCGAGGCCGAGGTGCTGGCCGAGCTCCGTTCGCTCGCCGACCGCAACCAGGTCCTCTCGCCCATGATCGGTCTCGGTTACTACGGGACCTTCACGCCGCCGGTGATCCTCCGCAACGTCATGGAGAACCCGGCCTGGTACACGGCGTACACGCCCTACCAGCCGGAGATCTCCCAGGGCCGCCTCGAGGCGCTCCTGAACTTCCAGACGGTCGTCGCCGAGCTGACCGGGCTGCCGACCTCGGGCGCCTCGCTGCTCGACGAGGGCACCGCGGCCGCCGAGGCCATGACCCTGGCCCGCCGTGTGGGCAAGTCCAAGGGCAACGTCTTCCTGGTGGACGCCGACGCGCTGCCGCAGACCATCGCCGTCATCCAGACCCGCGCCGAGCCGATCGGCATCGAGGTCGTCGTCGCCGACCTGTCCGCCGGCATCCCCGCCGAGGTCGCCGAGCGCGGTGTCTACGGTGTCCTGGTCCAGTACCCGGGTGCCTCCGGTGCCGTCCGGGACATCAAGCCGGTCATCGACCAAGCCCACGAGCTCGGCGCGATCGTCGCCGTCGCGGCCGACCTGCTCGCCCTGACCCTGCTGACCTCGCCGGGTTCGCTCGGCGCGGACATCGCCGTCGGCACCACCCAGCGCTTCGGTGTCCCGATGGGCTTCGGCGGACCGCACGCCGGTTACATGGCCGTCCAGGACAAGCACGCCCGCTCGCTGCCCGGCCGCCTCGTCGGCGTCTCCGTGGACAAGGACGGCAACAAGGCCTACCGCCTCGCGCTCCAGACCCGCGAGCAGCACATCCGCCGTGAGAAGGCCACCAGCAACATCTGTACCGCGCAGGTGCTGCTCGCCGTCATGGCCGGCATGTACGCCGTCTACCACGGCCCGGACGGCCTGCGGACGATCGCGAGCCGCACCCACCGCTACGCCACGCTGCTCGCCGCCGGCCTGACCGCCGGCGGGGTCGAGATCGTGCACGGCTCCTACTTCGACACGATCACCGCGCGCGTCCCGGGCCGTGCCGCCGAGGTCGTCGCCGCCGCCCGCGAGGGCGGGGTCAACCTGTTCCAGGTCGACGCCGACCTGGTCTCCGTGGCCTGCGACGAGACCACCCTGCGCGCCGACATCGAGGCCGTCTGGGCCGCTTTCGGCGTCACCGCCGACATCGAGGCGCTGGACACGGCCACGGCCGACACGCTGCCCGAGGGCCTGCTGCGCTCGGACGTGTACCTGACCCACCCGGTCTTCCACCAGCACCGCTCCGAGACCGCGATGCTGCGCTACCTGCGCAAGCTCTCGGACAAGGACTACGCGCTGGACCGCGGCATGATCCCGCTGGGCTCCTGCACCATGAAGCTCAACGCGACCACCGAGATGGAGCCGGTGACCTGGCCCGAGTTCGGCCAGCTGCACCCCTTCGCGCCGGTGGAGCAGGCCGAGGGCTACCTCACGCTCATCAACGAGCTGGAGGAACGTCTCTGTGAGGTGACCGGCTACGACAAGGTCTCCATCCAGCCGAACGCCGGTTCCCAGGGTGAGCTCGCCGGTCTGCTGGCCGTCCGTGCCTACCACCGCGCGAACGGTGACGAGCAGCGCACCGTCTGCCTGATCCCGTCCTCCGCGCACGGCACCAACGCGGCCAGCGCCGTGATGGCCGGCATGAAGGTCGTCGTCGTCAAGACCGCCGACGACGGCGAGGTGGACACGGCCGACCTGCGCGCCAAGATCGAGCAGCACCGCGACGAACTCGCCGTGCTGATGATCACCTACCCCTCGACGCACGGTGTGTTCGAGGAGCACGTCGCCGACATCTGCGCCCAGGTGCACGAGGCCGGCGGCCAGGTCTACGTCGACGGTGCCAACCTGAACGCCCTGGTGGGCCTCGCCAAGCCGGGTCACTTCGGCGGCGACGTCTCGCACCTCAACCTGCACAAGACCTTCTGCATCCCGCACGGCGGCGGCGGCCCGGGCGTCGGCCCGGTCGGTGTCCGGGCGCACCTGGCCCCGTACCTGCCGAACCACCCGTTGCAGCCCACCGCGGGCCCGGAGACGGGCGTCGGCCCGATCTCGGCCGCTCCGTGGGGTTCGGCGGGCATCCTGCCGATCTCCTGGTCGTACGTCCGGCTGATGGGCGGCGAGGGCCTCAAGCGCGCCACCCAGGTGGCGGTGCTCGGTGCCAACTACATCGCCAAGCGCCTGGAGCCGCACTACCCGGTGCTCTACACCGGCCCGGCCAACCTGGTCGCGCACGAGTGCATCATCGACCTGCGGCCGCTGTCGAAGGCCACGGGCGTGAGCGTGGACGACATCGCCAAGCGTCTGATCGACTACGGCTTCCACGCGCCGACCATGTCCTTCCCGGTCGCGGGCACGCTGATGATCGAGCCGACGGAGTCCGAGGACCTCGCCGAGATCGACCGTTTCTGCGACGCGATGATCGCCATCCGTGGTGAGATCGAGCGGGTCGCGGGCGGCGAGTGGCCGGTGGACGACAACCCGCTGGCCAACTCCCCGCACACCGCTGCGGCGCTGGGCGGCGAGTGGAACCACCCGTACACCCGCGACGAGGCCGTCTTCCCGGGCGGGGTCACGGCCGCCGAGAAGTACTGGCCGCCGGTGCGCCGCATCGACGGTGCGTTCGGCGACCGGAACCTGGTGTGCTCCTGCCCGCCGCTGGACGAGTACGACGCCTGACATGAGTGAGGGGCCGGTCCGGGATTTCCCCGGACCGGCCCCTTCGTCGTTCTACGGTCGTTCGGACAGCTCGATCGCCTAGGCCGCCGCGAGCGGGCGGTGCGGGGCGATGATCTGGCCGTCCGGCAGCAGTTCACCGGTGTCCTCGAAGAGCAGGACGCCATTGCACAGCAGGCTCCAGCCCTGCTCCGGGTGGTTGGCCACCGGGCGCGCGGCCTCCCGGTCGGCGGATTCGGCTGACGGGCAGGCTGGCTGGTGCTGGCACATGGATGCGTTCTTTCGCTGCGGTGTGGTCTGTGTGCTACGGCTCGATACGTGAGTCATGGCCGTCCCCCTGGGTCATCCCCGCACCCGCGGGGAGCGTGTCATCAGTCTTCCCCCATGACAGCCGCTTCGCAGGTATTTCCCGGCAGCTGTCCTCACAGATTGATGACGCATCACTCGTGCGGGCGGTTCAGGCCAACTCCCCTGTCATTTCGGATGGTTCGCACGTGGCCCGGGTGGACTAGGCCGAATGGGTGATTAGGGTCAGGCGGCGGGCGCGGCCAGGGAGGAAGGCGCCGCCGCCGGTGCCGGGGTCAGCCGACGGGTCAGTACGGGCAGCAGCTCGGAGACCGGATGCGGGCGGTACGCGGCGATGCCGGGCGGGGCCGGGGCGAGGGGCACCAGCAGGTCCTCGCCGGCCGGCAGCCCGGCGGCGGCGTCCGCGCCCACCGCCCCGTGCAGCCACAGGGTCAGCATGTAGAGCTCCGGCACCGACAGCAGCCGTGGCTGGTAGCCGGTCGTGAGGGACTCCGCCTGGCGCAGGGCGCGTTCGGTGGCCGCGACGTAGGGACCCTCGAAGAAATGGGAGAAGACCCAGCCGTCGGGAGTCAGCCGGGTATCGGCCGCCGCGACGTAGCGGTCCCCGCTGCGGATCAGGAACCGCCAGCCCGTGAGTCGGGTGCGCGGAGGCCTGCCGCCGGCCGCGAGGTTGGACATGCCCAACCGGTCGAGGACGTGGACCGGAAGGGGGAGTTCGGCGGTCAGCGGCCCCTGGATCGCGCGCAGGGCCGGGGTGTGCGCCTCGTGGACGGCGGTGGGGGAACCGAGTGCCGCGAGGACGCTGCGCAGGGCGGGCGCGGGAGCCGGAGGGACATGCAGCGGCATGGTGGGTCGCCTCTCACTTGGGAGACCGGTGGAACGGGGGCAGGTGCGGACTCGCATTCTGGGGCCAGAGGGGGGCCGAGGGGCAATGGCCGCGCGCCAACTCTCTGCCTCGTTTGCGGAGTTTATACGACATGTGTTCACGCAGTGTTTCGGCTAGCTGTCCCGCCTATTGCCGGCAAGGCACTTACCGGACCCGCTGACATGGCATTCATGCCGCATGCACGCGAACATGTCGCGCTGACCTCGGAGGTTACCGGACGGGGGCTCGGCTGGAAAGCGTCGGTTATCCGAACAAGGCAAAGTCGGAGCGGAATTTGCATAACGCGACTTGCCAGGTGAATGTGCCGAAGCGCCCTTCGGCCAAACCGGCGCGCGCTCCTCGCCACGCACGCCCCCCGCGCGTTAGTGATCACGCTGCCGGGGCATCATCGACCGTAACGCGCGCCTGGGTGTCACGGGCCAGGCCCACTCGAGGAGGGACGCTTCGATGGGGGAGAAGGTCGTGGCAGGCGGATTCGACCTGTCCGATCGGCAGCGGTATCGAAGGAAGCTCCACGAGTGTCTGGAGGGACTGGAGCGGCTCCTGGCGGAGAAGAGGTTCGATCGCCCCAAGAACATGATGGGACTGGAGATCGAGCTGAATCTCGCGGGGGCCGACGGGATGCCGAGAATGGTGAATGCCCAGGTGCTGGAGCGGATTGCGAGCACCGATTTCCAGACCGAACTGGGAATGTTCAATCTGGAGGTGAACGTCCTTCCGCACCGGCTCGGCGGCCGGGTATTCGACCAGCTCGCCGAGGAACTCGGCGCCGGGCTCGGTTATGCCCACCGGCAGGCCGCGGAGATCGACGCCGGAGTGGTGATGATCGGCATTCTGCCGACGATCTCCCGCGCGGACCTGGTCGCCGCGAACCTCTCGGCGGTGGATCGCTACTCGCTGCTCAACGAGCAGATCCTGATGATGCGCGGGGAGGACTTCACGCTCGACATCGACGGCGTCGAACGGCTGATCTGGACCTCCGGGTCGATCGTGCCGGAGGCCGCCTGCACCTCCGTGCAACTGCATCTGCAGGTGACCCCGGCACGGTTCTCCGCGGTGTGGAACGCGGCGCAGGCGGTGGCCGCGGTACAGATAGCCGTCGGCGCCAACTCACCCTTCCTGTTCGGCCGTGAGCTGTGGCGGGAGTCGCGGCCGCCCCTGTTCACGCAGGCCACCGACACCAGGCCGCCCGAGCTCCAGGCGCAGGGCGTGCGGCCGCGCACCTGGTTCGGGGAGCGCTGGGTGGACTCGGCGTACGAGCTGTTCGCCGAGAACGTCCGCTACTTCCCCGCGCTGCTGCCGATATGCGACGAGGAGGAACCGCTGCGGGTGCTGGCCGAGGGCGGGGTACCGGCGTTGCAGGAGCTGGTCCTGCACAACGGCACCGTCTATCGGTGGAACCGGCCCGTGTACGGGGTCGCCGACGGCGTGCCGCACCTGCGGGTGGAGAACCGGGTGCTGCCGGCCGGGCCCACCGTCGCCGATGTCGTCGCCAACGCCGCCTTCTACTACGGGCTCGTACGCATCCTCGCGGACGAGGCGCGACCGGTGTGGACCCGACTGCCCTTCGCCGAGGCGGAGGCGAACTTCGACGCCGCCTGCCGGTACGGGATCGACGCGCGGCTGCGGTGGCCGCGCCGGGGCCGGGCCGGGGGACTGGCGAGCGTGCCCGCCGTACGGCTGGTCCTGGACGAGCTGCTGCCCATGGCGGCGGCGGGGCTGGACGCCTGGGGCATCGAGCCCGCGGATCGGGACCACTACCTCGGCATCATCGAGGAGCGCTGTCGGCGCCGGGTGAACGGGGCGACCTGGCAGGTGGGCACCTATCACCGGGCGCTCGCCGCCGGACTGGAGCGGGACGAGGCGCTGGCCGCGACGACCCGGAGGTACACCGAGCTGATGCACAAGGGCGACCCGGTGCACACCTGGCCGGTGGGACTCACGGAGGAGGTGAGCGCCTCGCTGCCCGTCGCCCGCTGACCGGCCACGCGCCCGGCACCGTCCGCCGCACCCGGTGATCCGCGTGATCCGCCTGATCCGCGCGATCCCGGTGATCCCGGTGATGCCCCCGCGGTGATCCTCCCGCTCCGCCGAGGAGGCACTATGGGGTGATCGCAACGGGATGGCAGGACGGAGTCGGGCGTGCGGACGGAGCCGGAGCCGGTGTTCGTGGAACTGGACGAGGACGGGCGGCGGAGCCTGCTGCGCACCGAGACGCTGCTCGTCCTCGCGCTGTCGCTGGGCGCGAGCGGGGTCTCGGCCCTGATCAGCTTCATCGGCTCGCTCACCAAGCCCGGCGGTCTCAAGGACCAGGCGGCCACGCTCAACGGCTCCTACGCCCCGGGCCGGCCCTGGCTGGACCTGGCCTGGCAGCTGTTCGGCATCGCGAGCGCGCTGGTGCCCGTACTGCTGGTGGCGCACCTGCTGACCCGCGAGGGCGCCCCCGGGCTGCGGGTGCTGGGCTTCGACCGCACCCGGCCCTGGTGGGACCTGGGCCGGGGCGCCCTCGTCGCCGCCGGGATCGGCAGTGCCGGGCTGGCCTTCTACCTGGGCGCCCGGGCCGGCGGTTTCAACCTCACGGTGGTGCCGGAGGCGCTGCCCGACGTGTGGTGGAAGTTCCCCGTACTGATTCTCTCCGCGCTGCAGAACGCCGTGGTGGAGGAGATCATCGTGCTGGCCTACCTCCTGCGCCGGCTCGGCCAACTGGGCTGGTCGCCGATGGCCGCGCTGCTGGCCAGCTCGGTGCTCCGCGGCTCGTACCACCTCTACCAGGGCATCGGCGGCTTCATCGGCAACATGGTGATGGGTGCCGTCTTCGTCCTCGCCTACCGGCGCTGGGGCCGGGTGGGACCGCTCGTCGTGGCGCACGCGCTCCTCGACCTCGTGGCCTTCGGCGGGTACGCCCTGCTCGCGGGCAAGGTGGGCTGGCTCCCGACCCCGTGACCCGGGGCGGGCCCACCCGATCGGCCCTTCCGGGCGGGGGCGGGCCCCGCGGCGGTGCGACGCTGGAGGGGAGCAAGGAGGCGCGCCCGGTGGCTGTACTGGACACCTTGGTACCGTTCGCACCCTTCTTGGTGCCCGTGGTCACCGGCCTGGTGGGCGGCATCAGCCTCCTCATCCGGGACCGCCGCGAGGCCCGTAGTTCCGACCACCACTACCGCAGGCGCCTGGAGAAGGCCCAGCTGGAGATCCAGTTCCTCTCGGGCTGGATCCAGGCCAAACAGCTCGCGCCGACCGACTCCTCACCGGAGCCGGAGCCGGGGCGCTGGCTGGACGAGTGCTACGCGTCGGTGCGCCGGGCCAAGGAGGACACGGGCGGCCGCCACCGGACGGGGCCGGTGACACTGCGGCGCCTGCTGTTGCTGGGGGACCTGAGCGGTCCGGCGAGGACCGCGCGGGTCGTGTACTGGATCTCCCTCGTCCTGTTCAACGTGGCGCTCGCGTGGTGGGTGAACGCGCTGATCGCCGGTGTACCCGGTTTCATGCACGAGGAAGGCGCCTCCGAGTCCGAGGAGATCGCCACCTATCTGGGCGTGGCGGGCGTCCTCTTCGTCGTGTCCGCCGCCCTGTGGGGATGGACGGTGCACCTGGGCGCGGCCGAGCCGGCGCAGGTCTACCGCAAGCGGATCGACTCGGCCGCCTGGGTGGAGCAGGAGGAGAAGTGGCGCGGCGCCGCCCGCGCGAAGGCCGACGCCAAGGCACGACGGACGGAGCGGCGTGCGGAGCGGAGGGCGGGGCGGTCGAAGGGTGACGGAGGCGGGCCCGCGGGCTGAGCCGACCCGGGCCTTCCCGCGGGTCCCGCTTCCGTGCTCCGTGGTCACCCCGCCGGTCAGGCGGCGGGCGGCGGCGCGAGCAGCTCGCCGTCGACCACGGTGACGGCCCGGCCGGTCAGCAGCGTACGGTCGCCCGCCAGGGTCACCCGCACGAGACCCCGCCGCGCTCCGCCCTGCAGGCCGGTCAGCTCGGTGCGGCCCAGCCGCTCCGCCCAGAACGGGGCGAGCGCGGTGTGGGCGCTTCCGGTGACCGGGTCCTCGTCGATCCCGAAGGCGGGGAAGAAGCCGCGGGAGACGAAGTCGTACCCGAGGGAGGGGTCCTCGGCGGGCGCGGTGACGATCACCCCGCGCCGGGCGAAGGCACGCAGGGCCGCGTGGTCGGGCTCCAGCTCGCGGACGGTCTTCTCGTCGGCGAGCTCGACGACGAGGTCGCCGATGTGGTCGGCGGTGTCGTGCACCGAGAGGATCGGCGGGCCGCCGAGCGCGTGGTCCACGGCGGCCGGTGCCGGCACCGGGGTGAGCGAGGACGTCGGGAAGTCCATGGTGATCGTGCCGTCCTCGGCCGTCTCGGCGGTGAGGATGCCGCAGCGCGCGGAGAACCGGATCAGCCCCGTGGCGAGCCCGCCCGCGGCCAGTACGTGGGCGGTCGCGAGGGTGGCGTGGCCGCACATGTCGACCTCGGCGGCCGGGGTGAACCAGCGCAGCGCCCAGTCGGCGTCCCCGCCGGGCGGCAGGGGGTGGGCGAACGCGGTCTCGGAGAGGTTCATCTCGCAGGCGACCTGCTGGAGCCAGGCGTCCGAGGGGAACGCCGTGTCGAGGAGCAGGACTGCGGCGGGGTTCCCGTGGAAGGGGCGGTCGGTGAAGGCGTCGACGATTCGGATGCGCATGCCCCGACGGTAGGGCGATTTCTTGATCGTCGACAAAGGCCAATCGGGGGTGACTGGCCCGGTCGGGTCGGTGCGCGGGCGGTCAGGCCGGACGATGTCGCCTGACCAGGGCCTTGTCGGTCCGACGCGACGCCTGACGCCCGGTTCGCGCGTTCCGGAGCCGGCGAGGTCGGCGTGTCACGGGTTCGTCGTGTCGAAGGGCTCGTCGTGCCAACGCCATCCGGCGGTGCCGTCGTCGTGGACGCGCAGCATGAACTCGGCGACCGGGTCACCGTCGGGAAACGTCATCGAGAGCGCACCACGGATCCGGGTGTAGCAGGTGTCGGCCCGCTCCCAGTCCTCGTCGTCGACAGCCCGCTCCTGCTCGGCGAAGAGGGGGCGGAACTCTTCGAAGCCGGTCAGGGTCTCGATCTCGGCGTGGGTCCAGGGCATGTCGGAGCCGGTCACGGTCAGCCGGGCGATCACGCGGTCGCCGTGGTGGAGCAGCCACGCACTGCCGCCGGTCACATGGGGGTCGGTCATGTCCCCATGATGGCGGCCACCTCTGACGGAAGGGGAGCCGCAGGGGGTCGCGGACCGTGCGGCACGACGTGTACGCCGATGTGTTCCGATATATCGTTGACACATCGCGAGCCGTCGCCGATAGTGGAGACATCGGACAACCGATGCACAGACGACAACGTGACGAAAGGAGCGCAGTCATGCGTTCACATGGACAGCACGGACAGCACGGACACGACCACGGCCATGACCACGGACGAGGTCACGACCACTGCGGGCCCGATCGTCGGGAGGGTTTCCCAGGGCGGCGCGCCGCCTTCGGCCCGTTCGGGCCGCCCTTCGGCGGAGGCCCCTTCGGAGGCCGCGGCGGACGGGGCGGGCCGCGGGGACGGGCCCGGCGCGGCGACGTACGCGCCTCGATCCTGGCGCTGCTCGCCGACCGGCCGATGCACGGCTACGAGATGATCCAGGAGATCGGCGAGCGCAGCGGCGGGGCGTGGAAGCCCAGCCCGGGGTCGGTCTACCCGACCCTGCAGCTGCTCGAGGACGAGGGGCTCATCGAGAGTGCGAGCGAGGGTGGCAAGAAGCTGTTCACGCTCACCGAGGCGGGCCGCACCGAGGCCGAGTCGGGTCCGGACGCCCCCTGGGCGGACGCCGGGCGCGGCTTCGACTTCGAGGCCATGCAGGAGGTCCGGACGGCCGGCGTCGGCCTGATGGAGGCGTTCGGGCAGGTCTTCAAGACCGGCTCGCCCCAGCAGAGGGAGAAGGCGCTCGGGGTCATCAACGACGCCCGCAAGAAGCTCTACCTGATCCTGGCCGACGAGCACTGAGTCCGACCGGTCCCGGCGTGCCACGGCACGTGAAGGCGCGCCCCGCGAGTTCGTCCCGCGGGGCGCGCCTTCACGTGCCGTCCGGGTGGGCCGTCAGACGACCAGGCCCGCCAGCTTGCGCAGCGACTCGTTCAGCGCGGCGGTGGCCGAGTCCTTGAGCTTGCCCGCCATCAGGGAGACGGCCGCCCCGGTGAACTCGCCGTCGATGCGGACCGTGGTGGCCTCACCGTCCGGGATCAGGGTGTACCGGGTGAGGACCGCCACGCCCATCGGGCCCTTTCCGGTGATGGCGAAGAGGCGTTCGGCCTCCAGCTCCGAGACCGTCCAGACGACCTCGGCCGGGAAGCCCATCATCTTCATGTTCTCCGCGAAGGTGGCGCCCACCGAGAGGGTCTCCGGTCCGCCCGCGGGGAAGTTCGTGTGGGTCATGCTCCACTTCCCGTACGCGTCCCAGTCCGTCAGCTGGGACCAGAGCTGCGCGGCGGACGCCTCGATGCGTGATTCCGCGGTGACTTCAGCCATGCGACCACCCCTTCTCGTCGGGTACGTGCGGCGGAAGGTAGCCCCGGCGGGCGGAACATTCAATACTGACGACCTGTCAGATCCGGCCGGGTCCACGGCGCGGTCGACGGGACCGGATCTCGACTGCGTCTCAACAGGTGTCACCCCGGTGACGGTCCTGACCCGCCCTGTCATGATGGCGGGATGCAAGCGTCAGGGAGAAATGCCGGACTGGGCCTGGCCCTCGTCTCGGCGTTCGCGTTCGGTGGTTCCGGAGTGGCGGCGAAGCCGCTGATCGAGGCGGGTCTGGACCCCCTCCACATGGTCTGGCTCAGGGTGGCCGGGGCGGCGCTCGTGCTGTCCCCGCTGGCCTGGCGCCACCGTGACCTCGTGCTGCGCAGGCCCGCTCTGCTCGCGGGCTTCGGGCTCGTCGCCGTCGCGGGTGTGCAGGCCTTCTACTTCGCCTCCCTGTCCCGCATTCCCGTCGGCGTGGCCCTGCTGCTGGAGTACCTGGGGCCGGCGCTGCTGCTCGGCTACATCCGCTTCGTGCAGCGCAAGCCCGTGACGCGCGGGGCCGCCGCGGGCGCGGCCGTGGCCGTCGTCGGCCTGGCCTGCGTGGTCGAGATCTGGGCCGGGCTGAGCCTGGACCTGCTCGGCGTGCTCTTCGGCCTCGCCGCCGCCTGTTGCCAGGCCTTCTACTTCGTCTTCGCCGACCAGGGCGCGGACGGGGACGACGCCCCCGACCCGCTCGGCGTGATCGCGTACGGGATGCTCGTCGGCGCCCTGGTGATGACCGTGATCGCCCGGCCTTGGGAGATCGACTGGCAGGTGCTGGGCGGCGAGGCCTCCGTGGGCGGCACGATGGTGCCCGCGCCGGTGCTGCTCGCCTGGGTGGTGCTGATCGCGACCGTCTTCGCCTACCTGACCGGTGTGGTCTCGGTGCGTCGGCTCTCCCCCCAGGTCGCCGGTGTCGTGGCCTTCCTGGAGGCGGTCGTCGCCACCGTGTTCGCCTGGATCCTGCTCGGCGAGCACCTCTCCACCTGGCAGATCGTCGGTGGCGGTCTGGTGCTCGGCGGCGCCTTCATCGCCCAGTCCTCCCGCCCGGCGCCCGCGACCGCACCGGCCGCGGCGGTCGCGGCGACGACCGCACCCGATCCCGTCGACCGGGACCGCGAGCCGTCCCCGGCCGTCAAGGGTTAGGGTGGCGACCATGTACTTGACTGTGCTTTCGCCGCCGGCCGCCTAGCGCGGGCGGCGTCACCTCGTAGTAACCCGGCCCGGGACCTCCCGGGCGGGTCCGTGCTGCCCGCGAAGCGATGACCTGTTTCTTTCATCCTTCACGCATGCGCGGAGACATCTCGTGTCGAACCATTCGCCCGCAGCCGGGCGCAGTCTGCTGTACCTCGTCGTCGCCGGAGCCGCCTGGGGCACCGCCGGGGCGGCCGCCTCCCTCCTCTTCCTGGCCAGTGACCTCGGCCCGCTCTCCCTGTCCTTCTGGCGGTGCGCGGGCGGGCTCGTCGTGCTGCTCGGCGTGCTCGCCGTGCGCGGGTCCCGCCCCGTTCCGGGGCGGGTGCGGCCTTCGGCGGCCTCGCTGATCGGGACCGGGCTCCTCTTCACCCTCTTCCAGGCCGCCTACTTCGCCGCCGTGCGCGAGACCGGCCTCGCGGTGGGCACCGTGGTCACCCTCGGCGCCGGACCCGTGATCATCGCGTTGGGTGCCCGTCACTGGATGGGCGAGCGACTCGGACGCGGTGGCGTGACCGCCGTCGTCGGGGCGCTGGCCGGGCTCGCCGTACTGGTGCTGGGCAGCGGCGGCGGCGAGGTGCGGCCGCTCGGCGTCGGCTGGGCGCTGCTGTCGGCCGCCGGGTACGCGGGGATGACCCTGCGGGCCCGGTGGCTCGGGCAGCGCGGGGCGGGCGGGGACCCGCTGGTGACCACCGCCTGGTCGGTCGCGGTGGGCACGGTGTGCCTGCTGCCGCTCGCTCTGATGGAGGGGCTGCTGCCGCACACCGCCGAACTCGGCCGGGTGCTCTGGCTGCTGGTGTACGTCGCCACCGTGCCGACCGCGCTGGCGTACGCGCTCTACTTCACCGGCGCCGCCGCGGTACGGGCCGCGACCGTGTCGGTGATCATGCTGATCGAGCCGGTGAGCGCGGCGGTGATCGCCGTCCTGCTGCTCGGCGAGCGGCTGACCGGCGCCGTGGTGCTGGGCACCGTACTGCTGTTGACGGCGGTGGGCGCGCTGATCGTGGCCGAGGCCCGTCGGCCGGCGACCGCGCCCACCCCCGAGCGGCGCGTGCCTCAGAGCGCGCTGAGGTAGTCCGGGACGGCGGTGCCGGGGGCCAGGGCCGCGTCCGGCATCGGGGTTCCGTACGCGGGGGCCACCGGGACCACGCCCGCCCAGTACGGCAGGTCCAGGTCCTCGGCGTCGTCGTTCACCGGACCGCTGCGGATCTTGGCGGACACCTCGACGAGGTCCACGCGGATCACCGCGGTGGCGGCGAGCTCCCTCGCGTCGGCGGGCCGGACGTCGGCGGAGCGGCCCGGGACGACCGCGTCGACCATGGCGTCCAGGGCGATCCGACGCTCCGCCTCGTCGGTGACCTGGTGGGCCGTGCCGTGGACGACCACCGAGCGGTAGTTGAGCGAGTGGTGGAAGGCCGAGCGGGCCAGCACCAGTGCGTCGACGTGCGTCACGGTCACGCAGACCGGCAGGCCCGGGTCCGTACGGCGGGCCGCGAGCAGCGGGCGGGAGCCGGTCGAGCCGTGCATGTAGAGGGCTTCGCCGACCCGGGCGAACAGCGTCGGCAGGACCACGGGCGCGCCGTCGCGGACGAAGCCGAGGTGGCAGATGTAGGCCGTGTCGAGTATCGAGTGCACCGTCTTGCGGTCGTAGCGGGCCCGGTCGCGGGAGCGGCTGGGGACGGTGAGGTCGGTGGGCTCGTAGCTTCCGGTCGGCGCGGTCGTGTCGGTCTTCTCGGCCGTCGTCCCGGGCGTCTCCGTGGTAGGCGTGGCGGTCATGGCGAACTCCATTGCACTAGTGCATAATGTTGTTTGTGCTAGGAGACTATCGGATCACAGGACGTCGTGCAGCGGATATCGCCGCGGGCGTGGAGGCGGGCGTGGCCTCGGGCGCGCTCGCGCCCGGTTCGCTGCTGCCGCCGATGCGGGAGCTGGCGGGCGATCTCGGCGTGAACCCGAACACCGTGGCCGCCGCCTACCGGACCCTGCGCGAGCGCGGGGTCATCGAGACCGACGGACGGCGCGGCAGCCGGGTGCGGGCCCGCCCGTCGAGCACGCCGCGGGACGCCCTGCGGATGGCGGTGCCCGAAGGCGTGCGGGACCTCGCGGAGGGCAGTCCGGACGCGAGCCTGCTCCCCTCGCTGGAGGGGCCGCTCGCCGCGGCCGCCCGGCGGTACGCGCAGGCGCCGACCCTCTACGGGGCGAGCCCGGTCGCCCCGGAGCTCGCCGAACTGGCCCGGGCCGGCTTCGACGCGGACGGGGTGCCGCCGGGGCCGGTGGCGGTGACCTCGGGTGCGCTGGACGCGATCGAGCGGGTGCTCACGGCCCATCTGCGGGCCGGTGACGCGGTGGCGATCGAGGACCCGGGCTGGGGCGGGGCGCTGGACCTGGTCCCGGCGCTCGGCCTGCGCGTGCTGCCGGTGGCCGTGGACGACGACGGGCCCCGCGTCGACGCGGTGGCCCGGGCGCTGGAGGCCGGGGCGCGGGCGCTGGTGGTGACCTCGCGGGCGCAGAACCCGACCGGGGCCGCGGTCGGCGCCGGGCGGGCCCGGGAGTTGCGGGCCCTGCTGGCCGACCACCCCGAGGTGCTGCTGATCGAGGACGACCACGGGAACGGGTTCGTCGACCTGCCGTTGCATCCGCTCGGCGGGGTGACCCGGCACTGGGCGCTGGTGCGCTCCACGGCGAAGGCCTACGGGCCGGACCTGCGGCTCGCCGTGCTGACCGGCGACGCGGTCACGCTGGACCGGCTGCGGGGGCGGCAGCGGCTCGGGCCGGGCTGGGTGAGCCGGCTGCTGCAGTACGCGGTGGTCGAGCTGTGGACCTCGGGCGCGGTGGACACGGCGACGGTGGCCCGGTCGTACGCGGGGCGGCGGGACGCGCTCGTCGAGGCCCTGCGGCAGCGGGGGGTCCGGGCGCACGGGCGCAGCGGCCTCAACGTCTGGGTGCCGGTGGTCGACGAGACGGTGGTGGTGACGCGGCTGCTCGCCGCCGGATGGGCGGTGTCCGCCGGGGCGATCTTCCGGGTCGAGGCGGGGCCGGGGGTGCGGCTGACGGTGTCGCAGCTGGCGGTCGACGAGGTGCCGGGTCTGGCCGACGCGGTGGCCGCGGCGGTCAGTGTGGGGGCGTCGGGGGTGCGGTACGAGTGACCGTGGGCGGCGGGGCCCCGGCCGCGCCGGGGGCCCACGGGTCGACCCGGCGGGCCCGCCGTGCCCGGTACGGTCCGGTCCCGGTCCCGGTGACGGGACGTGGGACCGGTCCCGTCACCGGGACCGGCTCGGCGCGGGTCAGGCGGGCTCGAGGAGGCCGCCCAGGGTGAAGACGATCCCGCCGAGGGCGATCACCGTGCCCAGGAGGCGGTAGAGGTTCGCGGTGGCCACCCGGCGGGCCGGTCCGAGCTCGCCGCGGGCCCGCGCCATGAGCTCGGCACCGGCGGCCGCCCGGCGCTCCAGCGCGCGGGCGGTGCCACGGATGTTCAACGCGACGCAGCCGCCGGGGCCGTGACGGGCCGGGACGGGCCGGTTCAGGCGGGTCTACGGGCCCCGGGGCGGGTCTGGGTGAGGGCCGCGCCGGCCAGGACGATCGCGGCGCCGACCGGGGTGTTCCAGTGCAACTGCTCGCCGAGCACCAGGACGCCCGCCGTGGTGGCGATGACCGGGATGAAGTACGTGACCATCTGGGCGGTGGTCGGGCCGACCTCGGTCACCAGCCCGTACTGCATCTGCAGGGCCATGCCCGTGCCCAGGGCGCCCAGCGCGATCACCGACAGGGTCGGCCAGAGCGGGAACGACGTCGGCGCCGAGGTGAACACGGCGCTCACGAGCGCGAGCTGCAGCGTGGAGATCATGAGCTGGCCGCCGGTCAGGGCCACCGGGGAGCCCGGGGTCCCGGCCAGTGTGCGGCGGACGTAGATCCAGCCGATGGGGTAGCAGAGGGACGCCAGCAGGGCGAACGCGGTGCCCTTGGCGTCGACCCCGGAGAAGCCCTGCCAGGCACCGAGCACGGTCAGGACGCCGAGGAAGCCCAGACCCAGCCCGGCGAAGCGGCGGCGCGTCGGGCGGTCCTCGGACAGGGCGACCAGGGACAGCGCCATGCCCCACAGCGGCGAGGTGGCGTTGCAGATGCCGGCCAGGCTGGAGGGGATGCTCAGCTCCGCGTACGCGAAGAGTGAGAACGGGGCGGTGTTGAGCAGCAGTGCCGCCACGGTCAGGTGGCCCCAGGTGCGCAGGCCCCGGGGGAGCGGCTCGCGGCGGACCAGCAGCACGGTGAGGAGGGCGAGCGCGCCGAACAGGACCCGACCCAGCGCCACCTGGAAGGGTGCGTACGCCTCCGTGCCGACCTTGATCAGGAGGAAGCTGAAGCCCCAGATCACCGAGAGGATCGCGAACCGGACCCGCCAGTCCAGCAGCCCGCCCCGGCGTCGGCCGGTGGTGGCGGCGGTGGGTGTGACCGTGGCCGTGGTGGCGGAGCCCTGGGAGGTGGAGACCGGGGAGTCGGGGACCGGGGAGGTGGGGACCCGGGTGGAGTCCGCGGAGGTGGAGACGGCCGGGAGGGTCGGCCCGGGGGTGGTCGGTGCGCTCATGCCCTTTACTGTGCGCGTATCAACTTCGTAGGACAAGCGAAAGTTTCTCTGGGTGACGCCGTAGCATTGCTTACATGTTGAACCTGGAGCGCCTGCGCACCCTGGACGCCCTCGCCCGCCACGGCTCGGTCAGCGGCGCGGCCGACGGCCTTCATGTCACCACCTCGGCCGTGTCCCAACAGCTGGCCAAACTGGAGCGCGAGGTCGGCCAGCCGCTGCTGGCCAGGAACGGGCGCGGGGTCCGGCTCACCGACGCCGGGCGGCTGCTCGCCGACCACGCGGCCCGGATCATCTCCCAGGTGGAACTCGCCCAGGCCGATGTGGAGGCCCAGCGCGGCTGCGCCGTGGGCGAGTTGCGGATCGGCGCCTTCCCGACCGCCATGCGCGGGCTGCTGCCCCGGGCCCTGGCCGCGCTGCGGGCCGGGCATCCGGAGCTGCGGGTCCGGGTGCGCGAACAGGAGCCCGAGGAGAGCATGGCGGCCGTCGTGCGCGGAGACCTCGATCTGGCCCTGGCGATCGACTGGAACAACAAGCGGATGCCGGTGCCCGCCGAGCTCACCCGCACCCACCTGCTGGACGACACCGTAGACATCGCCGTCCCGGCCGGCCACCGGCTGGCCGACCGGACCGCGAGCCCCGGCAGGGCCGGGATCTCCCTCGCCGAATTCGGCGACGACGAATGGATCTCCTGGAACGAAGGGCAGTTCTGTCACGAGTGGCTGGTCTTCACCCTGCGGGGGACCGGCATCGAGCCGCGCATCGCCCACATCGCCGAGGAGCACCACACCCAGCTCGCCTTCGTGGAGGCCGGACTCGGCGTGTGCGTGGCGCCGAAGCTGGGCCGCGGCCCGGTGCCGCCGGGCGTGCGACTGCTGCCGGTGTGCGACAGCGTACGCCGCCACGTGTACGCCGTCTGGCGCGCGGACGCCGACCGGCGGCCCTCCGTCCGGGCCGCGGTCGACAGCCTGCGGGAGGCGGCCGCCGACCTGCGCTGAGGGGGTCCGCTACAGCTTGCGGAAGTCCCAGGAGACCACCGACTCCGGCGTGAGGCGGATCCAGGCGTGCCGCCCGTCGTGCGGCATCTCCTCGATCCCGAAGTTCTTGACCGGGAAGATCCGCTCCGCCTCCGCGAGCTCGGGGCAGGGCTCGCCGGTACGGGGGGCCTCGCCCACGAAGACCGCCCTGCCGGACAGCTCCACCCCGCGCAGTTCGTCGTACGACTCGCCGGAATCCACGACCACCGAGATCCGGGGATCCTTGCTCAGATCGGACCAGCGGCGACTGCGCGTGATCGAGTACAGCCAGAGCGAGCTGCCGTCCCACGCGAACCACAGGGCGCCCACGTGCGGGCGCCCGTCGGGGGAGACCGTCGCGACCCGGCAGGTCTTCTGCTCGCGCAGGAAAGCGTCCACCTCCGCGTCGCTCATCATGATGCGCCGGCCCCGCCGCTGCGAGGTCCCGGTCCGTGACCCGTCCACGTCCATCCGTCCTGCACCCCTTCACATCTGACTGTGTGTCAGGAATCATGAGGGCTCTTCCGTCGCCACGCCAGGGGGAGCCATGCCCGATCTCGATCCCGCCACCACCGCGCTGCTCACCGTCGAGTGTCAGAACGGGGTCGTGGGCGAGGAGAGCGCGCTGCCCGAACTGGCCAAGGAGGCCCGGGACTCGGGGATGCTGGAGCGGGTGGCCGCACTGGTCGACGCGGCGCGCGGGGCCGGCGTGCAGGTGCTGCACGCGGTCGCCGAACGGCGGCCCGACGGGCTCGGCGCGAACACCAACGCCCGGCTGTTCCGGGCCGCGGGGAGGCTGCCCGTGCGCCAGCTGACCGGGAGCCGGGCGGTGGAGGTCGCCCCGCCCATCGTCGTGGCCGAGCAGGACCTGGTGGTGCGTCGGTTGCACGGGCTCTCCCCGATGGCCGGCACCGATCTCGACCCCCTGCTGCGCAACCTCGGCATCCGCACCCTCGTCGTCACCGGCGTCTCCTCCAACATCGCCATCCCGAACACCGTCTTCGACGCCGTGAACCTCGGCTACCAGGTGGTGGTTCCGGTCGACGCCATCGCCGGGGTGCCCGCGTCCTGCACCGCCGAGGTGATCCGCAACTCCCTCGCGCTGGTGGCGACCGTCACCACGGCCGAGGAACTGCTCATGCGGTGGGCCCCCGCGCCCTGACCGCCGTAACCTGGGCGGATGCTGTCCGAAGTGATCGCGACCCGCTATGTCACGCCCCTGCGTGAGGGCGGCTCGCTCCCGGGGATCGTCGAAGCCGACGACCTCGGTACCTACGTCATGAAGTTCACCGGTGCCGGTCAGGGCCGCAAGACCCTGGTCGCCGAGGTCATCTGCGGCCGCCTGGCCCAGCGGTTGGGGCTGCGGGTCCCACGCCTGGTGCAGATGCAGCTCGATCCCGTGATCGGGCTCGGCGAGCCCGATCAGGAGGTCCAGGAGCTGCTCAAGGCCAGCGGCGGGCTCAACCTCGGCATGGACTACCTGCCCGGCTCGATCGGCTTCGACCCGCTGGCGTACCAGGTGGACCCGGTCGAGGCGGGGCGCGTGGTCTGGTTCGACGCCCTCATCAACAATGTCGACCGCTCCTGGCGGAACCCGAACATGCTGGTGTGGCACGGGGACGTCTGGCTCATCGACCACGGCGCCACCATGATCTGGCACCACAACTGGCCCACCGCGGCGGCCGCGGCCGCCAAGCCCTACAACGCCTCCGACCACGTACTGGCCCCTGTGGGCCCGGACATCGCCGCGGCGGCCGCCGCGCTCGCCCCGCTGGTGACCGAGGAACTCCTGACAGAGGTCGCGGCCGACGTCCCCGACGAGTGGCTGGTCGACGAGCCCGGCTTCGACTCCACCGACGCGCTGCGGCGCGCCTATGTGGAGGCGTTGCTGCCGCGCGCGGCCACGATCCACGAGAGGATCACGATGGAGGCCGAGGTGAAGGTCAGGACGGGTCCGCCCGGCTGGCTCGCCGGCCGCCTCGACCCCCGTCCCCGGAAGATGAAGAGCGACAGCGAGTGACCAAGCGGGACGTGTTCGAGTACGCGCTGGTGCGCGTGGTGCCCCGGATGGAACGGGGCGAGTGCTTCAACGCCGGCGTGATCGTCTACTGCCGGGCGCACACGTACGTCGCCGCGCGCACCCACCTCGACGAGGCGAAGCTCCTCGCGCTGGACCCCGGGGCCGATGTGGCCGGGGTACGGGCCGCCCTGCGCGGTGTCGAGGATGTGTGCAGCGGCGGGGCCGACGCCGGGCAGGCGGCGGCCGACGACGCCGGGCGGCGGTTCCGCTGGCTGATCGCGCCGCGGAGCACCGTGGTGCAGCCGGGTCCGGTGCACACCGGCCTGACGGCCGATCCGGCGGCGGAGGTGGAGCGGTTGCTGGACCTGCTGGTCCGCTGACGGGGGTTCGGGGCCCCAGGCTCGGGGCCCCGCTCCCGGACCCCCGCCGGGGCCCCCACGTCCTCGATGCCGACGGGGTCGACCCGCCTGGCGTTGACACCGGGTGCCAGGGCTCCTAGCGTCTCCTCAGCTGAAGCTACTAAGCGGTTGCTCACCTCTGGGCGACCGCCTCTCAAGGGCGAGGAGATCCAGCATGTCCACCACCGAGCAGCGCGTCGCGATCGTGACCGGAGGGGCCCGGGGCATCGGCGCGGCCACCGCCGTACGGCTGGCCGCCGAGGGCCGTGCCGTCGCCGTACTCGACCTCGACGAGGCGGCCTGCAAGGACACCGTGGAGGCCATCACGGCCGCCGGCGGCAGGGCCCTCGCGGTCGGCTGCGACGTCTCCGACGGCGCCCAGGTGGAGGCGGCCGTCGCCCGCGTCGCGAGCGAGCTCGGCGCCCCGACCATCCTGGTCAACAACGCGGGTGTGCTGCGTGACAACCTGCTGTTCAAGATGGACGAGAACGACTGGGACACCGTCATGAACGTGCACCTGCGCGGTGCCTTCCTGATGTCCAAGGCCTGTCAGAAGTACATGGTGGAGGCCAAGTTCGGCCGCATCGTGAACCTCTCCAGCAGCTCGGCGCTCGGCAACCGCGGCCAGGTCAACTACTCCGCGGCCAAGGCCGGTCTGCAGGGCTTCACCAAGACCCTGGCCATCGAGCTCGGCAAGTTCGGCGTCACCGCCAACGCCGTCGCCCCCGGCTTCATCGCCACCGAGATGACCGCCCAGACGGCCGCCCGCGTCGGCATGGGCTTCGAGGACTTCCAGGCGGCCGCTGCCACCCAGATCCCGGTCCAGCGCGTCGGCCGTCCGGACGACATCGCCAACGCCATCGCCTTCTTCACCGGCGAGGCCGCGGGCTTCGTCTCCGGCCAGGTCCTGTACGTGGCCGGCGGCCCGCTCAACTGACGGCTCCACGAGAGGCAGGGCGTAGGACATGACGTACAGCGGTATCGACAGCGGGAAGGTCGCGCTGATCACCGGAGCCAGCCGCGGCATCGGCTACGGCATCGCCGAGGCGCTGGTCGCCCGCGGCGACCGGCTCTGCATCACCGGCCGCAACGAGGAGGCCCTCAAGGAGGCCGTCGAGCGGCTCGGCGCGGACCGGGTGATCGGCGTCGCGGGCAAGGCGCACGACGAGGCCCACCAGGCCGTCGCCGTCGAGCGCACGATGGAGGCCTTCGGCCGCGTCGACTTCCTGGTGAACAACGCCGGCACCAACCCCGTCTTCGGGCCGATCGCGGACCTGGACCTCGGGGTGGCACGGAAGGTCTTCGAGACCAATGTGATCTCGGCGCTCGGCTTCGCCCAGCGGACCTGGCACGCCTGGCAGAAGGACAACGGTGGTGCGATCGTGAACATCGCGTCCATCGCCGGGGTCTCCGCCTCGCCCTTCATCGGCGCCTACGGGATGAGCAAGGCCGCCATGGTCAACCTCACCCTCCAGCTCGCGCACGAGATGGCGCCCGGGGTCCGGGTGAACACGATCGCGCCCGCGGTGGTCAAGACGAAGTTCGCGCAGGCGCTCTACGAGGGCCGGGAGCAGGAGGCGGCGGCGGCCTATCCGCTCGGCCGGCTCGGGCTCCCGGAGGACATCGGCGGGGCGGCGGCGTTCCTGACATCTGCACAAGCGGAATGGATCACTGGGCAAACTCTCGTCGTCGATGGCGGGATGTTCCTCAATGCCGGGGTCCACTGACCGATAATCGGACGTATTTGCCTCCGAAAGGGAGGTAAATGCATACCGAATATGCACGGAACCGGTCAAGTGCCTCACGAAACCAACCCATTGGATTCGTGGGGCACTGCGGTAGGGTCTGCCGCACCCCTGGCTGATCGAGGAGCGTGCACGTGTTCAACCGGACCAGATGCCTGCAGATCTCTGCGGCCCTTGCGTCCATATCCCTGCTCGCCGGATGCGGCCTGCTGTCGGAGGACGACGGCGACGATATGAAGAGGATCGTCGTCGGTACCACGAGCGCACCGAGCACCCTCGATCCCGCGGCCGCGTGGGACGGCTCCTGGGAGCTGTACCGGAACGTCTACCAGACCCTGCTGGCCTTCCCGACGGGCTCCAGCAAGCCCCAGCCCGACGCGGCCCAGAGCTGCGAGTTCACGGACGCGGCGAGCCAGGCCTACCGGTGCACCCTGCGCAAGGGCCTGAAGTTCTCCAACGGTGAGCCGCTCGACGCCAAGGCGGTCAAGTACTCCCTCGACCGGATCAGGACCATCGGATCCAACGTCGGCCCCAAGGGACTCTTCGGCACCCTCGACAAGATCGAGACGCCGGACGCGCTGACGGTCGTCTTCCACCTGAACACCTCGGACGCCACCTTCCCCTACGTCCTCGGCTCGCCCGCCGCCTCCCTCGTCGCGCCCAAGGACTACCCGGCCGACAAGGTCCGCGAGGGCGACAAGGTCACCGGTTCCGGCCCGTACGTGCTCGACTCGTACAAGGAGGGCGCCGAGGCGGTGCTCACCACCAACACGAGCTACACGGGCTTCGCCAACCGCAAGAACAAGGCCGTGACCATCCGCTACTTCGCGGACTCCCCGAAGATGGTCGCGGCGCTGAAGGCCAAGGAGATCGACGCCACCTACCGAGGCCTGTCGGCCCCGGAGATCACCGACCTCCAGACCCCCGCGTCGCACGCGCTGGGCGTCCAGGTCGTCGAGAACGTCGGCGCGGAGATCCGCTACCTGGTCTTCAACCCCAAGGACCCCGCGGTCGCCAAGCTCCCGGTCCGCCAGGCCATCGCCCAGATCGTCGACCGCGGCGCGCTCGTCTCCAAGGTCTACCAGGGCACCGCCGAGCCGCTGTACTCGATGGTTCCCAAGGGGGTCGTCGGTCACAAGACCCCCTTCTACGACAAGTACGGCGCGGCGGACGTCGCCAAGGCCAAGAAGATCCTCAGGGACGCCGGGATCACCCAGCCGGTCGAGCTGACCTTCTGGTACACCACCGACCGCTACGGCTCCTCGACCGCCGACGAGTTCACCGAGCTCAAGCGGCAGCTCGACGAGAGCCAACTGTTCCGGATCAACCTGCGCAGCCAGCCCTGGAAGACCTTCCAGACCGGCTACAAGAGCGGCGAGTACCCGATCTTCGGACGCGGCTGGTTCCCCGACTTCCCGGACCCGGACAACTTCATCGCGCCGTTCGTCGGCAAGGAGAACGCGGTCGGTACCCCGTACGAGCCCAACGAGATCCTGAACGACCTGCTGCCCAAGACCCGCCGCGAGGGCGACCGCTCGGCCGGCGTCCAGGAGTTCGAGCAGGCCCAGAAGATCTTCGCCGAGGACGTCCGGCTGCTGCCCCTGTGGCAGGGCAAGCTGTACGTCGCGGCCCGTGAGGACATCGCGGGCGCCGAGCGGGCGCTGGACCCGCAGACCGTCATGCAGATGTGGGAGTTCTACCGCAAGACCAGCTGGTAACGAGCGCACCGATGCGTCGGCCGCCCCGGGCGGCCGACGCGTTGTCAGTGGGCCCCGGTAGGTTCTGGAGCAGTTGCACGAGCAGTTGCACGAACTTGTACCGGAGGTTGTCGCCGTGACCCAGATGCTGCCCGAGTCCTGGCTCCCCGTCCTCGGCGGGGAGCTGGACCAGCCCTACTTCAAAGAACTCACCGAGTTCGTCGAGAAGGAACGGGCGAACGGGCCGGTCTACCCGCCCCGCGAGCAGGTGTTCGCGGCCCTGGAGGCCACTCCCTTCGACCGGGTGAAGGTCCTCGTCCTCGGCCAGGACCCCTACCACGGCGCCGGCCAGGGCCACGGCCTGTGCTTCTCCGTGCAGCCCGGGGTCAAGACCCCGCCCTCGCTGCGCAACATCTACAAGGAGATGAAGGAGGAGCTCGACCTGCCGGTCCCGGACAACGGATACCTGATGCCGTGGGCCGAGCAGGGCGTCCTGCTGCTCAACGCGGTGCTCACGGTCCGGGAGGCCGAGCCCAATTCGCACAAGGGCAAGGGCTGGGAGAAGTTCACCGACGCCGTGATCCGCGCGGTGTCCGAGCGGCCCGACCCGGCCGTCTTCGTCCTCTGGGGCGCCTACGCCCAGAAGAAGCTCCCGCTGATCGACGAGGAGCGGCACGTGGTGGTCAAGGGCGCCCACCCCTCCCCGCTCTCCGCCAAGAAGTTCTTCGGGTCCCGGCCCTTCACGCAGATCAACGAAGCCATCGCCGCGCAGGGACATGAGCCGATCGACTGGCGGATCCCCAACCTCGGCTGACGTCCCCCCGCGCCTCGGCGCCATTGCCGGTACCTCCGGCTAGCTTCTAGATGATCAGACCGGAGCAGGTCTGGCAGAGCAAGCCGGAGGCCGCCGTGACGGAGCAGCAGGAGGCGTCGGAGGACGCCGTCATGACCAGGATCGGCCAGGCGGTCATCCTGCTGCACGCCGGGGACCGCGAGGAGGCCCGCAACCGGCTCGCCGAGATCTGGTCCGAGATCGGCGAGGAGGGGGACTCCCTCCACCGGTGCACCCTGGCCCACTACATGGCCGACGCCCAGGACGATCCCGCCGACGAGCTGGCCTGGGACCTGCGCGCCCTGACCGCCGCCGCGGCCGACGGGCCCGGTGACGAGCCGGACGACGGGCCCGGGACCGGGCCGCCCCAGGACGGGCGGCCCGCGGTGCGGGAGCCGCATCCGGCGATGCGGGTGTTCTACCCCTCGCTGCATCTGAGCCTGGCCGCCGACTACGTGAAGCTGCAGCGGCCGGAGGCGGCCCGGATCCACCTGGCCCGGGCCCGCGCGGCCACCGGGGCACTGTCCGACGACGGGTACGGGAACGGCGTACGGGCCGCGATCGCCCGACTGGAGCGGAGCCTGGCCGCGGAACCGGGAGCCGGACCGGAGCCCGGGCCCCGGCCGTTCCCCGAGCAGTCCCCGTAGGCCCCGCAGGCGCCGGCGGTCAGTCCCCGTGGACGCCCGAGCAGATACGGGCCTCCGGACTGTCCGAACGCCAGTGGCCGTGCCTACGGCCCAGCGCGCACACATCGGCCGGCCGCACCGGAAGCTTCCGGATCAGCTCACGCTCCACCTCGGCGTCGGGCCGAGGACGCTGCGGACGGCCGCCAGGGCGCCCGGAGACGGGCTCGGCGGCCCGTCGGGGCTCAGGGATGTCGGGGACCGGCGGAACCTCCCGTAGCGGCCCGCCGGAGCCGCCCGGTACGGGGCGCTGGGCGGACCGCCGGCCGGGCGCGGGGGCGGCCGGGGCCGCGGACGCCCCCGGGGCCGTCCCCACCGCCTCCAGCGCCTCCAGGGCGGGCGCCCGGACGGACACCGGGGCGGCCCCGGGCCCGCCGCGCGGCTCATGGCGGGGCGGTACCCCGGCGGCGGGGGCCGCGGCGGGCGGCACGGGACCGGGGCTCACCTGCACACAGCCGGAGACCGCCGAGACGGCGCAGGCGACTCCGAGCAGCAGCGTTGTCGTGGTTCGGGTGGGATGCACCCGCGCAACTCTGCTGTGCGAGGACCCCGTTGCGAAAACCGGCGGCCGATATTTCACCCCGCACGGGTGACGGACCCACCCGCCGTACAGGGCAGGGCCCGGCGGGTGCCTCCGCACGAGCCGGCCCGGAGTTTCCCTAAGGGCTGTCCCGTAATCCCCGGCGGGCGCACGACGACAGATACGGCACCTCGCCGCGTTGTCGGAACGCCCGAATACGCCCAGTATGGGGACGCTCCTCCGCCTTGCGATGCACCGCATCTGACGCCGCGCGCTGATCCACCGGGGACTACGGGACAGCCCTTAGTCGCCGGTGGCGCCGTCTATCTGCTCACGCACCAGGTCGGCGTGGCCGTTGTGGCGCGCGTACTCCTCGATCATGTGGGTGTAGACCCAGCGCAGGCTGAACACCTCGCCCCGGTGGTGGCTCTCGGCCCGCGAGACCAGGTCCAACGAACGGCCCGCGGCCGCCTGGCGGGCCAGCTCGACCTCGGTCTGCCAGACCTGCTCCGCCTCGGCCCAGGTGGCCTGCTCGGTGAAGTGGAAATCGCCGTCCGGATCCTCGCTCGTGCAGTACAGCTCGGGGAGGTCCTCGCCCAGCATGATCTCCCGGAACCAGTACCGCTCCACCTCGGCCATGTGCCGTACGAGGCCCAGGAGGCTCAATTCGGAGGGCGCGAGCGGGGTACGGCGCAGCTGTTCGTCCTGGAGCCCCTCGCATTTCCAGGCGAGGGTGGCACGGTGGTAGTCGAGCCATCCGTCCAGCATGTCCCGCTCGTCGGCGGTGGTGGCGGGTTCCTTGCGATGTGATCCTGAACTGATGGTCATGGGGCTCATCCTCGGCGAACGGCGCCCCCGCCACCAGGGATTAAGCTGCGGGAATCCCACAAGGAACCAACCTGGAGGCCCCGGTGAAGGTCGGCTGCATCGGACTCGGCGACATCGCGCAGAAGGCGTACCTGCCCGTCCTCACCACCCGCCCGGGCATCGAGCTGCACCTGCAGACCCGTAACCCCGACGCCCTGGCGCTGGTCGGCGACACCCACCACGTCCCGGCCGCGCGCCGGCACGCCGATCTCGACGCGCTGCTCGCCGAGGGGCTCGACGCGGCCTTCGTGCACGCCGCCACCGTGGCCCACCCCGAGATCGTCACCCGGCTGCTGGAGGCCGGCGTGCCCACGTACGTGGACAAGCCGCTCGCCTACGAACTCGCGTCGTCACGACAGCTCGTGGAACGGGCCGAGCGGCTCGGGGTCTCCCTCGCCGTCGGCTTCAACCGCCGCTTCGCCCCCGCCTACGCGCAGTGCGCCGACCACGCCCGCGAGCTGATCATCATGCAGAAGAACCGGGTCGGGCTGCCCGAGGACCCGCGGACGCTGGTGCTGGACGACTTCATCCATGTCGTCGACACCCTGCGCTTCCTCCTGCCCGGCGATGCCGACCACTTCGACGTGCGGGCTGTGGTGCGCGAGGGGCTCATGCACCAGGTGGTGCTCCAGCTGTCCGGCGCCGGTTTCACCGCCCTCGGCATCATGAACCGGCTGTCCGGCTCCACCGAGGAGATCCTGGAGGTGTCCGGGCGCGACACCAAGCGGCAGGTCGTCAATCTCGCGGAGGTCATCGACCACAAGGGCCAGCCCACCGTGCGGCGCCGCGGGGACTGGGTCCCCGTCGCCCGCCAGCGCGGCATCGAGCAGGCCGTCGACCACTTCCTGGAGGCGGTCGCGGCGGGCACCACGCTCAGCGCCCGCGACGCCCTGCGAACCCACGAGCTGTGCGAGCGGGTGGTGACTTCGGCTCTGGAGCAGGCCTCCTGAGCGAGCGGCTGCCCGCCACCGCGCAGTACACCGCGAGGGCGGCGAGGGCCGCGGTCACCGGCCAGTCCCCGAAGCGGACGTAGAGGGTCGTGCCGCGGGCGAGCGGGACGTCGTACACGGCCGCGGTGCTCGCGGAGGTGGGCAGGGCGGCCCCGACCCGCGCACCGGAGGGGCCGTTGACGACGCTGATGCCCGTCAGGGTGGCGTGCACCATCGGGCGGCCGTTCTCGGCCGCCCGCAGCGCGGCCAGCGAGGCGTGCTGGGCCGGGGCCCAGCTCTCCTGGAACGAGGACGTCGCCGACTGGGCGACGAGCAGGGAGGCCCCGTCCCGGGTGAGGTGCCGGCTCATGTCGGGGAAGGCCGACTCGAAGCACACCAGCGGGCCGACGCGGACGCCGCCGGGCCCGTCCGGCCGGGCGGGCAGGTCCATGACCACCGGGGTGTCGCCGCGCACCCGGTCCTCGCCCGCCGCCTTGCCGACGGAGGTGGCCCAGCCGAACAGGGCACGGGCCGGTACGTACTCCCCGAAGGGGACCAGCCGCATCTTGTCGTAGCGGTCGCCGGTGGGGCCCTCGGGGCCCACGAGCACCGCGCTCTTGTAGATCCCGGGCAGGTCCGCCCTCCGCGCGTCCACGTTCACCAGCAGCGGGGCCCCGACCTCCGCGGACAGCGCGGCCAGCCGCCGGGCCAGGTCCGGGCGGGCGGTCAGGTCCGCGCCGACGCTGCTCTCGCCCCACACCACCAGATCGACCCGCTGCCCGGCCAACGGCCGCGTCAGCCGCTCACCGACGTCGAACCGCCGCTCCGCACTGTCCGGGCCGTCCGCGACCGGGCCCGGCTGTACGACGGCCACGCGCAGCCGGCCCGATTCCTCGGGCCGTGCCGCCCACACCCACACCGCTCCCGTCAGCACCGCGCAGCCGGTCATCCCGGCCACCGCCGGGATCCGCGCCCCCGGCACCGCCAGCAGCAGCACCAGCGCGCAGTTCACCGCCACCACCAGCAAGCTGACCAGCCACACCCCGCCCACCGAGGCCAGCCGCAGCGCCGGGGCCACCTGCCACTGGCTCGCCCCCAGCAGCCCCCACGGCCCGCCCAGCCCCTGCCAGGACCGCACCAGCTCCGACAGTAGCCACGCCGCCGGTACGAGGACGAGCGCGGCGCAGGCCCGGCCCGGCGCCGGAGCCCCACCGAGGAACTCCCGCACCACGAGGGCCCAGGGGATCCAGAGCAGCCCGAGCAGCGCCGCCACCGGGATCAGGAACACGTGCAGGCTGGGCAGCAGCCAGTGGTGGACGGCCAGGATGAACCCGGCGCCGCCGAGCCAGCCCTCCAGCGCGGCCCGCCGCCCGGTGGGGGCCGACCGCAGCAGCAGCATCCAGGGCACGAGGGCGGCGTAGGCGAACCACCAGAGGGCGGGGGCCGGGAAGGCGAGAGCCGGTAGCGCCCCGGCGGCCAGGGCGGCGGGCGCACGCCATCGAGGGGACCACCACCGCATGCGCATCATGATCATGGCGTGCCTCCGCTTCCAGTGTGGCAGTGCCGGACGGCCGGGCCGAGTCGAGCGGGTCCGTCCGGCTCAGGCGGACATGTGCCGCCACTTCTCGTGCACGGTGACCCGGGTGAGCCGCCAGCCGTCACGGGTCCGGGCCAGCGCGAAGGTGTAGCGCCCGGCGGCGACGAAGTTGGGCGAGGTGGGCGCGGGGTCGGCGGCCGGCCCCGCCAACCGCATGGGATTGAGGAAATCCGCCCGCACCTCGGCGCTGTCCCCGGGGGAGCCGCCCAGGTCCTCCAGCCGGATCAGCCGGTTCACGATCAGGTGCTGGCGGACGGGGAACAGCGTCATCGTCTCCGCCAGCCAGTCCGCGACCTCCGCCACCGAGCCCTCGATCCCGCCGGCGGAGCTGTAGTCGACCCTCCCGGAGGCCGTGAACAGGGCCCGGTAGGCGGCCCAGTCACCGTCGTCGACAGCCACCGCGTACCCCGTGACCACCTCGTCGATCGCCAGCCGGTCCATCACCGTCGCGAGATCCACACGCTGAGTCATCGGGTCAGTGTGGGGCTGCGCGGGCGCGAGGCCAAGGGCCGTGCGCCCACCGGATCTTCCCGCGGGCGGTCAATGACCTGAACGGGACTCCCGCTGCCGGACCACGACGAGGAACGCGTCGCTGTCCAGGTCCATGACCACCTCCGCCGGGACGCCCTCGCGCATCCGCTGCGCCGCGTACTCCTCGGCGGGCCAGCTCCCCCGAGGACTTCCGGCGGGAAACCGCTCCAGCACCACTCGACCCATGAGGCACCCCCTGCTCTTTGCCTTCCACTCTCTTCAGGCACAACGACGCGCAGGCCGCCCGGGAACGTTCCCGAGCGGCCTGCGGTTCACGCGAAGAGGTGGTGCGGGGCTCCGTCAGGAGCCGGACTCACCCGCGTGCGGGCTCAGCACGTCCGTGCCGATCAGCACGAACAGCAGGATGCCCAGGAGGATCCGGTAGATCACGAAGGGCATGAAGCTCTTGGTCGAGATGAACTTCATGAACCACGCGATCACGGCGTAGCCCACGAAGAAGGCGATGACCGTGGCGAAGATCGTCGGGCCCCAGGAGATGTGACCCGGGTTCTCCACGACGTCCTTGATCTCGAACGCGCCCGAGGCCAGCACGGCCGGGATGGCGAGGAGGAAGGAGTAGCGGGCTGCGGCCTCACGGGTGAAGCCGAGCAGCAGACCGCCGGAGATCGTCGCGCCGGACCGGGAGACGCCGGGGATCAGGGCCATCGCCTGGCAGAGACCGAAGATCAGACCGTCCTTGACGCCCAGCTGCTGCAGCGTCTTGCGCTCGCGGATCGCGCGGTGCCGACCGCCCTCCTCGTCGCGGGCCGCCAGGCGGTCGGCGACGCCGAGCACGATGCCCATGAGGATCAGGGTGGTGGCCGTCAGTCGCAGGTCGCGGGCCGGGCCCACGATCGCGTCCTTGAAGACCAGACCGAGGACGCCGATCGGGATCGAGCCGACGATCACCAGCCAGCCCATCTTCGCGTCCTGCTCGGAGCGCAGGGCCTTCGTGTAGAGCGAGCGGAACCAGGTGGAGACGATCCGCGCGATGTCCTTGCGGAAGTAGATCAGCACGGCGGCCTCGGTGCCGATCTGGGTGATCGCGGTGAAGGCCGCTCCTGGGTCGTGCCAGCCGGCGAACGCCGCGGTCAGCCGCAGGTGGGCGCTGGAGGAGATCGGGAGGAACTCCGTAAGCCCCTGGACGAGACCGAGGATTAGGGATTCGAACCAGCTCATGTCGGGGTGCGCTCGTCCTTGTGATCGTCGGGCAGTTCGCGTCCGATGCTAGGGCCCGTGCGAAGCGGCGCTGACCACAGGGGGGTGCTGGGGCACCAGTTCGGGCACTCGATCCTCGGTTCGAGGGGGTGCCAGACGGTGTCGTTTGCGCCACCCGAAGATCGCGCCGCCCACCACGGAGACGACGATGAAGCCGAACGAGACGAGGAACGCGGGCGATCCCGGCGAGGAGGCACTGGCCCCCGCGATCACGTACGCGGCGGTGTTCGGAACGACCCCGATCGCCGTGGCGAGGAGGAAGGGACCCCAGCCGCAACGCGATACGGCGGCACAGTAGTTGGCCACCACGAACGGCATCCCGGGGAAGATCCGGACCGCCAACATCGAGCGGAAGCCGTGCCGGCTGAGCTGACCGTCGGCCGCCTGCAGCCAGCGCCCGCGCAGGAACGGTCGCAAAGCATCCTGGCCCAGGATCCGGCCCAGCCCGAAGGAGATGGCACCGCCCAGCACGGTGCCGCCGACCGCCGCGACGAGGCCGAACTGGCTGCCGAAGACGGCTCCCGCGGCCAGATTCATCAGGGGCCGCGGCACGAGGGCCGCCGTGCACACGCCGTACGCGGCTGCGAACAGCAGGACCGCCGTGCCCACCGGGAGCCCCGGGGGCCAGCCCTCCGACAGGATGCGCTGGGGCTCGTACAGCAGCACGCACACGCCGGCCGCGACGAGCAGCACGACGAGCACCGACAGCCGGGTCCACGGCGCGAGGAGGAGGGACATCCCGGGAGACTAGCCCACCTGTACGGCGGTGCGCCGTAATCTGGGCCTCATGCAGTCGAACGACCGGCGCCCTCCGCGAGTTCCCCGCAGCGCCCTCGCGGACACCCTGCTGGAGCGGCTGCCCACGGCGTACACGGCCGCCGCCGATCCCGTACGGGCCCGGACGATGGCCGCCTACATGAAGGACGTCGCACCTTTCCTCGGCATCCCCACCCCGCTGCGCCGGGAACTGTCGAAGACCGTGACGAAGGACACTCCGAAACCGTCCGAGACGGACTGCGCGGCGCTCGCGCTGCGCTGCTGGCTCCTCCCGGAGCGCGAGTACCAGTACTTCGCGGTCGACTACCTGCGCCGCCACACCGCCCGCTGTTCCTCCGGCTTCCTGCCGGTGGTCCGGCACCTGATCGTCACCGTCCCCTGGTGGGACACCGTCGACCTGCTGGCCGCGCACACGGTCGGACCGCTGGTGGCCGCCGACCCGGAACTCGTGGCCGTGATGGACGAGTGGATCGAGGACGACAACCTCTGGCTCGCCCGCACCGCACTGCTCCACCAGCTCCGCTTCAGGTCCGCGACCGACACCGGCCGACTCTTCGGCTACTGCCGTCGCCGGGCCGGTCACCCGGACTTCTTCGTACGCAAAGCCATCGGCTGGGCCCTGCGCGAGTACGCGAAGACGGACCCGGAGGCCGTACGCGCCTTCGTCGAGGCCGAACGCGACTCCCTGGCCCCGCTGTCCGCACGCGAGGCGCTCAAGAACCTCTGACCGCGCCGAAATTCATTCGACGGGTCCCGGACCGTCCGGCAGGATCAGGGGCATGAACCGGTATGCCTTCTTCGCAGTGCGGTCCGCGGTCGCGGACGCGCCGAAGGCTGCCGCATTCGCGGAAGCACCGGCAGGTGCAATCGAGTTCGCACCCGCGTTCGCACCCGTTCTCGCCGCATTCGACGGCGCACGAAGCTGACCCTTCCCGGATCGTCCGGCGGACCCCGCAGGGGGAGGGTCGGCTCGCTCTCGGGGTCCCGCTCCAGCTTCCAGAGACGGGAATGAATCATGGCCAAGACGGCCTTCGTGCGCACCAAGCCGCACCTCAACATCGGCACCATGGGTCATGTCGACCACGGCAAGACCACCCTCACCGCCGCTATCACCAAGGTCCTCGCCGAGCACGGCGGCGCCTCCTTCGTGCCCTTCGACCGCATCGACCGGGCCCCCGAGGAGTCCCGCCGCGGCATCACCATCAACCTCACGCACGTCGAGTACGAGACCGACACCCGGCACTACGCCCACGTGGACATGCCGGGGCACGCCGACTACATCAAGAACATGGTCACGGGCGCCGCCCAACTCGACGGCGCGATCCTCGTCGTCTCCGCGCTCGACGGAGTCATGCCACAGACCGCCGAGCATGTGCTCCTCGCCCGGCAGGTCGGCGTCGACCACATCGTGGTGGCACTCAACAAGGCCGACGCCGGGGACCCCGAGCTCACCGACCTGGTCGAGCTGGAGGTCCGCGAGCTGCTCACCGCGCACGGATACGGCGGTGACGCCGCACCGGTCGTACGGGTCTCCGGACTCGGGGCGCTGGAGGGCGCCCCGCGCTGGACGGAGGCGATCCGGGCGCTGCTCGACGCGGTGGACACGTACGTACCGACCCCGGTGCGCTACACCGACGCGCCGTTCCTGCTGCCGGTGGAGAACGTGCTGACCATCACCGGGCGCGGGACCGTCGTGACCGGCGCCGTCGAGCGCGGCACCGTACGCCTCGGGGACCGCGTGGCGGTCCTCGGCGGCGACGGCGAGCCGGTCGAGACGGTCGTCACCGGCCTGGAGACCTTCGGCAAGCCGATGGAGTCCGCCGAGGCCGGGGACAACGTCGCGCTGCTCCTGCGCGGGGTGCCGCGCGACGGCGTGCGCCGCGGGCACGTGGTGGCCGCGCCGGGCAGTGTGACGCCGCAGCGCCGGTTCACGGCGCAGGTGTACGTGCTCTCCGGGCGTGAGGGCGGCCGCACCACACCGGTCGCCAGCGGCTACCGGCCGCAGTTCTACATCCGCACCGCCGATGTGGTGGGGGACGTGGACCTGGGCGGCGCCGCCGTGGCGCGGCCCGGCGAGACGGTCACCATGACCGTCGAGCTCGGCCGGGACGTCCCGCTGGAGTCGGGCCTCGGCTTCGCGATCCGCGAGGGAGGGCGGACCGTCGGCGCGGGGACGGTGACGGCCGTACTGGGGTGACCCGGACCCGGACCCGGACCTGATTCCGGTCCGATCCGGACCCCTCTGTGGTGGCGGTGGCCCGGCTGCGCCAGACTGCCGTCACCACAGGCATGCGCGGAGGGGCGGGCGGAGATGAGCGGCGACACGGCACTGGTGCTCGGCGGTGGGGGACTGACCGGCATCGGCTGGGAGTGCGGAATCCTGTACGGCCTCGCCCGCGCGGGCGTGGACCTCACCACCGCCGACCTGGTCGTCGGCACCTCCGCCGGATCCGTCGTCGGGGCGCAGCTCACCTCCGGACTGCTCACCCCGCGGGAGCTGTACGAGCGTCAGCTCGGGGACCCCACCGGCGAGGCCACGGCGAAGCTGGGGGCCGGACTCGTCGCCCGGTACGCCGTCGCGATGGCGCGCTCGCGCACCGCGACGGCCTACCGGCGGCGGGTCGGCGCCATGGCCCTGGCCGCCGACGCCGGCGCGGGCGCCGAGGCCGAGCGGCGCAAGGTCCTGGCCGCCCGGCTGGTCTCCCACGAGTGGCCCGAGCGGCGGCTCGTCGTCACGGCGGTGGACGCCCTCACCGGTGAGCTCAAGGCGTTCGACCGGGGGAGCGGCGACGGGCTCGTGGACGCCGTCTCGGCGAGCTGTGCGGTGCCCGGGGTGTGGCCGCCGGTCACGGTCGGAGGCCGCCGTTTCATCGACGGCGGGATCCGCTCCGCCACCAATGCCGACCTGGCCGCCGGGTACGCGCGCGTGGTGGTCCTCGCCCCGATGTCGCTCGGCTCCGGGCTGGTCCCCTCACCGTCGGCGCAGGCCGGGCGACTGCGGGAGGCGGGTGCGCGGGTGGTGCTGATCACCCCGTCCACGGCAGCCCGCAAGGCCTTCGGGCGCAACGTGCTGGACCCGGCGCGGCGGGGGCCTGCCGCCCGGGCGGGCCTCGCGCAGGCCGAGGAGCACGCACGGGAGACGGCGGCGGTCTGGTCGGCCGGGGCCGCCTGAGGGCTGTTCGAAGCCGGTCGGGCCGCTGCCGGACAATGGACCGGTGAGCGACGAGCAGATCCCGGTCGTCCGGGACGTGGGCCAGGGCACCGCCAAGCTGATGCCGGACGTGGACCGGGACCGGGCCTGGCTGCTGACCGTCGACGGGGCCCCGCAGTCGTACGTGGACCTCGACGATCCGCAGCACCTGGAGTTCGAGTACGTACGCCGCCTCGCGCACGTCCTGGACTGCGTCGCCGAACCCGGGCTCGCGCTGGACATGCTGCACCTCGGCGGCGGCGCGCTCACGCTGCCGCGCTACGCCGCGGCCACCCGGGCCGGATCCCGGCAGACGGTCGTCGAGTTCGACGCGGGCCTGGTCGACCTGGTGACCGAGCACCTGCCGCTCGCGGCGGACTCCGGGGTCACCGTCCACACCGCCGACGCCCGGGCCTGGCTGGAGGCCGCGCCCGCGGCGAGCGTGGACCTGGTGGTGGCCGACGTGTTCGGCGGCTCGCGGGTGCCGGCGCAGCTGACGTCGGTGGAGTACGCGAGGGCGGCCGCGCGGGTGCTGCGGCCCGGCGGGCTGTACGCGGCGAACCTGGCCGACGGGGCGCCCTTCGACTTCCTGCGGGCGCAGGTGGCGAACTTCGCGGACGTGTTCGCGGAGCTGGTGCTGATCGCCGAACCGGCGGTGCTGCGGGGGAGGCGGTTCGGGAACGCCGTGCTGCTCGCCTCGGACGCCCCGCTCCCGGTGGGTGCGTTGGCCCGGAGGTGCGCGGCCGACGCGTTTCCGGCGCGGGTGGAGTACGGGGACGGGTTGGTCCGGTTCCGGCGGGGCGCGTCGCCGGTGGCCGACGCGGACGCGGCTCCTTCCCCGGCGCCGCCGGAGGGCGCGTTCAGCCTCGGGTGAGCGGCCGGGGCCGAGGGTGCTTCAGGGCCCGCCGGTGCTTCAGTGCTGCACGACGTCGGCGGGCACCGGGGCGGGAGCCGGTTCGGCCGCGGCCGTCGGGGCGATGGTCTTGCTGTGCGCCCTGCGGGTCATGCGGCGGACGTCCGGGACCAGCAGCACGAGGGCGGTGGGTACGACGACCAGCACCGCGCAGCCCCACAGGGCCTGGGTGCGCCCGAAGGCCGCTTCGGCGGGCCCGGCCAGGGCGGTGGCCAGCGGAAGCATCGACACCGAGCCGAACCAGTCGTAGGCGGTGACCCGGGAGAACTTCTCCTCCGGGATCTCCTGGTGCATCGCGGTCATCCAGTTCACGCCGAAGACCTCTATCGCGGCGCCGCTGACGAACATCACCAGGCAGAGTCCCCACACGGGCAGCGGCACGGCGAGTCCCGCCGAGGGCAGCGCCAGTGGGAACACGCACAGCGTGCCGACGAGCAGCAGGCGGCGCGGCTTCCACGCCATCATCAGGACGGCTCCGCCGATGGTGCCGACGCCGAAGAAGGCCAGGGCCACGCCCCAGGGCGCGGGCCCGCCCAGTTGGTCCCGGGCGACCAAGGGCCCGTAGACCGCGTCGGCGGCACCGACGACGGCGACCACGACGGAGAACTGGAGCACGATGCTCCACAGCCAGGGGCGGGTCCTGACCTCGACCCAGCCCTCGCGCAGATCGGACAGCAGGCCGCCTCCGGGAGTCCGGTCGGGTACGTGGCTGACGTCGAGGAAGGTCCGCAGCGCGCCGGCGACCGCGAAGGCCGCCGCGTCGGCGGCCAGCACCCAGCCCGGACCCACCGCGGCGATCATCGCTCCGCCGAGGGCCGCTCCGCCGATCCCGGCGCCGTTGATCGCCATGCGGAAGAGGGCGAAGGCGCGGTTGGAGTGCTCGCCGGAGACGGTGGAGAGCAGCATGCCCTCGGCCGCGGGATTGAAGAAGGCCGTACCGGTGCCGCACAGGGCGGTCAGCAGCATCATCTGCCACAGCTGGGGTTCGCCCGCGAGGACGAGGACGGCGAAGGCGGCCTGCGAGAGGCAGTTCAGCACATTGGCCGCGACCATCACGCGGTGGCGGGGCAGCCGGTCGGCGATGGCGCCGCCGATGAGCAGGAAGAGGACGAGCGGCAGCGTGCGGGCGGCCGCGATCAGTCCGACGTCGCCGACGGATCCGCCGGCTTCCATGACCGCGAAAGCGGCCGCGATGTGCGCTCCGTGGCTCCCCAGGTTCGTGATGATCGCCGCACCCGTGAGCAGGCTGTAATTGCGGCCGGCCCACTCGGGTCGGCGGCGGTTCGCGGGTGTCCGGGGTGCTGCGGTGCGGGGAGAGCTCACCCCCGGACTATCCCCGTCCCGTGCCGAGAATCCAAACGGATTGCCGGCCCGGGACGGGGACGCGGATCACGGGGTGGTGAGCCGGATGGAACTGATGATCTTGTCGGAGACGTCGTTCGGAACCTCGTCCTTCACACCGGCCGCGCTGATGAGCACGAAGCTGGCGAAGTCACCGACGGCGTTCTTGAAGCCGAAGCCGACCGTCTTGCCGTCGGTGGAGCACTTGTGCTCCTTCTTCAGGTTCGGAGCGGTCGCCACCACGATGTGGCCCTTGACCCCGGAGGTGGTCGTGTACTCCTTGGCCGCGGCCACCTTGACCGTTCCCTTGGGCTCCTTCTGGGCGAAGGCCGCCCAGGCCCAGGCGCTGGTGTTGTCGGTCGCCACCTGCGCGGTGTCCTTGGCGCCCTGGGCGCCCTTGATACCGGTGTCCGCGAGCGAGAACTTCTCGACCCTGCCGTCCGCGTCCTTGTCGACCGTGCACCACTCTTCCTTGAGGGTGGCGGTGCCGCTCATGGTGATGATCGGGCTGCCGTCGTTCTTGACCTCGTCGTGGAACGAGAGGATGACGCCGGATTCGTTGACGTTCCACTCGGCGGGCACGTCGTAGCTGACGCCGTACTTGGTGTTGACGACGACCTTCCAGCCCGGGATGACGGGCTGGGCGTTGCCACCGGCCCGCGGGTTCGGGCTGCTGCCGGCCGGGGCGGGCGCCTCGGAGGGCGGGGCCGAGGGGCTGGCCGCCGGCTTGTCGTCGGCTTCGGTCTTCTTGTCGTCCCGGGTCAGGACGAACGCGCCGGTCGCGGCGGCCACCACGACGACGGCGGCCGCGGCGACGATCGCCACCGTCTTGGTCGAGTACGGGCTCCCGCCGCCGGAGGGGGCGGGCTGGGGCTGCTGCGGCAGCTGGGGCTGACCCCACTGCTGGCCGGGAG
Organism: Streptomyces sp. NPDC048331; assembly: GCF_043201215.1. Classification (NCBI taxonomy): domain Bacteria; kingdom Bacillati; phylum Actinomycetota; class Actinomycetes; order Kitasatosporales; family Streptomycetaceae; genus Streptomyces; species Streptomyces sp. NPDC048331. The sequence goes on along the minus strand of NZ_JBICYT010000044.1, from coordinate 7,557 downwards.
CGCCCTGGGGCTGCTGGTATCCCGGCTGCTGCGGGTATCCGTAACCGGGCTGCTGCTGGTACGGGTTCGGCTGCCCCGGCTGTCCCGGCTGCTGCTGGTACGGGTTCTGTTGCGCGTCCTGAGGGTTCTGTTCGCCCCCGGGCGGCTGCTGCTGTCCTGGCCACATGGCCGGTAACGATAGTGGCCGTGGACCCGGGGAGCCACGGCCGCCCCCTGGGGAGCTCTGGCCAATCCTGCCTACTCGCGGGTAACATCGCGTGGCATGAGCGCAGACCAGATGAACGTGGGCGAACTGCTCGCCGCGACGGTACCCATGGCCCGGACCCTGAACCTCCAGTTCCTGGAGACCACCCCCGAGCGCGCGGTCGTCCGACTTCCGGACCAGCCCGACTACCACAACCACGTCGGCGGCCCGCACGCCGGCGCGATGTTCACCCTCGCCGAGTCCGCGAGCGGCGCGATCGTCCTGGCCGCCTTCGGCGACCAGCTCTCGCGCGCCGTCCCGCTCGCCGTGAAGGCCGAGATCGGCTACAAGAAGCTCGCCAAGGGCGTCGTCACCGCCACCGCCACCCTCGGCCGCCCGGCCGCGGAGGTCGTCGCCGAACTCGACGCCGGCGGCCGCCCCGAGTTCCCGGTCACCATCGCCATCCAGCGCGAGGACGAGGCCGTGACGGGCGAGATGACGGTCATCTGGACCCTGCGCCCCAACGCCTGACGCCGGCGCACGACAACCCGCGCGTCGTCGTCCGACGGCGGAACCTCCGTCGACCACCCCCGGTCGAGGTGACGGAGCCCGCCGGGACGGAACCGGCGCGCCGCCGACAGCGCGCCGCCGCTGCCGGAGGGCTGAACCTCGGGGCCGCGGGGGCGCGTCTCGGCGGACCCGGCGGGCGCGCGCCGCACAGTGGGCCCGGGAGCGGTCCGGCGCGGGCCGCTCCCGCCGACCCACGCCGCAGGGAGCGCCCATGAGCGAGGCCGTGTCCAGACGTTCCGCGATGCGACTGCTCGCGGCGGCGGGCACGGCGGCCACGGCCCTCGGATCGGGCGCCTGCGCGCCAGGGGTGCCGCCCGGCGCGGCCACCCCCAGGACGCCGCCCGTGGGGGGGGGGGGGGGCCCGGGCGAAGGGCGCCGCCCGCATCGACGCCCTGCTGGAGCGACTCACCCTCGACGAGAAGACCGCCCTGCTGCACGGCGCCCCCGACCCCACCTCCCTCGGCCAGGCCGGCTACGTACCCGGCGTACCCCGCCTCGGCATCCCGCCGCTGCGCCTCACCGACGGGCCCGCCGGGGTGCGCGTCGCGAGACGCGCCACCGCGCTGCCCGCGCCGGTCCTGCTCGCCTCCGCCTTCGACCCGGCACTGGCCCGCGAGTACGGCCGCGTCATCGGCCGCGAGGGCCGGGCACTCGGCCAGGACGTCGTGCTGTCGCCCATGGTCAACCTCATCCGCACCCCGTACGCGGGCCGGAACTTCGAGACCTTCTCCGAGGACCCGCGCCTGACCGCCGACCTCGTGGGCGAGATGATCCGCGGCATCCAGGACGAGGGCCTGATCGCCACCGTCAAGCACTTCGCCCTCAACAACCAGGAGCACGGCCGCGACACCGTCGACGTGATCGCCGCCGAGCAGACCCTCCACGAGACCGAACTACGGGGCTTCGAAGCCGCCGTGGCCGCCGGCGCGGGCGCCGTCATGGGCGCCTACAACAAGGTCAACGGCGTCCACGCCTGCGAGAGCAAGCCGCTGCTCGACGAACTGCTGCGCGGCAGCTGGGGGTTCGACGGCTGGGTGATGTCCGACTGGGACGCCACCCACAGCACGGTCGCCGCCATCGGTGCCGGCCTCGACATGGAGATGCCCGGCGGTACCCACTTCGGCGCACCGCTGCGCGAGGCGGTGCGCGGCGGCTCCGTACCCGAGAGCGCGGTCGACGTCGCGGTCCACCGGATCCTCGCCACCATGGACCGCTTCGGACTGCTCGCCGCGCGGCCCGCCGCCCGGCCCCCGCGCGACTCCGCCGCCGGGGCCCGGACCGCCCGCAAGGTGGCCACCGCCGGGGCCGTACTGCTGCGCAACGAACACGGCACCCTGCCCCTGACCGGCGCCGCCGCCCGCTCGATCGCGGTGATCGGACCGACCGGCCAGGTGCCCTTCGTCGGCGGTGGTGGCAGCGCACACGTGGTCTCCGACGGGGCGGAGGCCCCGCTCAGCGCGATCCGACGCCGGGCCGGGAACGGTTCGACGGTCCACCACGCCCTCGGGGAGGACCTGTACGGGCGGCCGCTCCCGGCGAAACTGCTGACCCCGACCGCCGACCTGGACGCGCGGGCCGTGGAACCCGGGCGGGTCTGGAGCCACGAGGGGGAGTTCCGCCTCACGGCCGACGACGAATGGACCCTGCTCGTCCACTACACCGGGAAGCGGCCCGTCGTACGCCTCGACGGGCAGGAGCTGTTCCCCGTCCGGCAGGGCGTGGCCGAGTACTTCGCCGGTGGACTGCTCGGCTCCGCACCCGACGGGATGAGCGTCCGCCGCACCACCCTCACCCTCAAGGCAGGCCCCCACCGGCTCGCCGTGACCGCCGAGGGCGGGGACAAGGGCCAGCGCTTCCGGCTCCGGCACACCACGGGGGCGACCCGTGCCGCGGACCTCGCCGAGGCCGTCAGGACCGCGAAGGCGGCCCGTAGCGTGGTGCTGTTCGCCTACGAGGACGCCACCGAGGGCCGCGACCGTACCTCCCTGGCCCTCCCCGGCGGGCAGGAGCGGCTGATCGAGGCCGTGACCGCCGCGAACCCCCGTACGACCGTCGTGCTCAACACCTCCTCCGGTACGACCATGCCGTGGCTCTCCCGTACCGGAGCGGTCCTCCAGATGTACTACCCGGGCCAGGAGGGCGCGGGAGCCACCGCCGACCTCCTCTTCGGGGACGTGGACCCCGGCGGCCGCCTCACCCAGACCTTCCCGGCCGACGAGCACACCACCCCGGTCGGCGGCGAGCCGCTGCGCTACCCCGGCGTGGGCGGCCGGCAGGAGTACTCCGAGGGCATCCACGTCGGCCACCGCTGGTACGACGCCCGACGGGTGACCCCGCTGTTCCCCTTCGGGCACGGGCTCTCGTACACCACCTGGCAGTACGAGAAGCTCACCGTCCGGCCCCGGCGCAGCGGGCTGCGTGTGGAGTTCACCGTCCGCAACACCGGTCGCCGCAAGGGCACCGAGGTGGCCCAGGTGTACATCGGCCCGTCCGCGGACCTGGAGCTCGACCAACCGGTACGCGCGCTGGCCGGCTACCGGCGGCTCGTCCTGGCACCGGGCGAGGCGGAGCGGGTCACCCTCGACATCGACGCGCGGGCCCTGTCCTCATGGGACCCGCAACAGCACGCCTGGGTGCTGGGTTCCGGCCGACGGCAGGTGTTCGTGGGCCGTTCGTCCCGTGAACTGCCACTGAGGTCCAAGGCGGTCGTGGCGAGCGGATAGGCTGCCCGTTCGGCGTGTCACAGGGGGCGCGTCGGGGACGACACGGGAGGACGTACCGGTGCACATCCAGGAATGGCTGGAGACGATTCCGGCGGTCAGCATCTATCTCCTGGTGGGTCTGGTCATCGGGCTGGAGAGCCTCGGCATCCCGCTGCCGGGAGAGATCGTTCTGGTCAGCTCGGCGCTGCTGGCCTCGCAGCACGGTGAGATCGACCCCGTGATCCTGGGTATCTGCGCGATCACCGGGGCGATCGTGGGTGACTCGATCGGCTACGCGATCGGCCGCCGGGGCGGCAAGCCGCTGCTGGAGCGGCTGGGCCGGCGCTTCCCCAAGCACTTCGGCCCCCAGCAGGTGGCGCTGGCGGAACGCTCCTTCGAGAAGTGGGGCATGTGGGCCGTCTTCTTCGGGCGGTTCGTGGCCCTGCTGCGGATCTTCGCCGGACCGCTGGCAGGCGTGCTGCGCATGCCGTACTGGCGCTTCCTGATCGCCAACGTCCTCGGGGGCATCCTCTGGGCCGGCGGCACCACGGCCGTCATCTACTCGGTCGGGATCGTCGCCGAGCCGTGGCTGAAGCGGTTCTCCTGGCTGGCCCTGGGGCTGGCCGTGCTGTTCGGGCTCGCCGTGACGCTCGTGGTGCGCAGCCGGATGAAGAAGGCGGCCGCGGCCGCCGGCACCGCCGAGGCGGCGATCCCCGCACAGCAGTCGGCCCCGGCCACCGTCGGCGAATGACGGCGGCGGAGCGCCGGCGACCGGAGTCCGACCGGTCCGACCGGTCCGACCGGTCCGACTGGTCCGACGAAGGCCGGTCGGACCACTATCAACCCCTGGCGAACGGGCTGGGCCGGGCTGCGGAGCAGGGCGACACGGCCGTTGTGCGGTCCCTGCTGGCCGGGGGAGCGGAGGCCGACGCCTGGGTCCTCGGCGGCCGACGGGCACTGGACCTGGCCGTGTGCGCCGGGCACGCGGAGGTCGTCCGGCTGCTCCTCGCGGCGGGCGCCGACCCGCGGGTCGACGCGGGCCCCTACGGCGAGGCGACGCCGCTGACCATGGCCACGATGCTCGGGCACACGGACGTGGCCCGTGCCCTCCTCGACGGCGGCGCCCCACCGGGCGGCCCCGCGGGCCGGGCGGGCTACGTACCGCTGATCCATGCGGCCGTCGCGCGCGGGGAGGGGGACCCGGAGACGGTGGACCTGCTGCTGGACCGGGGCGCCGACATCGAGGAGACGAGGCGGGGCTGCACCGCGCTCGACTGGGCCGCCCGCTTCGGCTGCCCGGCCACGGTGGAACGGCTCCTGGCCCGCGGCGCGGCCGTCACCGAGCGGACCTTCCGCGAAGGAGCGGAGGGAGAACGGTTCACGGCCGACGCGGCATCCGGCACGCCCCGCCCCGCATACAAGGTCGTCAGAGCTCTGCTCATGGCCGCCGGGGAGTCCCGGCGGCCGACCCCCGACGTGCGGGACACGCGGGACCGCTGACGGCACCCGGGCACGGGTCCCTGCCCGGGGGCCGCACGCGGGGCGGCCCGGCCCTTCAGCGGCTCAGTCCCGCGAGCACGGTTCTGGCGGCGGCACGGAACTCCTCGTCGTCGAGGATGATCTCGACATAGGTACCCGACCCGATGACGCGGGGTTCCCCGTCCGCGAGGATCCGTACGCGTTCGAGCAGGCCGGGTGTGAACGCGGCGGGGCCGAGGGCGGCGAGTGCCTCCAGAGGGCCCAGCGCGGAGTGCAGGTACACGCCCGGTGCGATCGACGAGAGCACGCGGTCCGCCAGATCGGTGAGCCCGACACCGGCGGGACGGTCGTCGCCCGGGTGCGCGGCGAGAAGTGCCCGCGCGGCGGCGGCCGCCGTGTCCGGTCGGTCGAGCATCGCCAGCAGATGAGGGACGGCCGGCCGTGCGGCGGGCCCGAGGAGGGCGGCGACCTCGGCAGCCTGGTTCGCGGTCCGGTGGCCCCACGGCTCCGTCGCCCGGGTCAGCCCCTCCAGGACGACGGGCAGCACCACCTGCTGATCAGCGGTCAGCTCCCAGACCGTGGCGGCCGCCGTCAGCGCCGCCTGGGCCCGGGCGAGGACGGTCCGGGTCTCGGCCGGCTCCGACAGCAGGGCGAGGAGCCGGGGGAGCAGCGGACGGGCCTGCTCGCCCAGCGGAGCGACGGACCGCAGACAGCCGTCCCGTACGGCGCCCCCCTCATCGAGTGCCGCGCCCAGGACGGCGACCAAGGGGGCGGCGTCGCCCGTCAGGGAGTGGAGGGCGCTCGCGACCGCCTCACGGGTTGTCCGCGGACCGGCTCCCGCGTGGATCCGCAGCGCGCTCACCGCGTCGACGTCCCGCTCGACATCGGCGACCGCGGCGAGCGCCCGGCTGATCGGGAAGGGGTGGTGGGGCAACGCGTCCACCAGCTCGGGTAGCGCGGCCCGCGCCACGGGACCCCAACCGGCGAGCAGCCCGGCGAGGTACACCGGCTCGTTGACGGCCGCGAGACCTTCCCCGTACCGGGACCGTCGCTCGCGCGGCGTCGAGGCGTCGGCCGTCACGGCGACCAGCCGTGTGCGGACCGCGTCGAGGAGTACCGCGGTGCACGGCAGCGGAGCCGGGGGCCGGAGAAGTGTGCGTCGGTAGGCGGCCTCCAGGGCGTGCGGCCGGTCCGCGAGCCGGCTCGCGAGGAGTTCCCCGGCTTCGGGCGCGCCCAGCGACACCAGGGCCGCGAGGGCCCGGTCGGCCCTCTCGTCCGTCGCCCGGGAGAGGCGGACCAGCGCCGGCACCGCCTGCGGGGCGGGCTCGGCCCAGTCGCGCACCGCGGAGACGACCTCTTCGGCGACGGCCGGAACGTCGAGCAGCGGCAGCATCGCCGGCAGCAACCGTGACGGGGCGGCCCGCGAACGCAGCGCGAGCGATTCGGCCGCCCAGGTCGCCTCGGCGGCCGCCGTCCCGGGATCCGCTCCGGCGCGTACGGCCTCCACCGTGAGCCGCAGGGCATCGACGACGACGTCGATCGCGGCGTCGACGTCGCCCCGCTCGTGCAGGCCGCGGGCGAGGTCCGTCAGCGGCCGGCGTCGCCACCGGCTGCCTGTCGTGTGTCGGTCCAGTGGCGAAAGCGCCGCCACGACGGAGGCCAGCTCCCGATCCCACGGGAGACCGGTGTCCACGCACGCCAGCAGGGCTGCCACCCGCACCGACGGAGTTTCCGTCGCACGGAGGGCGATCCCGACGAGCCCCTCGGCCGCTTCCGGGGCGACCCGGACGCACGCGGTCAGCACATCGGCCCGTACCACCGGATCCGTCTCCGCCTCCCGGCGCCGGCGCAACGCCCCACGGATGTCCGGACCCGCCTCCTGCCCGCACTGGGCCACCGCCCATGCCGCGCACTGTCGCACCTCGGGGGCGGCGTCCGACAGCAGAGGCAGCAACAACGGCAGTTGCGCGACGACCGCCGCCCGGGCCGCGCCCGGCCGGTCGAGACCGTGCTCGTCCGTGCTCTCGGCGACGGCCCCGAGCATGCCGAGCAGGCTCGCACGGCGCACACCCGCCACCGCGAGGCGGGCCAGGAACGGCACGGCCGCGACCGTGGCCTCGTACACCGTGCCCTGGTGCACGATGCTGCCCCACAGTTCCCGCTCGGCCTCCGCCGCGGCCTCTTCGGCGTCGGCGGTCAGCGCCCGCAACAGGTCGGGAACGTCCTCGGCGGGGCCGTAGGCGTGGTGCAGCTCAGGCCACACGATGTGGTCGAGGCCCGTGAACACAGCTGCAAGATCCATGCGGCGCATGCTGCCAGAGGGCTCCGACAGCGCCACACCGGGCCCGGCCCGCCCGGCACCTCATCCCCCCGGACTCCGTCCGGGGGGACCCCAGGTTGTCGGGGCACCCGGGTACGTCCGGTACGCGGGCGCCCCTCCGCCCGGGGACCCCTCCCGGCGGTGGCCGGGGGAGAGGCACCGCACCGGACGACCTGGGCTCATCCGACAAGATCCGAAAGAGGTCGACCTAGGCCGTTTCTTAGCGATCACCTCGCGGCCCAGATGTGGATGGCCGCGAGGTGGAGGGCTGCCTGGTAGGCGGTGGCGGTCTTGTCGTAGCG
>NZ_JBICYT010000043.1:0-56828 GCF_043201215.1 Streptomyces sp. NPDC048331 | reverse complement strand
AAGTACGCCTCGTGGACGGAACGCACGATGTCCGGCCGGGTGACGTTCAGAACCTCGTTGCAGCCCTCCAGCTGCTGGAAGTCCTCCAAGCTGGGATCCTGCGCCTGGAGCATCGTCCCCATGGCACCGTCCGCGACGACCACACGGGTCGCGAGCGCCTCCCGAAGGGCATCGGCCCGGGTTCGGCTCATGTCAGCTTCTCCAGCGCCGGGCCCAGCAGGCGGGCCGGTTCGGGCCCGTACACCGCGGCGATCGTCTCCAGCAGCCCGGCGCCGTCGACCTCGTAGTCCTGCGGGCCCACCGTCCGAAGGGCGAGGGCCGCCACCGCGCAGCCCAGCTGAGCGGCGGTCTCCAGCGGGAGCTGCCGGCTGACGGCGGCGAGGAAGCCGGACCGGAAGGCGTCGCCGACGCCCGTCGGGTCCTCTGTGCGGACTCCGGGGACGGCCGGCACGGTGAGTGCGGGCTCGCCCTTGCGCTCGATCCGGACGCCGTCGGCGCCCAGAGTGGTCACCCAGGTGCCGACCCGGTCGAGGATGTCCGGCTCATCCCAGCCCGTGCGCTCGCGCAGCAGCGCGGACTCGTAGGCGTTGGTGAACAGCCAGCGCGCGCCCGTCACCAGCTCCCGCACTTCGTCGCCGTCGAGGCGGGCGAGCTGCTGGGAAGGATCGGCGGCGAACTCGATGCCCAGCGTCCGGCACTGGCGGGTGTGGCGGACCATCGCGGCCGGGTCGTTGGGCGACACCAGCACCAGGTCGACGGGAGAGTCGCCCGGGCCGGTGAGCCTGCTCAGGTCGATCTCGACCGCCTCCGCCATGGCGCCCGCGTAGAAGGAGGCGATCTGGTTGGCGTCCTCGTCGGTCATGCACATGAAGCGCGCGGTCTGGCGGGTGTCGGAGACGTGCACCGCGCTGGTGTCGACCCCGTGATCCTTGAGCCAGACCTCGTACTCGTGGAAGTCCGCGCCCACCGCCCCGACGAGGACGGGGGCCAGGCCCAGTCCGCCGAGCCCGTAGGCGATGTTGGCCGCCACCCCGCCCCGCCGCACTTCGAGCGAGTCCACGAGGAAGGACAGCGAGAGGTGTTCCAGCTGGTCCGGGAGCAGCTGGTCGACAAACCGGCCCGGGAAGGCCATGAGGTGATCCGTGGCAATGGATCCGGTCACCGCGATACGCACGTGGTCTCCTGATCGGGACGGTGTGGGCCGGGGTCCCGTGGTCGGCGGGGGCGGCGTGGGGGCGGTCGTACGGGGGTACGGAGGTCAGCGGGCGACGGCGGCCTTCAGCTGCTCGGCGCGGTCGGTGCGCTCCCAGGTGAAGTCCGGCAGCTCGCGGCCGAAGTGGCCGTAGGCGGCGGTCCGGGCGTAGATCGGGCGCAGCAGGTCGAGGTCGCGGATGATCGCGGCCGGGCGGAGGTCGAAGACCTCGCCGATGGCGCTCTCGATGAGCTCGATGGCCACGGTGTGGGTGCCGAAGGTCTCGACGAAGAGGCCGACGGGCTCGGCCTTGCCGATGGCGTACGCGACCTGGACCTCGCAACGCGAGGCGAGACCGGCGGCGACCACGTTCTTGGCGACCCAGCGCATCGCGTAGGCGGCGGAGCGGTCGACCTTCGACGGGTCCTTGCCGGAGAAGGCGCCGCCACCGTGGCGGGCCATGCCGCCGTACGTGTCGATGATGATCTTGCGGCCGGTGAGGCCGGCGTCGCCCATCGGGCCGCCGATCTCGAAACGGCCGGTCGGGTTCACCAGCAGGCGGTAACCCTCGACGTCCAGCTTGATGCCGTCCTCGGCCAGCCGGGCCAGGACGTATTCGACGACGTGCTCACGGATGTCGGGCGCGAGCAGGCCTTCGAGGTCGATGTCGGAGGCGTGCTGCGAGGAGACCACGACGGTGTCGAGGCGCACGGCCTTGTCGCCGTCGTACTCGATGGTGACCTGGGTCTTGCCGTCGGGGCGCAGGTACGGGATGGTCCCGTTCTTGCGGACCTCGGACAGGCGGCGCGAGAGCCGGTGCGCGATGTGGATCGGCAGCGGCATGAGCTCGGGGGTCTCGTCGCAGGCGTAGCCGAACATCAGGCCCTGGTCGCCGGCGCCCTGCTTGTCGAGCTCGTCCTCGTCGCCCTCGACCCGCTTCTCGTAGGCGGTGTCGACGCCCTGCGCGATGTCCGGGGACTGCGCGCCGATGGAGATGGAGACGCCGCAGGAGGCCCCGTCGAAGCCCTTGGTGGAGGAGTCGTAGCCGATTTCGAGGATCTTGTCGCGGACGAGCTGCGCGATGGGCGCGTAGGCCTTCGTCGTCACCTCACCGGCGATGTGGACGAGGCCGGTGGTGATGAGGGTTTCGACGGCGACGCGCGAGGTCGGGTCCTCGGTGAGCAGTGCGTCGAGGATCGTGTCGCTGATCTGATCGGCGATCTTGTCGGGGTGGCCTTCGGTGACGGACTCGGAGGTGAAGAGGCGGCGTGACATGGTGCTCCAGGTTGGTAGAAGCCGCTCGGCGCATGGCAGAGCGGCAGCGGAAGGCCGCTTGTGGGAGCCGGCGGGCGACAGGACGAACAGGTCGAAGGAGCGGGTCAGCGGCTCATCCGGGCCTGGCGGTCGCGGAGGTGAGCGCCCGGCTGAGGGCGCGGGCGGAATCCGTGCGGCCGTCGGCGGAGCCGGCGACCGCGACGAACGGCGGGTACCAGCCGTGTGCGGCGATCCGTTCGGCGATCTCGCAGGCGAGGGCGCCCGCTCCGGAGAAGCCGCCCAGTACGAGGGCCTCCCCCGTCGCGAGCACCGGGCAGAGGGCGGTCAGGAAGTCGGCCGCGTCGGCCGGCGCGGTCAGCGTGGCCAGCGCCTCCGGGCCGGGGTGCAGCTCGGCGACCTCGTCGTAGCAGTCCTTGGGCGCACCGGCCGGCGGGACCAGGCAGATCGTTCCGGCGCCCGGGTGGCCGCCCTCGCGCAGCAGGCGCAGCGTGCCGGACGGGCGGATGGCGACCGGGGGCACCCGGGCTCCGGACAGCAGGTCGAGCGCCTCCGCCACGGTCGTGGACACGTCGGCGACACAAGGGAGTTCGCGCAGCAGCCCGGCGGTCTGCGACAGGATCTGCTCAGCCGCCTCGTCGGGGAGCCGGGTGCGGTCGTGTACGGCGGTCAGCACCAGGGAGCCGTCCGGCTCGTGGTGGGCGGTGAGGGTGAAGGGCAGGTCGGTGAGCGGGCTGACGGCCTCGGGCGGGTCCACCCGTACGCCCTCGACGGCGAGATCATCGCGGTGCGCGTTCTCGCGGTGCGCGGGGGAAGCGGGCCGGTTGCCGCCCGCGTCGGCCGGGGGCTCGAACACGATGAGGGATTCGGTGACCCGGCGCACGGTCGGGGAACTGTCCGACCAGGCGAGGATCTGCCCGGCGGAGACCCACTCGTAGGCCGCGGCGTCCAGTGCCTGCCCGGTCAGCTCGGCCAGCAGCCGGGGCACGGTAGCGGCCGGGTCGACGACGAGGTGCACGGGCAGCGGGTTGCGCAGCGGGGCCGGGAGGCCCTCCACGCCCTCGAGGAGGATGCCGCGGCCCGAGAGGGTGACGGCGAAGGCGACGGAGTGCGGGGTCGCCTCGAGGTCGGCGGCCGCCCGGTAGAGCTGGAGCGCCCAGGCGGCGTGCAGCGCGGTGCTCTCGGTGGCGCCCCACAGAGCGGCCCAGCCGCGCAGCCGGGCCGCCTCGAGGGGGGTGAGGACCCGCCGGGTCCGGCCGTGGCCGAGCCCGCCGGTGGTACGGGCCACCGGCCGGGCCGGTAGCGTCGCCGCGCCGGGCGGGGGCGCGGCCCCGGACCAGAACGCGCGGGCGGGCCCCAGGTCCTGGGCGGACAGCCAGTGCAGGTGGTCGCGTACGTCGGGCCGGCGCTGCCCGCCGGGCATCCGGCCGTCGGCGAGGTAGGCCCGGTAGAAGGCGGCCAGCAGGATGCGGATGCTGCGGCGGTCGAGCAGGGCCTGGTGGTAGGTGATCAGGACCCGGGTGGAGGCGGGGGCGCCGTCGCCGACCGGGGGCTCGTCCAGCAGGGCGATGCGCAGCGGTCCGGGGTGGAGCAGGTCGAACGGGCGGGCGCGTTCGGCGGTCAGCAGTGCGTACCAGTCGACGGCGCTGTGCCCGTGGCGGCGGATCTCCGGGGCGGCGTGCGCATGGACGACGATCCGTGGGCCGGTGTCGCGGACGGGCGGGGCGAGGGCGGCGCGCAGCACCGCCTCACGGTCCGCGAGGGACTGCCAGGCCTCGGTGAACCGCTCCGTGTCCAGGGGCCCGTGCCACCGCCAGTGCAGCTGGCCGATGTGCAGCCCGGTGCCCGGGCGAGCCAACGCGTCGAGCAGGACATCCCGCTGGAGCGGCGCGGCGGGCACGGGGACCGCGGAGGCGATGGGCACGGACCGAACCGCTCCGGAGGTCTGCCCCGCCGGCCGCTGTTCGGCGGCAGCGGCACGGCGAGGGTCGAGGACCGGGCCCTGCGCCGGCGCGGCACCGGGCCCGCCGGCCGCGGCATCCACGGCCTCGGGCACGGCGGCGCCGCCGGCTCCGACCGACGGGCGGGAGGACGCCGGGTACGCGGCGTTCTCGGACGGCGATCCGGCCAGCAGGTCCGCGAGGGTGCCGGCGGGGTACGGCGGCGGGGGCAGCTGGAGCGTGTGATGGGTATCGGTGTGCCGCCGCAGCGTCGGGGTGCACGGCGGCAGCGCCGCGAGCGCCTCCTCCAGGGCCCGGGGGGTGAGCGGGCCGTGGAGGTCGAGCGAGGGCGGCGGGCCGGGAGTGACGATCACCGTCACGGGCACGGCCATCTGCTCCCTCCTAGGGCGGCTGCGTGTGGGCATCGAAAGGTGAACGAGCATGCGAGCGGCGGCCACATGGCGCTGACACGGCGCTGACACGAGCGGCTCGTCGACGTCATGGCGTGGCCAGGTCTTCCTCGACCGCGCTCATGAAGCCCTCGTCGAGCATGGTGTGGACGGCGGTGTCGCGGGACGCGTCCAGGCCGGTGTCGTGGCAGGCCGTGCTCACGAGGTAGGCACCGCCGAGGACCGGGTACGTCGCGAAGGCCCATTCGCCCCGGGAGGCCGGGGAGCCGTCGGGGGCGAGCAGTCCGCCGCTCTCCAGACCGAAGCCGAATTCGGTGAAGCCGAGCCGCAGTCCCTGCCCCAGCGCCTTGGTGTAGGCCTCTTTCAGGGTCCACAGCCGCAGCAGTTCGGAAGCCTGGCGCTCGCCTGCCATCCGCGTGAGCTCGGCGTGTTCGGTGGGGGTGCACACCTGCTGGTGGAGCAGCTCGAAGGACATCCTGCGGCCGGCGGCTTCCGTGTCGACGCCGATCCGTCCGGTGCGGCTGACGCCGACCACGATCAGGTCCTCGGTGTGGCTCAGGCTGACGTCGATCTGGTCGAATCCGCGGATGTACGGCCTTCCACCGATTTTGTACGCGAGGTCGAGTGCGGCCGGTTCCGTCCTCAAGGCTGCGGCGGCCGTGTACTTCACGATCATGCGGGAGGTGACGAAGCGGTAGCGCGTCGCCGCGTCCTCCGTACGCCGGTAACGCTGCCAGTCACGGCCGAGCAGCGGGCGCAGCTCCGCGTCCGCGAGAGCCGCGGTCAGCCATTCGCCCCAGGTGGCGAACACGACGGCGGCACCCTCACGTCGGAGGTCGGCGCGCACCTTCTCCCACGGCCCGCCGGGGCCGGAGACGTGGAGCGGCGGCGCAATGGTCCGCGCGCTCGGAGTGGACGCGTACGGCATGGGCGGGGCCCCTCTCCGGGCGCGCGCGGACAGCGCCGTGGCGGCGGTTTCGTCGGTCATCGGGTGAGTTCGCTGCCGTCGAGATCGCAGCTGAGGCCCGCGCGGTACCGGCGGACGAGTTCGTCCAGCACCTGCAGGCGCACGCCGTCGGGAAGTTCGGGTACGGCGATGCCCAGCCGTCCGGCGAGCCGGGACAGTGCGAGGACCGCCCAGGCCGGGTCGGCGAGGAAGGCGTCGGCGCCGTCCTGCCCCTCCCAGACGCCGAGCACGGCGGCCGCCGCCTGGGTCAGGGCGTACCGGTCGCTGAGGATCACGACGGCGGGATCCGTGAGCGCGGCCCGGTCGGTGGGCAGGATCGCGCACCGGGCGCGCAGCGCCCGCAGTTCGTCGACGAAGGCCTCGGCCAGTTCGCCGAGCAGGGCCATCTGGCCGCCGACGCCACGGGCGGCGGCCAGGCGCGCCGCCGAGCCGATGAGCGAGGCGGACAGGAAGTCGTCGCCGCGGGCGATGCCCAGCAACCGGTAGTCGAGCGCGGGCAGGGTCGCCCCGCTGCGGAAGAGCTCGGGCGGCGGCTCCTCGGCACGGAACCAGGAGCGTTCGGCGAGGGTGCGTAGCTGAGGGACGAGGACGGCATGGCAGGCGGCGTTGCCGGCATGGCCGAGGCCCGCGACCGGCAGGTCGCGCACGAGCTTGTCGAGGGATCCGTACTGGGGGCTGCCGTGTTCGTAGCCTTGGGCGCCGAGGACGGTGGACAGTTCCTCCAGGCCCTCGCGCAGCAGGTCCGGCACCACGTACTTGACCGCCGCGGCCAGGATGTGGGCGCGCTCGGGCAGCAGGCTGAGCGAGCGCAGCGCGACGGTGGCCATGCTGTCGCAGGCCAGGATGTCGGCGAAGACCCCGGCGAGCGGTTTGTGCCAGCGCCGGGCCACGGGCCCGTCGCGCCGGGTGGACACGGCGTGCACGGCCGAGCGCAGCACGGTGTCGGCCGCCGCGACGGCCACGCCCGGAATGAGGCAGCGGTTGACCTGGAAGGTGCGCAGGGCCAGGGTCACGCCCTCGCCGGGGCGGCCGACGAGGGCGTCCTCCGGGACCGGGCAGTGTGTGAACTCGAGGCCGGAGAAGAGCCCGCCCCGCATGCCGGGGGTGGGGATCCTGGGCAGCTTGCGGACGCCTTCGGCGGGCAGCGCCTCGGGGTCCAGGAGCAGGACGGAGTGGCTGCGCGGACCGCGTTCGGGCGAGGTACGCGCGTAGACGACGTACGCGTCCGCCCGCTCCGCGTTCATGATCACGTGCTTGCGGCCGTCGAGCGTGTAGCCGCCGGCCGGCCGCGGGGTGGCGACGAGCTCGTCCCGCAGGATGGCATTCGCGTGGGCGACCTCGTGGTGGACGATCGAGGCCCGGCCGCCGTCGAGCATCAGCCGGGCGGTCCGCTCCCGCTGGCGCGGACTGCCCGCGGCCCAGACGGCGGCGCTCGCGAAGAGCGAGGTGATGCCGAAGCCGAATCCCAAGGCCAGGTCGCGGCGGAACACCGGGCGCAGCACCTTGGCCAGCAGGTCGGCGCGGGTGAGGCGGCCGCCGAACTCGGCGGGGACGAACTCGGCGGCGAGTCCGGTCGCGGTCAGCAGCCGTTCGGTCTCGGCGGGCGGTTCACCGCGGGAGTCGGCGGCGCACAGGGCTGCGATCCCGTGCGGGTTGGCGGGGTTCTGTGGGTCGCCCAGGAGCGCCTCCAGCCGCGCCGCGCGGCGCAGCACCGCCGCCTCGTGGGCCGCGGAGGCGGTGGCGGGCGTGGCGGGCGTGGCGGGCGTGGCGAGGGCGGCGTCGAGGGCGTGCGGGGAGGTGGTCATGACGGTTTCGATCAACTCCCGGTTCACAGGGTTCGAATGGCGGATTCGGCGTGCCGCTTGGCAAGGTTCAGAACGGTGCGGCTCTGCGCGCCGAGCAGTTCCCGTACGTGCGTACGGGCCTCGGCGATGCTCGTGCCCCTGCCGAGGACCGGCTCGATGGCTTCCTCCCGCAGCAGGACGCTGTGCTGGGCGACGGCCGTGACGCCCGTCGTGTCGGGGATCACCGACCATTCCCCGGTGTGCGCCTCCAGCAGGAGCGGCGTCGCGGTCTGCTTGTGGACGATCCGCAGGGCGTGCGGGAAGCACACCCGGACCGCTTCCGTGCTCTGCGCCGGACCGTTGTCGGACACCGTGTCCATGCGGACGACCTGGATGCCGGACCGCTCCTCGGCGACGTCGGCGCGCAGGACGTGCGGGACCCTTCCGGGCCAGTCGGCGATGCCGTACAGGAAGTCGTAGACGAGCTCGGCCGGGCCCTTGAGCCGTACGGACTCCTCGAAGGACAGCGTCAGGGCGTCCAGCCTGGTCCAGCGCTCGGCGCACTCCTTCAGCCGCTCCAGTTCGGTCCGGCTGTTGCTGTCCGTGGCCCGCTCGACCCAGGTGGCGTCCTCGGGCCGGTCCTCGGCCACGGTGAACTCGTGGTCCAAGGTCAACCGGGAGCTCTCGGCGCCCATCGGCTCGACCGTCCAGCGGCCGCCCAGTGAGGTGGACGGACCGGCCGGCACTTCGTGGTGGAAGTCGATGCGGCGGGCCCGGGCGTCCAGGATGCGGTGCGACAGCCAGGACTTGACCGTCCCGTTGGCGGTGACCCACATCTGGAACCGGTCCCGGGTCCCGTCGAAGTCCAGCCGTTCGACGTGAATGCTCGGCGGTACGAACAGCGGCCACTGCGTGGTGTCCGCGATCAGTCCGTAGACCACCCCGGCCGGCGCCGCCACGTCCACCGCGTACGTCGTGCGATGCAGTCGCTCACCCGTCATCGGCTCTACCTCTCTCGCCCTTGCTCTCGACATTGCCGGGATCCGCCGGAGGACCGCTTGAAGACCTCTCGATCTCTCGAGGCCTTCTCGAGGGCTCGGTGTCGGGGCCGGGCCCGGGCCCGATGCGGTGTGCCGAGCGGCGCGCGCAGTCGCGCGGCCCGGACGGGGGTCGACCGGTTCGCGCGGATCGTGGGGTGCCGCTGGAGACGCGGCGGAGGCCCGGTCGACGTCCTTTCGAGACGGCGTCCGCCGCCCCCGCTCCGGGGTTTCGCCGAGCCGCCCCGCCCGGCACCCTGGGACCGGTCAACACGAGCGGCGAGCGGAGAAGTCATGATCGGGAACAGCGGTGCTGCTGACTGGTTCAGGAATTTCGGTGGGGCCCCCGACGCGGCGGTACGCCTGCTCTGCCTGCCGCACGCCGGCGGCTCGGCCAGCTTCTACTTCTCCGTCGCCAAGGCCCTGTCGCCCTCGGTGGAGGTGCTGGCCGTGCAGTACCCCGGCCGCCAGGACCGGCGCAAGGAGCCGCTGATCCAGGACATCGCCACGCTCGCCGACCGGATCACCGAGGCGCTGGGGGCGTACCGCGACAAGCCGCTCGCCATCTTCGGCCACAGCATGGGCGCCCTGACCGGCTTCGAGGTCGCGCAGCGTCTGGAGGCACAGGGCCACGGGCCCGTGGAGCTGTTCGTCTCGGGGCGCCGGGCTCCGTCGGTCAGCCGCGACGAGCGCTGGCACCTGGCCGGTGACGCCGAGCTGCTCGCCGAGATCAAGTCCCACAACGCGGTGGGCTCCGAGTTGCTGGACGATCCGGAGATGCGGGCGAGCCTGCTACCGACGATCCGCGGGGACTACCGGGCAGTGGAGACGTACGTCCACCGGCCCGGCGCGAGCGTCGGCTGCCCGGTCACGGCGCTGACCGGCGACAGCGACCCCAAGGTCACCATCGACGAGGCGCTGGCCTGGGAAGCCCACACCACGGGCGCCTTCCACTCGGAGGTCTTCAGCGGTGGCCACTTCTACCTGAGCCACCATCAGGAAGCGGTCCTGCGCACGGTGTCCGCGCGGATGGTCGTCTCCGCCGGCACCGCTGCCTGACCCCGCGGTCCGACCGCGGCGGAGGACCCCGGGCCTTCGCCCTGGTTCCTCCGGCGTCCTGCGGCGTCGTGCGGCGTCCTCCGGTGTTCCGTCCGGCGTCCTCCGGTGTTCCGCCCGACGCCCGTCAGCGCAGTCGGCGGGAACCGGCGACCACCGGCTGCGCCGCGCGCGGAGCTTCGCACCCGCCCGACGCGGCTTCCGGTCCCAACGGGGACAACGCCCGCCGCAGCGTCTCACCGGTCAGCGAGGCGCCGCCGGCGGCGTAGTAGCCGTCGGGCCGGATCAGCACCCAGCCGCCGGGCGCCAGACCCAGGGCCCGGCGCAGCTGTCCGTCCGGGTCGGCCAGCGGTCCGGGGCACTCACCGGGCTCGGCGCCGACCGTCCGGACCGAGAGCCACGAGGCGTACGCGGTGGCGGCGTCGGCCGCCGTCGTACGGGCTGTGGCGGGACCGCCCTGCGCGTACAGCAGCGACCAGCGGGTGTCGCGCAGCTCCGCCCGGAGCCCGTCGGTGCCCGGGTCGCCGGGGCGGTGGGCGGCCGCGGCGGCGGCCCGGCCGCCCGCGGGGGCCACGGTGCCGGGGTCCGAGGTGGTCAAGGAGCTCTCCGGATAGGCCAGGCGCAGCCCGGAGATGCCGCCGAGCACCTTGCGCTGGATCGCCCGGCGCAGCGGCGGAACCCGGCGTACGACACCGAAGACGACCGGCAGCATCAGCCCGGCCATGACGTTCTTGAACTGGACCAGGAACGTGGCCGTCCGCGTACTGTCGAGCAACGCCTCGCCGACCGGCACGCGCTCCTCGCCGTACGTGGAGAGCAGTGCGCGCCCGGCCCGGCCCTGCGCGACCTGGGCGAGCTTCCACGCCAGGTTGTAGGCCTCCTGCACACCGGTGTTCATGCCCTGCCCGGAGGCGGGGCTGTGCACGTGTGCCGCGTCGCCGGCCACGAAGCAGCGGCCCTCGTGCATCCGCGGCACCATGCGCTGCTGGAAGGTGAAGACGGAGGACCACTGCGGCTCACCCACCCGCACGGGCTGCCCGAGCCCGGCGCCCAGTTTGGCGCCGAAGCGGCTCGCGGCGCTGCCCTCGGCGTCGCCGCCGGGCGCGGTGTCCAACAGCCGCCAGTACCCCTCGCGGCTGTACGGCACCATCATCAGCGCCTGCCGGCCCGTGTGCACCCAGTAGATGCTGTCCTGGGGGACGCCGGTGGTCAGGTGGGCGTCGGCCAGCTCCCAGGTCTCGCTCGACTCGCCGATCAGCGGCAGCCCCAGCTGCTTGCGGACCGTGCTGTGGCCGCCGTCGCAGCCGACCAGCCAGGGGACTTCGTACTCCTCGCGAGTGCCGTCGGCCCGCTCCAGCCGGGCCCGGACGCCGGTGCGGTCCTGTTCGAGGCCCGTGAGCCGGACCCCCCATTCGACGCGGACGCCGAGGCGGGCCACGGCCTCGCGCAGGATCGCCTCGGTGCGGGTCTGCTCGATGATCACCGTGTACGGGTAACGGGTGGGCATGGAGGCGTAGTCGGCCTCCAGCCGCACCAACCTGCGCCCCCGCGCGAACATCGTGAACGCGCGGTTGTGGCGTCCGGCCTCGATCACCGGGGCCGCGACGCCCATCTGGTCGAAGGTCTCCAGGGTGCGCGGGTGGACGGCCACCGCACGGCTGGTGCGCGCGGGTCCCTCGGCTCCGTCGATCAGCCGCACCCGCATGCCCCGGCGGGCCAGCTCGTAGGCGGCCGTCAGACCCACCGGCCCGGCGCCGACGACCAGGACACGGGCCTCGTCGATGTCGCCGATGATGTCGCCGTGCACGGTCGGCGGGTCGGCAGAGGTCACCACGGTGCTCGCTCCTCGGATCGCGGGTCGGGTGGGGTGGGAGGGAGGGGGCTGGTCGGGCGGGCGCCCTCGGCGGCCGCACGGGCGCGGACGTCGCGGCGCAGGCCGCGGCGCTCCGGCTTGCCGACAGGGGTGCGGGGCACGGAGTCGATGACCTCGACCCGGCGGATCTGCTCGAACGGCGCGAGCCGTGCGTTGGCCCGCGCCACGATCGAGTCGAGTACGTCGAGCAGCCCGGGGGCGGTCGCTTCGCGCAGCACGATCCCGGCCCACACCACCGCCCCGTGGACGGGGTCGGGCCATCCCACGACGACGCAGTCGGCGACGCGGGGGTCGTCGGCGACGATCCGCTCGACGGCGGTCGGGGAGACGAGTTCGTTGTCGTACTTGAAGAGGTCGCCGAGCCGGTCCACCAGGAACAGGACGCCGTCCGAGGTGACGTAGCCGACGTCCCCGGTGGAGAACCACCCCTCGGCGTCCACCGCTCCCGGGCCGTCGTCGCCGAGGTATCCCGTCATCACCTGCGGCCCGCGGATCTGGACCTCGCCGGTGCTGAACGCGTCGACCGGTGCCCGGGAGGCGATGTCGACGATCCGGCACTCGGTGCCCGCCACGGGGGTGCCGACCGAGCCGGTCAGTGGGTGCTCAGGATCCTGGCTGTGGGCCAGCGGGGAGAGTTCGGCCATCCCGTAGCCCTGGACGACGGGGACGCCGAGCCAGTCCTGCAGCTGCCGGGTGGCGGCGGGAGCCAGCGCGGTGCCGCCGGACAGGACGGCCGTCAGGTTCAGCCCGGCGGGCGGTACGAGCCGGCCGGTGCCCTGCTCCTCACCGGCGCGGACGGCGGCCGCGAGCTGGTGCAGTCGGGCCGGAAGCCCGTAGAAGTGCGTGGCCCGGTTGCTCGCGGCCAGCCCGAGCGCGGCCGGCGGGGCCGGGTCGGTGCACAGCACCTGGCGGGCGCCCGCGTACACGGCCGAGTTGAGGTGCATGACGTGGTAGAGCGGCAGGTGGTTCAGGGTCACGCTGTCGCTGCCGAGGCCGTGCGCGCGAGCGATCTGAGCGGCGTTGGCCACCAGGTTGCGGTGGCTGAGCCGGACCCCGCGAGGCAGCCCCGTCGTACCCGTCGTGAACTGGATGCAGGCGTCGGCGTCCAGGTCGGCGGTGCCCAGGCCGGCGGGACCGTCCTCGGCGACCGGTACCCGGGCCAGGGCGGCGGCCAGCGGCACGGTGTCCGCGGGAACGACCCCGTCGGGCGCGTCCGTCACGACGATCTCGGCGAGGGCGGGCAGCTGCTCGCGCGCCTTGACGAGCAGTTCGGCCGTTCCCCTCGGCACCAGGGCCACCTCGACCTCGGCCGTGGCGCACACGTGGACCAGGCCCGTCTCCTTGATCAGCGGGTTGACGAGGACGACCGTGTTGCCGCTGCGGACGGTGCCGTAGTAGGCGGCGGCGAAGTCCGCGTCCAGCACGTTCGCGACGCCGACACGGGCGCCTCGGCGGCCGAGCCGGTCCTCCAGGTAGGCCGCGTACCGGTCGGCCCGGTCGTCCAGCGCGGCGAACGTGACCGAGCCGGAGGCGGTGCGGATGGCGCAGCCGCCCGGGTCGCGGACGGCGGCGCGGCGCAGCAGGGCGTCCAGCGGGAGTTCGGGATACGTGAAACGCGGCACGGCTCTGTCCTCACTGGTCGGGCGGGGCGGACGGGGGCGGCTCTCCACGGGGCCTCGGCGGCTGTGGTCGCCTCTCACCGTGCGCACGGACACTTGAAGCGAGTTCGAAGGGTGCTCGAGAAGCGCCCCGGGATCGGCGGCGGAAAGGCCGGTCACGCCGGTCGGTCGGTCAGGTCGGTCGGTCACGCCGGTCGGTCGGGCTCCGGCCGGGTCAGGACCAGAGCGCTCTGCAACCCGCCGAATCCGCTGCCCAGCGCAAGCACCGAACTCGTGTGCTGCTCCCTGGCGGTGCCGGGGACGTAGTCGAGGTCGCACTCCGGGTCCGGCACCCGCAGGTGCGCCGTGGGCGGCACGGTCGCGTGCTCGATCGTCAGGGCCCCGGCGGCGGCCTGGAACGCGCCGACCGCACCCAGCGGGTACCCGGTCATCGAGGTGATCGCGCTGACGGGTACGCGGTAGGCGTGCCGGCCCAGCGCCCGCTTGATGGCGGCGGTCTCGTGCAGGTCGCTCTGCCAGGTGCCGGAGCCGTGCGCGCTGACGCTCTCCACGGCCGACGGGTCCAGCCGGGCCTCGTCGAGCGCGGCGCCGATGGCCTCGGCCAGATCCGCCCCGTCCTGGCTCAACCCGGTCATGTGCGCGGCGCCGGACCGGCTCGCGTACCCGGCGACCTCCGCGTAGACGCGGGCGCCGCGGCGGCGGGCGCGCTCCGCCTCCTCCAGGACCAGTACGGCCGCGCCCTCTCCGAGGACGAACCCGTCGCGGGTCCGGTCGAAGGGCCTCGCAGCGCTCCGCGGCTCGGCGTTGCGCCGCGAGGTGACCCGGATGGTGTCGCAGCAGGCCATGGTGACCGGCGAGATCGGGGCCTCGGCGGCCCCGGCGAGCACGACGTCGGCACTGCCTTCCCGGATCAGGTCGGCGCCGTGGCCGACGGCGTCGAGGCCGGCCGTACAGCCGCCGGCGACGAGCGAGACCGGACCCTGCGCGCCGGCGTCCCGGGCGACCTCGGCGGCCAGCGAACCGGGCACGAAGTAGTCGTACAGCTGGGGCACGGCACGGGTGTGGTCGACGAGCCAGCGGGCGCCGACGTGGCTGGCCACGGCGTACTCGAGGCTGAGTTCGGCGGCGCAGCCGAGCGCGCTGCCGAGCGCGACCCCCGTGCGCAGCGGATCGAGGGACGGCGCCGCCCCGCTGTCGGCGAGCGCCTCTCGGGCTCCGACCAGCGCGAACTGGGCGACACGGGCGAGCTCCGCGCCCTGCCGGGCACTCAGCCCGTGCTCGCCGGGGTCGAAGTCGATCTCGGCTGCGACGCGCGAACGCATCGGCCGGGCGTCGAAGGAGGTGACGGCGCGGGTGGCGGAGTATCCGGAGGTCAGCAGCGACCAGAAGCCCCGGGTACCGCCGCCGCCCGGGGCGACCACGCCGATACCGGTGATGACCACCCGTCTCACCGACCGGCCCGCCCCACGATCCGGCAGGCCCGCCCGAGCAACCGCGGCAGTTCGCCGTCGCGTACGAAGAAGTGTCCGCCGGGCACGGTGCGCGAGACGAACCGCTCGGTGGTCCAGCCGCGCCAGCCCTCCAGCAGGGCGGCGGGTCCGACCGGGTCCTCGCTGCCGGAGACGGCCAGCAGGGGTACGGGTACCGGCCCGCCGGTGGACGGGTCCAGCGCGGCGGCCCGCAGGTGGGCGGCCAGGCGCAGGTCCTCGCGCAGCACGGGGAAGACGAAGCGGTGGAACACGCCGGGATCGGTGTCGGGCGGTACCGCGTCGAAGCTCTCGAGGATGCCGAGGAGTTCGTCGTCGGGGGCGTCGGCCGCCGAGGCGAGTCCCCCGGGTGCGTCGGGCGGCGGGCAACCGCCGACGGCCAGCAGCGCGGGCAGCGGCAGTCCCTTCGCGTGCAGCGCGCGGGTGAGCGTGTAGGCGACCAGTGCGCCGAGGCTGTGCCCGTACAGGACGTACGGGGTGTCCGGGGTGTCCGGGGTGTCCGGGGTGTCCGGCTGCTCCTCGAGCAGCCCGGCCAGGTCGTCGAGAAGCGCTTCGCGGGTGGTCACGGCGGTCTCGCGGCGCCGCCCGTCACGCCCGGGCAGCAGCCGAGGTTCGGGTGTGGCGCCGGGGCCGATCAGTTCGTTCCAGCGGTGGAAGGCCGAGGTACCGGCTCCGGCATGCGCGAAGCACACCAGCCGCACGCCCTGTTCCCGTGCCATGCCCTGTCCTTCCTCGCCCGCCGCAACCACTCCACCCTCACCGTCCCGGCTCGAAGTCCGCTCGAGCGCACCCGGAGGGCGGGTCGTGCCACCGCGGACCGTGGCCGACGGCCACGGTCCGCGGGGTCGAGCGACATGTCAGGCCGCGTAGAGATCGAACGTGGAGCCCCGTCGCGGGCTCGCCACCACGTCCAGTGCCGGATCGACCGTCAGCATCGCCTGGTGGAGACGCTGGAGCTGTGGCGAGGGCTCCACACCGAGATCCTCGATGAGCCGCAGCCGCAGCCGTCGGTAGACGTCGAGCGCCGTGGCCTGGCGGCCGCTGCGGTACAGCGCCACCATCGCCTGCGAGTGGAGCCCCTCGTGCTGCGGGTGCCGAGCGATCAGCTCGGTGAGTTCCGCGATGAGTTCGGTGTGCCGCCCCAGGCGCAGGTCGACGTCGATGCGCCGCTCGACGGTCACCAGTCGGCTCTCCTCGAGCCGCATGACCTCGATCTCGAGGATCGGTCCCACACGTACGTCGACCAGCGCCGGGCCCTGCCAGAGCGCGAGCGCCCGGCGCAGCTTGGCGGCCGCCCGTTCGTCGTCACCCTCCTCGAACGCGCTCTGCCCGTCGGCGACGAGCCCGTCGTACTCGTGGACGTCCACGCTCTCCGGAGGGATCTGGAGCAGATAGCCTCCGTGTCGCGTGGCCAGGACCTCCTTGGCCCCTCCCGGATCGCCCGGCCCCATGGCGGTGCCGAGCCTTCTACGCAGCTGCAATATGTAGGTCTGCAAGGTGGTGAGCGCGCTCTGTGGCAGGTCCGTGCCCCAGACTTCCTCCATCAGGGTAGGCACGGGCATCACCCGCCCCGGGTAGAGCGCGAGCAACGCCAAGATCTGGCGTGGCTTGCCGGCCGTCGGAACAATCGAGCCCCCGTTGACTTCGGCACTCAACGGACCCAGAACCTGAATCTTCACGGTTTCCTCCGCACGTCGTCGAGTTCCCATCGATTTCAAGCCTTCGACTGAGGAACGGTAGCGGGATCCAGGACAATGACCCCGATCTCTCGAGCGTCTGTCGAGCACCTCTCCACGGGAGGCGTTCTCCCGAATCATCCGAACTGCTACTTTTCTCGCGGCAATGATGTCCGACCTGTAATTCGACGCCCGGTTCTGCAGGGCTTTCCGCGATTCCCACCGGATCGCTGGGGGGAGTCACCATGGAGTGGGAAGCACCGGAGAGCGACGCACTGGACTTCCGCGTCCTGGGCCCCGTCGAACTGCTCGACCACCGGTCGGGCGCGCGCTTCGCGCCGTCCGGCGGCAAGCAGCGCGCGCTGCTCGCCGCCCTGGTCGTCCGGGCCGGGGAGGTGCTGTCCGCCGAGCGGCTCATCGACGAACTGTGGGGAGACCGGCCGCCCGCCCGCGCGGCCAACGCGCTCCACGCTCATGTGGCTCGGCTGCGCCGGCTGCTGCCGAGCACCGGCGACGGCAGCCCCGAGCAGGCCCGGATCGCCACGCACCCGCTCGGCTACCTGTTGCGGCTCGGCTCCGCGCGCACGGACGCCCAGTACTTCAGCCGGCTCTCCGCACAGGGCCGGGCGGCGGTCGTCGCCGATCCCGCGCACGCCGCCGAACTGCTGCACCGGGCCCTGGACCTGTGGCGCGGTCCCGCCCTGGAGGGCAGCGGGAGGGGCCAGATCTGCGCCCGTGAGGCGGAGCGGCTGGAGCAGAGCCGGCTGACCACCCTGGAGACGCTCTACGAGGCGAAGCTGCGCAGTTCCCGGCACGAGGAGGTCATCGGGCAGTTGGAGCGGCTGACGGCGGCCCATCCCACGCGGGAGCGCTTCTACGACCTCCTGATGCTCGCCCTGTACCGGTGCGGTCGGCAGTCCGAGGCCCTCGGCGTGTACGAGCGGGCCCGCCAGCGGCTGATGGGTGAGATCGGCGTCGGCCCCGGGCCCGCGCTGCGGGCCCGGATGGAGGCGATCATGCTCCGGGACCCGGGGCTCGGCGCATTCGAGCCGGCGCCCGCCTCGGCCGAGTCGGCCCTGACGTCCCTGGGCGGAGAAATCGCCCGGCTGCGGAACCGTATCGATGTCCTCCGACATGAACAGGACGAACTCGTACGCCGATTCAAACTGCTGTCCGAGGCCTCCACCGGATCTCCGGCCCTCTTCGAGGATCCGTCCCGACTCTGACCGAATTCACGTGGCGGCCGGATCGAGCAGAACTTCCCTCGAGCAACGCTCCACCAGGATTCCGACGGCACGGCGTTTCACCCGGAAATCGTCCAGCCGATTGTCCAGCCCATTTGTCCCGCCTTTTCTGCCCGTCCGGATCAAACTCCCGCGAGTTCGGGCAGGACCAAATGGCGCGGAGCCGCGCGTCCCCAGGGGAATCCGTGGTGCAGGTGGACCGCCGGTGGGTGCGCGGGATCGACCTCCACCGCCACGGCGGCCAGCGCCTCGGGCACCGGGTCGATCTCCAGGAACCTCCAGCGCGCCGCCTCGTCGTCGGCGGGCGGGCGGAAGGAGCGCACGCCCCCGTCTTCGGCCAGGACGAACGCGAAGGAGTCGAAGGGCAGGCCCAGTCCGAGGCCGCGGGCCTTGGAGTACGCCTCTTTCAGCGTCCACAGCCGCAGGGTTCGCCGGTCCCGCGGCCGCCCGGGAGCGGCGCGGGCGATCCACTCCTGCTCCTCGGGACAGAACGTTTCGACGATGGTCGCCAGACCCCGCTCGCCCCGGTCGAGCCGCTCGACGTCGACTCCGACGCGCAAGCCCCGGGAGACGCCCAGCAGGTTGTACGGGTGGGCGTGCGAGAGGTTGAAGTCCAGCAGGTCGCTGCCGCGCGGCAGGCCTCCGGCGGGCGGCTGGAGGAACGGCCGCCCGCGCGAGGAGCGCCAGATGGTCGCCTCGGACTCGGGGATGCCGGTCTCCAGCGCCAGCACCCGGCGCACCAGGGCGTGGGCGACGAGGTACTGCCGGCGGTCACGCTCGAAGAGGAAGCGGCCGGCCACCTCCCGCTCGTGCTCGTCCAGCCAGTACGAGGCGAGGACGGCGGCGATCCCGGGGGCCAGGTCCTCGTTGGGGCAGAACCACAGGTTGACGGGGGCCGGCCGGTTCCCGCCCGTCCCCGGGGGACCGGAATGCGGCACGCTCGTGCTCATGCCTGCTCCTTCTCGCCGCCCAGCCACAGCGGGGTGCGCAGGAACGCGGACGCGGGCAGCGGCACGCAGACGGCGCCCGCCCCGTGGGCCCGCTCCAGCGCCGCCCAGTCGACGTCCAGCCCGGACAGCCACAGGCCGCGCAGCTGGTGCAGGTGTCCTGCCTGCCAGAGCGCGGCGAGGTAGTCGTCCGTCTCGGGTACGCCGCCCAGCCCCAGCGGGTCGGCGCCGCCGTCCCGCAGATCGGCGCAGGGCGCTCCGTCCCGTACGAACCACCGCAGGGCCCGGACCAGTTCGCCGGTGTCGCCCACGACGGTCGCGAACCGACAGTCCATGGCGGCCCGCCCGGTGCGCAGGGCGCGGGCGAGCCCGCCCAGCGGCGGCACCGGCCCGGGCCCGGCGAGCAGCTGGGCGAACCGCTCGGCGGTGGCCGCCAGATGGCCGGGGGTGGGCGCGGACAGCACGAACAGCTCCGCGGCCGCGGGGGCCCGGTCCCGAACCTCCGCGCCGAGGGTGTCGGCCGTGCCGGCGGCGGGGTACTCCTCCAGGATCACCTGCGCGTCGACGCCGCCGGCGCCGCGCAGCCCGACGGATGCCCGCCGGGGTGCCGCCTCCTCGGCCTCCCAGGCCTCGGCCGCGGCACGGCCGGGAACGGGCGCCAGGACCCGGTGGCTCAGCTGGAGCACCACCCGGGTGAGCGCGGCGACGCCGATCGCGGCGCCGGCCTCACCGACCAGCGCGCGGACGGACCCGGCGTCCTCGCGGACGGTGAGCGCGTCGGCGTCCAGCCCGGCCGCACGCAGGGCCGCACACAGCACCCGTTGCCCGGTCCCGCCCGCCGCGACGTCCTGCCGCCTCCGGCCGGCGGGACCGGGACCCCCGAGCCCGCCGGCGGTCCGGGGCCTGCGGCCGGGGCCGGCGGCACCGTGCGGCGGGGCCTGTGCGGTGTGGCCGACGGCGCTGCCGCGGACCACACAGTGCACGGTGTCCCCGTCGGCCAGGGCCCGTGCCAGGGGCTTGAGCAGCAGCGCGCCGACGCCTTCGCCCGCGCCGGGGCGCCGGCTGGACGGGTGCAGCAGCAGCTGGACACCACCGACGAGCGCGGCCGCGCACTCACCACGGCGCAGGGCGTCGACGGCGAGGTGGACGGCGACGAGCACGGAGGACTCGGCGGTGTCGACCGACTGGCTGGGGCCGGTGAGACCGAGCAGGTCGGAGAGCCGGTTGGGCAGGCTCCACTGTCCGCCCCGCGGCATCCGCCGGGGCCGCTCGGGCGTCCAGGTGCGGGCCGCGAGCAGCACGTAGTCACCGGTGCCGGCGCCGGTGAACACCCCGACGCTGCGCGGCGTCCCGTCCGCGGCGGTCAGGGCGTCGAGCCGGCCGCCGGTGCAGCCGGCGTCCTCGAGGGCCTCCCACGCGGTCTCCAGGAACAGTCGTTCCTGGGGGTCGATGAGGGCGGCCTCCCGAGGGTCGATCCCGAAGAACTCCGCGTCGAAGTCCTGTACGCGTTCCAGGTAGTGTCCCCGCTCGTGGCCGGGCCGTCCGGCCGGCGGTGCCGAGGCGCTGCCGTGTCCCGTGCGGGCCCGGCGCCAGAAAGCGGCCAGGTCGGGGGCGCCCGGGTAGCGGCCGGCCATGCCGACCACGGCGATCGGCTCCGCGGGCGCCGCGCCAACCCGGCCGCGGTCGTCCGGCTGCGCCGCGGCGAGGGACGGCCCGCTCGCGGGCTGCTCGGCGCCGCCGCCCGGCCACGGGAGGACCACCGACCCGAGGCCACCCGTGGCGCCGGTCCCCGAGCCGATGGTTCCGGTCAGCAGCGCGGCCACCTGGGCCCGGTCCAGGTGGCCGTTCTTGAACCGGGTCAGGACTTCCTTCTCGTCCATCGGGACGCGCTCCTTCTCGGGACTGCGGGTTCAGTTGTGGCGGGAGAGCAGCACGAGTGCCTCGTCCACGGTCAGCCGGTCGTCGCGGATCGCGTCCAGCAGGACGTCGAGGCCGCCGGCCGGCCCCGACCGCGGGGCGGAGGCGTAGGCCGGGCGGGGCGGCGGCGGCTCGGGCATCAGGGCGGGGGCGAAGTCCCGCACCGATGTCCCCGTGCGCGCCGCGATGTAGCTCGCCATGGCTGCGAGATCGGGGTGTTCGTAGAGGAGGACGGACCTCTCCTGGAGACCGAAGGTGCGATTGACGACCGCGATCAGCTCGGCGCCCACGACGGAGTCCACACCCAGCGCGTTGAACGCGGTGGTGGTGTCGATGTCCCAGGCGTCGCAGCACAGGATCGCCGCGAGCTGCTCCCGCAGTACCTCCGCGATCTGTGGTGCCGCCGAGGGCGGCCGCGCCGGACCGGGGGCGGGTTCGGGGGCGAGGGCGAGGGCGGGCTCGGCGGTGGAGGCGGGCTCGGCGGTGGTCGTGCCGCTTGCCGCCCGCTTGACCTCCCGTGCGAAGGACGCCGGGGTCGGGTAGTCGTACAGGTCCGTCGCTCGCACCCGCAGTCCGTACCGGGTGTTGACGACGGCCACGAACTCCACGACCAGCATCGAGTCGAGGCCCAGCGACGGGAAGGTCTGCTCGGGGTCGATCTTCTCCGGCTTGATCCGCAGGATGTCGCCGAGCACCCCGATGAGGTCCGTCAGTACGTCGGCAGGGTGTTCATTCGTCATCGGTGGCTCCTCACAGCCGTCGGTGGTACACCGTCACACGGTGCTGCTCGAGAACTCCGGCCGGTGCCGGTGGTCCAAGGGGGCTTCCACGGCGCGGGGCAGGGGATCGAGGCCCGGGGTGCCGGCGCGCAAGCCCTCCTGCGCGCCCTCGGGCACCAGGCAGGGCATCAGCAGCGACCACAGCCAGGACACCCGGAGCTGGAACTCGGCGTACGGCATCCCGGTGCCGGCCAGCGCCTCGATCCCGCAGGCCACCGCGGCGACCAGCGATTCGATGCTCTCCCAGTGGACGTCGGCGCGGAGTTCACCCGTGTCCCGGGCCTGGCGCAGCAGCTCGTAGATCTCTGCGAGCCAGATCCGGTAGAAGTCGGTGGCGAGCGTGGGAAGCCCCGCGCACTCCTTGGTGATGCGGAAGCTGGCCGGGATCGCCGGCTCCTCGCACAGGTTGATCGCGAGCCAGTGTGTCGTGTTGATCAGTGTCTGGAGCGGAGAGAGGCCGGACGCGCGCAGCTCGCGCACCGACTCGTACAGCAGCTCGCAACCTCGCAGCTGGACCGCCTCCGCCAGTTCGTCTTTGGAGGCGAAGTGGAAGTACAACGCCCCCTTGGTCACTCCGGCGAACGCGGCGATCTCGCCGAGTGTCGCGTTCGCATAGCCGTTGCGGTGGAACATCTCGGCCCCCGCGTGCACCAGCTTCCTGCGGGTCCGCTCCGACCTGTCCTGCATCGCGCTGCCTCCTCGGCCCGTGGTCCGGGCGCGCGTCCGGCCCGGCGAGCCGATCGCGGCCCATTCCTCCTACTGCGTACGGGCATCTCAGCCCACGCGTACGAGTCGCTCGTTGTTCGTGTCCGTGGCCACCGGACTCTCGGGGGCGGCCATCAGGATCGAGCGCTGCAACCGGCGCAGTGCGGCCGACGGCTCCAGCCCGAGTTCGCGCACCAGGGTGGCGCGCAGCCGCTGGTAGACGTCGAGGGCCTCGCCTCGGCGGCCGGAGCGGTGCAGGGCCAGCATGAACTGGCCGTGCAGGTTCTCGTGGGTGCGGTACCGGCTGGCCAGCACGGTCAGTTCGGCGAGCAGCTCGCGGTGCCGCCCGAGCCGCAGATCGGCCTCGATGCGCTGGTCGAGCGCGCAGAGCCGGGTCTCCTCGAGCCGCCGGGCCTCCATGTCCAACTGGATCCCGCCGTGCACGTCGGCGAAGGCGGGCCCCGACCACAGGGCGAGCGCCTCGCGCAACTGCCGGGCCGCGCCCGGGAAGTCGCCCGCGTCCATCGCCCGGTAGCCGATGCCGGCGAGCCGGTCGAACTCGCGGACGTCGCTGGTGCCGTCCCCGCTGTTGAGCAGGTAGCCGCCGGGCAGCGTGACGAGCACGTCCTTGGCGGTGCGCCGGCCGGCGGCGCCCTCGGCGCCTTCCGCGGCGGCCGCGCCCTGCTCCAGTGCGCTCGCGATGAGGGCCCGCAGCTGTAGTACGTACGTCTGCAGAGTGGTCCGTGCGCTGCGCGGCGGTGCACCCGCCCACAGCTCCTCGATCAGAGCCGACACCGGGACGACGTGATCGGCATGGAGCGCGAGCAGCGCCAGCACCTGCCGTGGCTTGGGGGCTGTCGGCGTTACGGAGACTCCTTGCTCCCGAACCGCCAGTGTGCCCAGTACTTCGATGTCCACGCGTACTCCCCTGTCCGTGGATGAGCCGACCTCAGTAAAAAACAGGACCGACGGTTTGTCAATATAAAACCGACCGCGCCGTTTTCATTTCATGACCCACCTAACGATCCCTGCATAGCCTCCTGACCTGCACATTCATCCTCAGCAAGGTGCAGCGAAACCGTCTCCTCCCCCACCCTGAACCCCTCGAAAGTGGATCCAGGCGGGCGAGAACAGACCATCAGGTCTCCATCTGGCGCGTCAGGACGGCACACGAAAGCCCTGGCCCGCCACAGGGGTGGGAGGCCAGGGCGCCGCCGAGGGCATCCCCTACGACGTGTGGGTGCCCTCGGCATCGAGGCCCTCGAGGAGGGGGCCCGGCACGAGCGTCGGCAGCAGGAGCCGCCAGAACCGGGTGACCGTGGACGCCGAGAGCCACGCCGCGTCCCGGGCGCCGAGCACCTCGAAGCCCACGGTCGCCGCCACCAGGGCGGTCGCCACGTCCCGGGCGGCCACCTGGGGGCTCAACTCGCCTGCGGCATCGGCCTTCTCCAGGGTGTCCTCGACCCACCTCCGCCAGCACGCGCGCAGATCGGACTGCGCATCACGGGACGGCTCCCCGCCCAGCTCGAATCCGGCCCGCAGCACCACATCGGTGCGCAACGCCGCGGCGAGGCCGTGGGTGACGTCGACGAGGAGCTGCACACTGCCCGCCCTGGGCGCCGGCCCGGGATCGGTGACGGCCAGCAGCCGGGTGAGCGCCGCCGCCTCGACGGCGTCCGCCAGCGCGGCCTTGCTCGCGAAGTGGAAGTGCAACGCGCCGCTGCTCACCCCGGCCAGCGAACTGATCCCGTTGAGCGATGCCACCGCGAAACCCTCACGGTCGAAGATCTGCGCCGCGCACCGGATCAGGGTTTCACGCGTGCGCGCCGCGCGCTCCTGTTTGACCATCGACTGCTCCGTCACTGCGAGGGGTTGCCACACCTACGGAAGAGCAGGCGGGTCGGGGACGCTGTCCCGGAGCGGCCGAGGGTGCGGATCACGACGGCACCCCGGCACGGCTTCCCCCACAGGCACACCGGAGCATCTCCCGCGAGGCGGCCGTTGCCCCGTACACCCACATTAACAAACCGCTCGTGCGGTTTTCACTCAGGATCCCGCCCCCCTTCCGGATCGACAAGGGGCGGGTCGGCCCGCGGCCACCCTTGACGCAGGCCCTCGAGAATCACTCGCGCCCCCCTGGAAGCAAAGGAAATTGCCGCCAGAGAGGACGGAAAGTGACCACAGGGCCCTGAGCAGGGAGAACTGCCGACGGGCAGCGAGATCCCCCGCCCCCCACCGGGCGGAGGCCCAACTACCGCTAGAAACTAAACCGGTTGGTATGTATCTTTCGAGCCGAGGGCATACAGCCATCACTCGCCAGCGGAGCCCAGGGGGAGCAATGTCTGCGAGCACATTCCACGTCGAACGTCCGGCGATAGCCGCTTACCAGGCGGCATTCATGCGGGAGCCACGGTCCGATCTGGCCGCCCTCCGCTACCCCACCCTGACGACCACGGTGCCCAAGGAACTGGTGCACCGGGCAGCGGTGGCCGAGGTCATGCTCACCGGCTGGCAGCGAGAGGACGACACCCGTTTCCGGGTGGAGGCCCAGTGGCCGCGCAGCCACAGCTTCTTCATCCCCATCGACGGGGAGTACCACGACCCTCTCATCGCCGCCGAGACGATCCGCCAGGCCGGAGCCCTTCTCTCGCACGCCGAGTTCGGCGTGCCTTTCGGCCATCAGTTCCTGATCCGGGAGATCGGGCTCACCGTCCGTCCCGAGTACCTCAAGGTCCGCCAGACCCCCGCCTCCCTCGACATCGAGATCACGTGCTTCGACGTGAAGAGACGGGGTGGCGGCCTGTCGGGGATGACGTACGACTCCGTCGTCCGTCGCGAGGGAATGGTCGTGGCCACGGGGCGGCTCTCCTTCACCTGCGTCAGCCCGGCCGTCTACGAGCGGGTCCGTCCCCGGCGCGTCTTCCGCCGGGATCACCGCACGGTGGCGCTGACCGCTCCCATGGCGCCGCAGAGCGTGGGGCGCACCTCGCCGGCCGACGTGGTGCTCTCCGCCATCGGTCACAGCGATCGCTGGCAGCTGCGGCTGAACTCCCGCCATCCCGTGCTGTTCGACCACCCGGTCGACCATGTCCCGGGCATGTTGCTGCTCGAGGCCGCCCGGCAGGGCGCGGCCGCCGTGCTGAACCGTTCCTCCTTCGTCCCGCTCGGCGTCACGACCGAGTACATGCAGTACACCGAGCTGGACGAGCCCTGCTTCATCGAGGCCCACCGGCTCGGGCCGGCGACGCCCGGAGGGGACGAAAGAGTGCGGGTGACCGGCCACCAGGGCGGAGCGCTCACCTTCAGCTCCGTCGTGACGGCGGCCCCGGACGCCGCCTGATCCGTCCTCGACGTCCTCGACGTGCGCCACAAGGTCACAGGAGAGCCATGTACAGGTAAGGCATGACCAAGTCTGTCACGTGTTGGTTGGCCCGGCGGGCGTCCACTGTAAGATACGAACTAGACGGTTTGTATACAGAGCCTTTCCAAGGGTTCGTAAGCCAAGTGGAGGGCACCATGGCCGAGCAGGAACGGGCCATCCGCACGCGTCGAGCCATCTTGCTGGCGGCGGCAAAGGTCTTCCAGGAGCGCGGCTACCAGACGGCGACGATCTCGGAGATCCTCTCCACCGCCGGGGTGACCAAGGGAGCCCTGTACTTCCACTTCGAGTCGAAGGAGGAACTGGCGCAAGGCGTGCTGGACTCGCAGCACCAGAACCTCGTCATCCCGAACCGTACGACCAAGCTCCAGGAGATCGTGGACATGGTCGCGCTCCACACCTACCGGCTGCAGACCAACCCCATGGTCAGGGCAAGCGTGCGGCTGGCGATGGACCAGCGGGCGGCTGACCTCGACCGCAGCGGCCCTTGGCAGGACTGGGTCGACGGCGTCCGGA
Source organism: Streptomyces sp. NPDC048331 (assembly GCF_043201215.1). NCBI lineage: Bacteria > Bacillati > Actinomycetota > Actinomycetes > Kitasatosporales > Streptomycetaceae > Streptomyces > Streptomyces sp. NPDC048331. The sequence goes on along the minus strand of NZ_JBICYT010000043.1, from coordinate 31,028 downwards.
TGAAGCTGGAGCTCGCGCAGGCCCAGGGCGAACTGCTCCCCCAGGTCCAGGCTGCCGAGACCGCCGACGTCATCGTCGGCGCCTATGCCGGCATCCAGTCGATGTCGCAGGCGATCAGCGACTACGAGGACCTCGTGGTCAGGGTCTCGGCACTGCTGCGCCACCTGCTGCCCAGCATCGCCCAGCCCTCGGTCCTCCCGTCCTTGGACCTCACCGAGACCCGGGGCGCGCGCGTCTACGACGAGGCCTTGAAGTTCTCCGAGCAGCCTGCCGCCGCCGGATAGGCAGGCGAGGCGGGTCGGCCTCGCCCCCTACGCCTCGTAAAAATACCGCCACCCTGTTTTTTTCTCTTCGGCGGCCACCCCGACCCCGCGCAGGGTCGGGGCGCGCCGACCGTCGGGACGATCCGGGTCCGGGCGCGGGTCTGCCTCGCTCCAGGCCCGGGCCCCCTCCCCCGGGTTCCGGGGCGGAGCCCCAGGTTCGGGAAAGGGCGGGTAGGGGGACAGCCCCGCGGGGAGACTCAGCTGGACCGAAGGGACCAGAGGGACCAGAGGGACTGAATTTCGCCATTACCTGAAGCGTTTTCCAGCCACTCTGTCCGGAAGGCGCAGGGACCGGAGGACCGACGCGGCCGACTACCCGCATCGGACGAATGCCGACATCAGGCAACCGTCGGCGTGGACAGCCCTCGCTGCGACCGCACGGTCTTCCGGCCGACCTGCCGTGGTTCGATCGTCCGCGGATCCACGGCCTCACCCGGCGCGCCCTCCCGGTACAGACCCTCGGGCTCGGCATCCCGGTCGTGCGGCAGCAGGTAGAAGACGCGCCGCTTCTGCAGGCCGCTGTCGGGGTCCGCTTCCGCCGTGTCACCGAGCTCGGTGAAGCCGATCATGCGGCCGTCGCGGTGGTAGCGCGGCTTCCCCCGGCGGCGGGGGGTCTTGTCCAGGGCCTGGCGCACGTAATCGAGCTCTTCAGGGTCCTCCAGCCACACCACTTTGTCCTCGTGGGCGAGATCGCTTGAAGTCAGTAGCGAGCTCATGGCCTGGATCCTTCCTTGTTCACGTAGGCCCTTGCAGGCCCCTGGTTCCGCCACGCCGCGAGGGGCGCCGAAGCCGGTATCCGGCAGGCCCCTGCGGGCCGCCGTCGGCTGGTGGATCTGTTCATCGTCCTTGTCCATCGTAGGTGTGCCCGCCCCCGCACGGCTGCACACGTGGGCCTTTCACGGCGCGCTTGCCCTGTTCGCCTCGCGCGGGTTCTGTACTTCGTCGGCCACAAGCGCCAGGCCGGGGTAGAACTTCTGCCCGTTCGAGCGGAGCATCTCACTGGGCGAGGCGACGCCGACCTCGGCTCGAATACGTGTGGCGAACGCACGGGTCGTGGCGGGACGAAGGCCCTCGCCGTCGAGACACCACGCACTGTACGCGCGGTACAGCGCTCCCTGCTCCACCTTCAGATCACGCGGATCGGGCAGTTCCACCCCGGTGGTGCAGCACTCGGCCAGGAACCGCCCGATGTGGTCCTCGGTGGTGGCGTACGCCTGCGTGGCGGTACGGACCATGCTGGGCCCGGTCAGCGCCGGCTTGGTGGCGAGATAGGCCTTGGCACCCTGGATCATCCAGTGGAGGATGCCCGGACCCTCCTCCTGCACGAGCGCCTCCGCCAGGTTGTCGATCTTGCGGTGGTCGGGGACGACCTTCTCGAACGGGATCAGCCGGATCCGGCGCCAGAACGCGTGGCCGCCCGTGCCGACCTCCGGACGGTGGTTACCCAGGAGCCACAGCTTGTGCGTCGGCTCGAAGCTGAAGAAGTCCTGCCGCATCCGCCGGGCCTTGAGCCGGTCGCCGCCCGTCAGCAGCTTGACCCGCGCCTCGTCGAACTTGTCGTGGGGCTTGAGCTCGCTGCAGACGAACAGGCGCCGGCCGTGCAGTTCCGTCAGCTCGGTCGAGTGCTCGTTGAACTTGCCGCGCTCCATCAGGAACCCGGGCGGGGCCACGTCCGCGTAGTCGCCGAGGATCTTGATGACCACGTCGAGGAGCGCGGACTTGCCGTTGGCGCCGACACCGTAGAGGAAGGGCAGCACCTGGCCGCCGACGTCGCCGGTGATCGAGTAGCCGAGCAGGAGATGAAGAAAGTTGATCATCTCCTTGCCCTTGTCGTCGTCGCCGAAGGTCTGGTTCAGGAAGGCGTGGAACCGGGGCGTGGGCATGGCCTCGGGGGCCAGGTAGGTGGCGCGCGAGTGCAGGTCCCGGGTCGGGTCCGGCTTGTGCAGGTCACCGGTGCGCAGGTCCACGACGCCCGCGGGGGTGCACAGCGCGTATTTGTCGCCGTCCAGGACGTCCGGGTCCAAGGCGAGTTCGGGTGAGGCCTTGGCCTGCGTGAGCATCGCCTTCACGCCCGAGGTGGACATGGCGCGCTTACGGTGCTGCGACAGCTCCCGGTCGGTGAAGGCACCCCGGGGGTCGTGGGTGGGCAGTTCCTCCGCCATGTCCCCCGCCGCCCAGATCGCGGCCTTCTCCCCGCCGGTGCGCTTCCACCGGTACTCGTCCCACACGTACCAGCCCAGTCCTTCCACGTGCCGGAACCGGTTGTGGTGGAGGTGCGCGAACAGCTTCGCGTTGCCGCGGTCGCTGAGGTTCTGCAGCAGCCCGGTCGAGACGAAGTCGGCTCCGCCGCCCGCGGTCGCCGGGGCCGTGCTCTGTTGGGCGGGCAGCCGTCCGCCGCGCGCGGCGGGAGCGAGGTCGGTGCGGTCGCTGCTCCCGGTGACGAACGCGGCAAGCTGTTCCGCCGCTGCCTGGGCGTCGAACCCCCTGCTTCCGGCGCTGCTCATGGGCGTTCCTCGGGATGGATCGGTCGGTCGCTTCCGGCACGGAGCCCCGCTTCGACGATGTGGACGTTGCGGCGCGTCTGGTGGGGTCGTGCGTGGTCCGCGGCCTCCAGGAGCAGCCGGCGGCATTCCTCGGCGGGGAGGTGGCCGCCCGCGGCAAGCCCTCCGGCGGTGAACGCCGCCCGGTTGAGCTTCTCGCTGAAGGCCGTTCCGGACGGGCCGGCCCCGCAGGCCCGTACCTCCTCCAGAAGCCCCGTCAGAGCCCGCTGCCCGCCCCGCAGGGTCCTCGGTCCACGCGAACCCCGTACGAGCCCCACAGGGGCCTGTACGGGGTTCACAGGGGCCGTGTCCACGCGGTGGCCGGTCCGCACGAGTTCGGCGGTCAGCCACAGCGGCAGGGCCGCGGGCAACCGTGCACCGGGCAGCGCCTCGTACACGCCCGCCTCCGTGCGGGTCGTGGGCGCCACGATGTAGCCACCGACGGCTCGTACGTCGACCTGCCAGGCCAGCGCGACCTTGGAGCTCGATCCGCTGGAACACCGCAGGCGCGGGCCGTCCTTGGGCAACCGGTACCAGATGTGCATCCCTCCGGAAGGCGTACGCACCCGCAGGGTCGAGGTGTCTTCGCAGGGGTTCGGTCGGGACCGGTAGGCGGCCAACAGCGCCAAGGTGTCGTAGCCGCTGCCGAGTCCGGTCAGGTCGACCCGCTCGTCGATGGGGATGCCGGGCAGCAGCCGCTCCCTGGCGGGCACGGAGCCGGCATGTGCGTCGACGTCGATGACGACGAGCCCGGCAGGCCCGCAGGAGACCCCGATCCCGAACTCGGGCTCGGCCTCCCACCAGTTCCGCAGCGTACGGAGGTCGGTGGTGGCCGCATGGAATCCGTGGCACCACCGTCCCCGGGAACGGCACACGCAGTCCTGCGGAGAATGCAGACCGCCCCGGCAGCCGGGGCAGTTCGGAGCTGGTGTCTTGGTCCCTGGGGCCAGTGGATGGACCGGATATCCGCGCAGGGCCAGCCAGGTCACCACGTCCAGTGCGGTCCCGCCACTCACGCCGTGGGGCAGCTTCTGGGAGTAGACGGGCACTGGCTCTTCCTCGACGCGTGTTCAGGGACGGTTCCTCCTGTCCCTGGCCGCTCTCCGAGGTGCTCGTCCGACCTGCACATCAGGGACCAGAGGGACTGAAGATTCACTATCGCGGAGCGTACCCCAGACATCACGCAGGCTCCGCCCGATAAAACCGCTGTATTGAGAGTTCAGTCCCTTCAGTCCCTCGCTCCCTGAGGTTCTATCCCAGTTCATCCGCAAAAGTTCCTAGATCCGGCCCCGTGCATGCCCGGGCGTGTCGCGTGCGAACCCCCCTGTCGGCAAGCGTCGCTCCAGTCTTCCTCCACCAGCGCCCGAGGGTCCCGGGGTAAGCCGCCCTCCCCCCACCGGAAGTTCACAACGGTCCCGGCCGCCCCCACCCCGGCACCGGCGTACGCAGGTACTGAAGGGTCCCTCCCCTCGTTCAGTCCCTCCGACTTCAGTCCCTCGACAAACCTGCTGGTCACGGCGGTGCATCCACGATCCCAGGGACTGAAGGGACTCAAAATCACCACTTCCACGCTTTATGTGCGTATGTATGCGCGGGCGTAGGAAAAGGAGCAGGTGGAGGTACCCATGTTCATATCTGGCTCATAACTAGAGATTTGAGTCCCTTCGGTCCCTGTGCCCGCGAGCCCAAGCCCCTGACCTGCAGGTTCATGCAGTGACTGAAGGGACAGGGACCGAAGGGTCCGAATGGTGCCTCAGCCCCTCGGGAGGGGGGAGGGAGTACCGAGGGAGGGGGCCGGTCCCCCGGCACCGAACGCCACGAGGGACCGAACCAGGGCCCGACCACACAGAGGTCCCCGGTCCCTGGTCCTCGGTCCCCGGCGCGCACGGCCACCGTCCCCGTCGCACCGTGCGACGGGGACGGTCGATGGGGTCGTGACGCGCGTGGGCCTTCATGGAGAGGTGGCCGGGAGACGACCGCCCTCGATCGCCGAGTGCCTCATGCGGGAGTCATGTGTGCCCGGTACCAGTCGGCCGCCTCGTCCAGGCGGGCCAGCGGCCCCGGCCCGGGCGGGCAGCCGGCCGCCTCCCAGATCCCGGCGCTGTCGTACCAGTGGTCCTGCGCGAGCAGCCAGAACTGACGCGGGCTCAACCGGGAACCCGACGCCACCAGCCGCTCCAGGCACTCCGCCTCGGAGAGGTCCCGCTCCACCGGAGGCACTATCTCCCGCCGGGCGAGCGCGCGCACCAGAGCGACCACGCGCACCGGCTCCGGATGGCTGGCGTGCCAGACGGTCCCCCCGTCCGGGCCGTACCCGAGCGCGAGGCGGGCTATGAGGCCGGCCAGATCGCCGACGGCCACCAGGGACAGCAGAGCCCGCCCACCTCCCCACAGCGCCCCGGTGGCTGCGAGGAGTTGTCCCAGCCCCGGTACGACCCAGCGGTCTCCGGGCCCGATCACCAGACCGGGACGGAGCACGACCGCCCCCGCGGCCAGTGCCGGCCCCTCGCCCGCCAGACGCGTCCGACTGGTGGCTGAAACGGGCATCGGAGCGACACCGTCCACGGGAATGCCACGATGTGGTCCGGGGCCGTAGACGGCCGAGGTGGACAGGTGCACGATCCGTCCGACACCGGCCCGGCGGGCCTCATGCATGAGCGCCGCGGTTCCCTCGGTGTTGACGGCGGCACACCGCCGTTCGTCGGCGCCGATCAGCGAAGCCAGGTGGACCAGGACGTCCGCCCCCTCACAACTGCCGCGCAGCGAACCGGGGTCGGACAGGTCGGCTCGGACCCATTCGTCGGCGAGGCCGTCCTCCCGGGGGTCGCGTCGGCCCACTGCCCTCAAGCGCAGCGCGGCGGACTCCGGCTCCTGGCCCCGGATCCGGGCGAGTTCGGACAGAACGGCCGCACCTATGAAGCCCGTGACGCCGGTGATCACCACTCGGCGAGGAACGGCCCGCTGCGGGCGGCGCGGCTCGGTCATCAGTACACCGTTCGTCTCGAAGTACCGGACGGCCGGGATCCTACGCTCCAGATTCGTAGGATGAGTCGACAATCGGTCGGACAAGCGGCCACGCTCTCACAAGGACCCGGTCCGGAACGGCGCGAACCTTGACGTACTCCCCCGCACCCAGGCCCCCCGCTCCGAAACAGCCGTCTCGGGCACGGATCGCCGACGGACCGCTGGCAGGCAGGACGGCACTGGTCACCGGTGCCAGCCGCGGCATCGGCCGTGGCATCGCCGAGCGTCTGGCCTCCGACGGCGCGTTAGTCGTGGTCCACTACGGACAGGACAGTGCCGCGGCCCACGACGTCGTGACCTCCATACGGGCCGCCGGGGGTCGGACGTTCGCCCTCCGGACCCTCCTCGGCGTCACCGGCGACGCCCAGGAGCTCTACGCCGCCCTCGACTCCGAACTGGCCCGGCGCGGCCTGGAGCCCGGGTTGGACATCCTCGTCAACAATGCCGGCGTCAGCGGCTCGGCGCGGATCCACGAGGTCACCCCGGAGCTGATCGACAAGATCTTCTCCGTCAACGTCAAGGCGCTCCTCTTCATCGTCCAGGAAGGCCTCACCCGCATGCGGGACGGAGGCCGGATCATCAACATCTCCTCCGTCGCCACCCGGATCGCCTACCCGAAGTCCGTCGTGTACTCCATGAGCAAGGGCGCGGTCGACACCCTCACCCTGGCCCTCGCCCAGGAGCTGGGGCCCCGCGGCATCACCGTCAACACGGTCTCCCCGGGCTTCGTCGCGACGGACATGAACGCCAAACTCCGCACCACTCCCGAGGACGCCGCGAACCTGGCCCGGATGTCCGTCTTCGAACGCATCGGCGAACCCTCCGACGTCGCCGACATCGTCGCCTTCCTCGCCTCACCCGATGCCCGATGGATCACCGGCCAACGCATCGACGCATCAGGCGGCTCGCAACTCTGACCGCTCCGTGGGCCCCGCGAGCGCATCCGGGCCGGGCGAACCGTTCGCGGCACCGACGGCGGGGGAACACTGGGAGGAGCCACTTCGTTGCTCCGGAGCCACCGCTCCCGACCGAACCCAGGGGTACCGTGCCGAAGACCTCGTCCACGCCCGTCGTCCCCTCCCTCCCGCCCCTCGTCGCCCAGGCCGAACGCCTGATCGAGCTGGGGGTGCACCGGCTCGCGGGGATTCCCCGCGACGAACTGCGCGCATACGCGGAGGAAGCCGAAGGCCGATCCGGCGATGCCCTGCTCGCAGTGCATCCGGACCGCGCCCCCGCCTCCGTCCTCGCACCGCTGCTCCGCCGCGACGGCAAGCCCGGCTTCGTCGTCACCGACATGCCCGATGTCGACCGCTTCGTCCCGACCGACAGCATCGAGCCACCCGGCACGCCCCTCTACCTGCTCACCGGCCTCGATCGCGGCGACGACCTGGCCAACTGGAGCCCGGAGGAGGCACTGCCCGCCCTCACGGAACAGGACCGCACCCCGCTGCTCCTGACCGAGGGCATCCACTGGGTGCTCCAGCAACCGGCAGCCCTGGAACGCAACCACTGCTTCATGACCATCGGTTCCCGGCTGCGCAAGGCGAACGGCACCCTGGACGCCCGCACCCAGGCGATCTGGATCAGCAACGGCACGGGCCGGGACGGCCGGGAGCGGCGCAACGCCCCGAAGATCGGCTGGTGTTGGTGGGGCAACCGCCACACCTGGCTGGGCTTCGCCTCCGCCACGGCCCGCACGGCGTAAGGGCAGGGCCGAGGCCCCCCGGGGCACGCCGAGCCGGAGCCGGCGGGCCCGGGGCCGAGCCGCCGCAGGGCGGACTCCCGTCACCACGCGCTCAGGTGCAGCGGTTCCGGGTCCTTCCTCTCAGGGCGGGTGCCCCGCACCTGACGGTCGCCCCAGCACCAGCCCTGCGGTGCGGCCACCGAGTCGGCCTCGAACATCACGCCTCCCGTGGATACCGCGGGGACGGCAAGACGGATGCGAAGGACGCCGCGGTGGACCTGAAGATCCTCCCCGCCCGCCGCTACGACTTGGCCGCCGACCGCACCCGCGCCATCAACCGGATGCGGGCCCAGCTGCTGGAGTACTTCCCCTCCCTGGAACGGGCCTTCGGCTACGCCGCCTCCGGGCTGCCCTCGTCCTGCTGACCGGCTATCAGACCCCAGCTGGCCTGCGTCGGGTCGGCTCGCGCAGGCTCGCCACCTGGCTGAAGAACCGCAAAGTCCGTGGTGCCCAGGCCATGGCCGAGGCAGCCGTGGCCGCGGCGCAGGCCCCGCACACCGCCGTGGCCGGGGAGAGTACTGCCGCCGCCACGGGACTCAGGCCGGATCAGCGGCAACATGAGCCGGCCACACCGCTACCACCGTCGGCTCCTGCGCGTCTTCTACCTATCCGCCCAAATCGCCGCCCGCTTCTGTCCACATCGAAGGCCTTCTACGACCGCAAGCGAAACGAGGGCAAGAGCCATAAGCAGGCGATCCTGGCCCTCGCCCGCCACAGACTCGACGCTCTGTGGGCTCTCATCCGCGACCACCGCACCTTTCCTACCGAGCCGCCCCACCCCGCTCTCACCTCGGCATAGCACCCTTGGTGACCGTGTGCTTCATTTGGCCTCTCGGGCACACCTGGTCGTTCCCGGGCCGGGAGGTCGGGATCAGTGGGCCCAGGGCAGTCGGAGGGCCTCGATTTCCGTGTCGTGCAGAAGGGCCTCGACGAGCGGGGCGGGGCCCGCGACCTTGGTGGCCCAGAGGTCGTAGTCCGTGCAGAGGACCCAGGACTGGTCCTGGGACCAGAGGTTAGACGGGGTCCAACCATCCTCCTCCGGGTGGTCGTAGAGTGCCTTGGCATCCGCGAGCGTGCCGGCCCGGACGTGCAGGTTGTCGAAGTCCTCAGCCCTCTGCAACAGCGGGTTGTAGTAGGCCAAGCAGCGGGTGTCCGGACCCTGCGGGCTGTGCTCGGTGAGGATATCGACCAGGCGGTTCCAGTCGGTCCGGTCCAGACTGCCCTCGGACGGCCCCGCGATGCCGACCGGCCAGCCACTCGGCTCCCGGAGCGAGGGGAAGGAGCGGTAGCAGGGCAGCCACCCCTCGGGCGCCACTGGATCACCGGTCCGCTTCGAGAGCTCCGCCCAGCGCAGCCGGTGCCAACGGGGGCTCGGGGGCTCGCCCGGCGTCCCCCCGAACACGTCCGCGGGGTCGAGACCCGGGATAACCTCGGGGCCGCCGCCATTCAGTACTGCTCGTTGGTAGGCGACATAGGACATGTCGGTGGGCCCGAGTTCGTGTTCGTACATGGAGTGAAGCACCCAGGCGGCGTCGGGCAGTGCCGGCGGCATGAAGCCGGTAAGCCCGTCATCGTCGGCGAGCTCCCGCAGCCAGTCAGTCTCCCCAGCCGCGGTCAGCGGCCACCGGGCCGTCGCCAGAGCAGCGGATGTCTTGTTCATCCGTTCAGGATCTCACTCGTCGCGGCGAGCGCCGGGATCACTTCCCAGCCTCCACCACGTTCCCGGCGCCCTTGACAAACATGATGGGGAATCAGTCACACCGAGCCCCTGTCCCGGGCCTTCCAGTAGCCCGATGGGCGATTCAGCAGTCGAAGAAGCCGCCAGCGGTCACCTGCGGGCCTGCCAGAGGGTCATGGGTCGATCCATACCGGGTGTGCCGAGTTCGTCGACTGGAGGGGCCATTCTGGGCTTCGATTTTCGGCGATTGTGCAGGAATTGCCCCGTTACACCCTTCGGTGAGTGTCCCGTCTCATCCAGTTCGACCAGTCTCACTGAAGTCTGACGAGGTGGCCTTAGTCGCATCGGAGTTTGACCGCCGCCGGCTTCGGCGGTGTGGTCACGCTGATGCCTGGGTGTTCACCGCCGCCTCACGTTCGGCGAGGAAAGCGTCGAGTAGCTCGAACAAGACCTTGATGGCTCGCTGTTCGTCCTCGGGCGGCAGGTCCCAGATGTTCTCCCATCCGTGGGGGGAGAACGAGGTGTAGGACCTGGCCCGGCCAGCCGTGGTTGCAGTCTCGGCCTCGGCGGGTGACCAGCCACTCGTGAAAGCCGGCGAGTGCGTCTGGACCGCCGTGGCGGTCGCCGTGCGTTGCATAGCCGGCGAGGAAGACGGTCACCATGTCGAAGCAGTGAGACAGCGTGCGTGGCGCGCGCATTGCTTTCCGGCGCCTTGACTCGCTGCCGGTAGATCCACGCTCCGATCCGACGGTACGTCGAGGTTTCCGACACGGCGCGGTACTGGGGCAACCGTCCGCCGGTTGCGTACCTACGTCTCCTCACAGGTCCGCCTGGCGGGGACTGACGAGGACGCCGGGACGTCCGGAAGCGGACCGCCGGAGCTGACGTGGCGCTGGGCCAAGCAGAAAGCCTGCTGACAGTCGATGGTCCAGCCGGGGGCGAGCTCCACCCGGCACGCGACCACGCTGGACGTAGTCGCTGCGGACTGGCTCCATGAACGCCGAGAGCTCGCCTCCCGGTACGACACCGTCGCCCTCCAAGGCTGCGACGGCACCGGCAAGCACACCCTGGCCCGCGCCTTGTCCGAAGGGCACGGCTTCACCGTCATCAACTCCCCCACGGCCCCGGAGGCCGTCAGCTTCACCGCCCACTGCACCGACCTCCTCGCAAGGCCCGGCCTGCACATCCTGGACCGGTGCTTCGTCAGCGACCCCGTCTCCGGTCCCCTGCACCGCGGCCGCTCCCCCATCACCCTGACCCAGGCCCTTGAACCACCATCACGATCCGACGCGGGGTCCTTGTTCACCTCACCGGCACTCCCGCACGGATCCGCGAAAGTCTCCTCAACCACGACGGGAACGCTCCACCCGCTCCACCTACCGGCGAACTGGAGCGTCTCATCACCGCCTACGAGAAGGTTCCACACGATCAGTACGGACGCACACAGCAGTCGTCAGCATCCGCGAACCGACCGGTGCAGAACGCCGCACCAGAAGTCGCACCGCCCCGGAAGGCGGGGGCCCGAACCCACACAGGGAGCGGGCCTGCACGCACCTCCGTCGACAGACGGCTTCGCCTAGCAGCGACAACTGTGCCGCCGGGCAGGCGGTCCGCGGTAAGGCTCCGGTCTCGGATCTCCCTACGGTCCACCGGACCGCGATGGTCCAGAGCGCGCCGCGTCGGCCCCTACGTCCGGGTGCGGCGCCCCCTGTTCGCGTTCCTCCGCCACGACCGGCGGCAGCGCTCCGAGACCCCGTCCCGCATCCCACTCGAACTGCTTGATCTTGTTCGGCTGCCCTGACCTGCTTGCCGACGGTCGCAGCTGTGTCCGTGTCGCCGGTCGCCACGCCCGGAGTGAACGGAGTCGGGTGGGCCCGATTTCAGCGAACGCCAGCGGGGTCAAGGGCGTGCGATTCGAGCCCTGTGGAGCCGTGAAAGGGCCTCTGCTCCCGACAGACGTCGGGGGCAGAGGCCCTTTCATGTTCACGGTGCAGCTTGCGGCAAGCGGGCTGCAGCAAGCCGCCCGGACGGCGTTCCTAGCTCCTCGCGGCTGCGGCTACATCTCTTTGAGGAGCAGATCGGCAACCTGGGCGCGGAAGCCCGGGTCGGTGGCCGCGGCGAGGTCGCCTATGAATGCCTCCGGAGTACCCAGAAGCTCGACGTAGCGGGTGATGGCCCGGCGGCGCTGATCCTCATCGAGCTTCTCGAAGATGATGTCCATGCTGGACGCGCCGTCGTCCCACGGCATCTTCACGACAGGCTTGGGGAACTTCGATACGTCCTCAGGCACTGAGCGAGGGTCGGGTACCTCCGGCAACTTCTTCAGAACGCTGCCGGGCTCGGGGCTGTTCACAGCGGGCGCGGGCGCGGGCGCGGGCGCGGGGTCGGGCGTCGGCTCGCTCTGTGAGGCGGTCTGGTTTACCGCGGTAAACCGAGACGGCTCGGTGCTCGCCGTCACCACAGCCGTATCGAGCTGGGGGGTCGGCGCCGGGGTCTGGTTTACCGCGGTAAACCGCTCGGCCGCGTCCGGTGACGGCTGGGGCGACACGATGTCCTTGCCCGGGGCGGTGCGCGCCCGGGGCGCGCGGGGAGCCCGCTCGGCAGCGGCCCGGCGCTGGACCTCGAGCTCCCATGCCTCGGCCTGCTCGGCGTGGGGGAGCCCCGCGATATCGCGAGCAACGCGGACGGGGATCTCGCCCTGGGAGACGAGGACCTGGAGGTCAGGGCTGAGCTTCAGGAGCTTGCGCTGCTGGCTCACCCAGCCCTTGGTCTTTCCGTAGTGCTCGGCAACCCGGTCTGCTCCCCCGAGCTGTTCGACCATCGTCTCGATACCGATGGCCCGCTCGATGGGGTCAAGGTCTTCACGGTCGTTGTTCTCGGCGAGGACCGCGTCGAGGAAGTCGGCGCGGGACTTCGCGACGTCCTCGTTGTGGACGACGTTGAGGGTGGTCAGTCCGGCGGCGAGGGATCCCCGGAAGCGGCGCTCGCCGTTGGCGATGACGTACGGCAGTATCCCGACGTTCTCCGCCTCCTCAGGCCAAAGCTTCAGGTAGGCGGCACGTGACACGACGACGGCCGGCTGCAGCTGGCGCTTCTTGAGCTTGAGGCCGAACTCCCTGAGCTCTTCCTCGGTGCCGAAGTTGCGCCGGGCATTGAAGCGGGTGGGCACCATCTGCGACAGCGGCAACGTCAGCAGGAGCGGATCGCTCCGTCCGGGAACGTCGTCGACCTTCTGGCCGGCGAGTGACGCAAGGCTGGTGCGGCGTCCGGCGGCCATCAGGCGCGACCTCCGTAACCCATCTCCAGAGCGAGGCGGAAGAAGTCCTCGCGAGCCTCCATCGCCACCCGGTTCTTGGCGTACTGGGTGACGACCTTGCCCTCCACCGAGGCCCGGGTGTGGACCTTGTACCGCCTTATGACCGTCTCGGTCCGCGGCCACCCCTGCGCGTCGATGTACCCCTGGGTGTCCACGAGGTCGGCGGTGCCATCGCGGGGGTCCCAGTTGTTGATCACTACCTTGTACGGCAGACCGGTGGGCTCGATGACCTTGGCGATCGTGCGCGCGGTGGGGTCGAAGGCGAGCCCCTCGGGAGGCATCGGCACGATCACGTCGTGCGCGTACTTCAAGGCTTCCAGGAGAAGGTTCTCGTCCTGGAGGCTGCCCGGGGTGTCGATGAAGACGTGCTGCAGCCCGTCCTTGCTGTTCTTGAGGACATCGGCGACCACTGCGCCGAGGTTGAGAGTGGTGGTGGTCTTTCCCACCCCACCCTTCTGATTGGCGATCACGTGAACCCTGGCCCCGGTCTCCTGCAGGATCCGAAGGTTCTCGGGGGACTCGTGTTCCTGCGAGAAGTCGAAGGGCAGGTCCGTGATGCGGTTGGCCCACCACACGGTGGAGGCCTGAGGGTCGATGGATACGACGTACACACTTGCTGGCATTGAACTCGCTCCGTTTGCTTCCCGATGATTCCGGTACTTCGGGCTGGTCGGAATGATGCCAGATCTCGGCCATCCGGTTTGCGTCGGCACCGGTAGACATGGCCAGGAGTGTCGGATTTGGCGCGTCGGCGGTTTACCGCGGTAAACCGCCGGCTTGACGCCTCCTCAGCGCCGATGGCGTCGGTGCGGCGTACGGCGCCGACGCATCACCGGTAGGCGGTCGACTCCCGTACGGGCCCACAGCCGGGCCCATGTCCCCGCCACGCCCCCGAGCCTGGGGGCATCAACTGTCCGGCCTCACCGAAGCTCGATCGAGACACTCTGAGGGATCCTGGTGCGGTGGAAGACGTCACCGAACAAGGGCTGCGCGACGCGATCGCTGCGGCAGAATCTCCGGACTGGTCCGTAAGAGCCGCCGCAGGACGGCGTTTGGCGGCGGCGTCTCGGATCCAGAGCGTCGCGGGTGTGCTGCACCGTCTCCTCCTGGACGCTCAAGACACCGGAGTGACCGCGGAGACTGCGGCGGCTCTGTTGGCTCGGAGGGATCTGGCCGGCCTACGTGTCGTGCTCGCAGCCCGTGCGGTCGCCTCCGACGAGGGAACCGCCGATCAGCTCGCTGCGGAACTCGACTGCGATCCACGATGGGCGACCGGCCAGGACGGCGACGAGCTGATCACGCACCTTCGAACGCTGGCATCGGATCGGGACCCCGAGGTTCGCAACGAGGCCATGGTGCGACTTTCACGGTGCCGTTGACCTGAGGACAGTGACCGATCCTGGGTGAGATCGGTCAGTCTCCGGTGAGACAGGACATCAGCGGATCCCCCGCTGCTCCGCCCTCGGGATGGGAGCTGGGCGCGGAGGGGGAGCTGTAAGTATCCGACAGCGACGCGGGGGAGGGGCTGAGCATGGGTACGGGCACGGTGGTGCTGATGGTGTCAGCCGTCTTGGGGGCAGGTGGCCTGGCCGGAGTCCTGGTGCGTTCCGGACGTCGTGAGGCCGAGGGCGAACGGGTCAGGGCAGCGGAACAGGCGAGGGTTCAGGCCCCGCGTTCGATGAAGGCGGTCCGGGGGATGGGCGACCGCGAGTTCGCAGAGTACGTCGCGGACCTGTGCCGCCGGGACGGCTGCACAGGTCCGCCGGGTGGGCGGGGCGAACGACCTGGGCGCCCACGTGGTGGGTCATCTGCCGCACGGCCGGAAGCTCGTGGTGCAATGCAAGCGCTACGCGAAATACCGTACCGTCGGCAGCCCCGACCTGCAGAAGTTCAACGGCACCGCTCGCAGCGAACACGGAGCGGACGTCCCGCTCTTCGTCGCCTCGTGCAAGTTCACCGAGCAGGCCCGGTCTTTCGCCGCCCGCCACGGCCTGGTCCTCGTCGACGTAGCCCTCCTCGGCTTCTGGAACACCGGTCGGCGGTCACCTGCCGGCAGTGACGTGTCCAGAGGCGACCACGAGCGAGGGTGCGGCAGGCCCAGCGCCCCAGTAAAGGTCGCCCTCGATGGTGGGCGTCTGGCGGGGGAGTCCGCAGCGATCAGCAAGAAATACAGGCCTGCGACTGCTCCGCATCCAGCGTGACGGTCAACAGGCCCAGCTGCGTCCGGGGCATGCTCGGCACGTTTCCGGAGCGCGGCAACGGAGTCGGCGTGACCTCCAAGAGCTCTGTGGCCTCTGGGCTGATCTGAGAATCGAGTGGCTTCGAGCGGCGGCGCCAAGGTTGAGCGTCAGGGGAGCCGGGCGCAGACCGGCTGGGCTGTGGCGGGCCTGGTCCGGCGAGGGAGTCAACCCCGCCCGATGATGATGCGGTTGTCGTTGAAGTGCTGCCAATCGGCCACGAGGTGGAACCGTTCGTGGTTCTCCAGGTCATCAAGGTTCACCTGCGAGCGAGGGGTGCCGCGTTCGAGACGGGCATCGTTCTCCTCGATCATCCGTCCGAGCGCGTAGCGAATGTCGTCCTCACAGACCTTCGACGCCCGGGCCAGCCGGTCGACAGACGTGAACACTTCGTCCGGCTGGCCCAGGTCGTCCGTCAGGTAGGTGAGCACAGCACTCTCTGCCGGACCGCGTTCCCACGTACGACGCGTGTTGACGATCTTGTCCCGCTCGGCGTCCGTCAGGCCGAGGACGGCCTCGGGGCCCGGGAGGGAGTCCGGCATGGACCACACGCCGTCCTGCGCCGTGGCGATGCCCAGAGAGAGCATGGTGTCCGCGAGCTCACGGATGGTCGTCGGAACTTCCACACCAGCAGCGCGGAGCAATCCCTCGCACCTGGCTTGGTGCTCTGCGGCATCTGCGCAGAACTGGTTCTTCTCCTCGTCGGACTCCAGGTAGTCCAGTTCTTCGTCGTCCATCCACGCCACGGGGGAGTCGAGAGTGCCTCCGTGTCGGCCGAAGAAGGCGCCGCGCTCGCCGTTGAAGAGCTGCTGGGTAACGTCGTCCAAGCTGCCCCGCAGTCCGCGGACTGTAGCTGTGCCGAAGAGCATGCAGACCATCATTGCCTGGTGCTGGGGAAGGTAGTGCGGCCATCCGCTCGCGAACCAGCCGTTGTGCATGGATAGGTCACCGTCGCCACGGCCCTGACTCGTGTCCTGGTCGACAGACATGGATCTCCTTATGAAGGCTGCGGGGAAGGCGGGGAGTACGGCGGCAGGTTCTTGATCCGCCCGACCAGAGGATGGGCGAGCAGGCTGTCCTCGTGGGCGTCGAGGTCGAGGAGCCCGGCGTCTGCAAGGCGCGGGAGTCCGGCGCGGAGCTCCACCTAGCTGTTTGCTTCGCCGAAGGTGCCGCAACGGAGCTGCCTGATGAAGCCGTCGACGCTGACGTCATCGTCGAGGTGGGGGTGCCACGGGCCACTGGCTGACTTCACGTACAAGCCGAGGTCGTACACAGACAGGCCGGCTTCCAGGGCTTCGGGCTCGACGATCACCGGCTGTGTGCGTGGGCTGTGTCTCTTCAGCATGCGGACATCCTGGCGGTTGCCAAGGCCCTTGAGGGCGAGATTCGGGCGAATCGCACCCTCAGGGGGCGGAACGGTCCCTCGGCTTGAAAACGGCAATCTTCGGATTCTGAACGGCCGACTCCGCCTGAATCCCCGCGCCTTCGCAGGATCGAGCCCGTACCGAACGTGAACTCGGCTTGTCGGCGCGGCCCTTGTCGTCGCCTTCGGCGCGGACGTTCTACCAACTCGTGCCTGACAGCTGGGCGGCGACAGTTGCCACGAAGTGCCGCAGGACGGCGAACGGCGGCCCTACCGGCGCGCGCTTCGACGGTGTGGACGCGGGTGGCGTCGTCGGTCCCGCGAGGGCGCCGCGGTCGGTGGCGCGCAGGTGGGCCAGGGCGTGGTCGTGTCGGGCTGCTGCGGTGTCGTGGGTGCGTCGGGACCGAGTCGCGGGTCGTGCCGGGGCTCGCTCCGGGCCCGGTCAGCGGGTCCGTTCGTCCGTGTACCCGTCGGGTCCGGCCGGGTGAAGCAGTTCGATGACACGTTCTTCGTACCGGACGCGTGCAGGGGAAAAGTCGTACGGCATCTTGCCGATGGCCTCCAGCACGCTCGTCCTCGCCTCGCCTTCCTCCTCGTCGGCGTGCTCGTCCTCCTGGTCCAGGAGGACGTCGAGAGCCGCTTCGACGCCGGATCTTTCGCCGGCGTTTTCCAGGGCGGTCTCGTGATCACATCGCTGGGCGACCAGGTCTTCGATGCGGGGGTCGTCGGGGGACATGGTGTCGTCCAGGGCCGCCTCGGCCTCGGCCAGTCTGTCCTCCTCGGCCCGCAGTTCGGGGTGGGTGGCCAGAACGATGAACCTGTTGGCTTGGACAGCGGCGCCCAGAGGGCCGAAGACGCGCTCAGTGACCAGGAGGGTGTCGAGGTCTGCGGAGCGCAGGGACCCGGGCGGTAGATCGCGCAGGCGGCCGGTGACCACCGGGGAGAGCAGGCCCAGGGGGCTGCCCACCTCACGGAGACGTTTCACGGCGGCCCGCTGAGCCTCGATGGCGGCCGCCTTGGAAGCGAGTGACTCCTCCAGGCGGGCCAGGGACTCCTCGATGCCGGTGGCACCCCTGAAGGCGGCATGGATGTCGTCCAGAGGGATACCCGCATCGGCCATCCTGCGGATCCACAGCAGGCGGATCATGTCGTCGTACCCGTAGCGACGTCGGTCATCGCTGCCGCGTTCCGGTTCGGGCAGGAGCCCGATGGCGTGGTAGTGGCGGACGGCGCGGGGTGTGGTCCCGGCGAACGCGGCGGCATCACCGATCTTGACCCGACGTGGAAATGCAGGAAAGGGCATACGAGGAAACCTCTCGAAGTCGTGCTCACCGCCTACTGGACCACATGCCGCAACGGCACATGCAACCTTTCTGCCGCGGGTGTACGCAGGCGTCAGGGGGAGCCCCGCAGCACCACCGGCGGGACGTACCTGTGCCGGCAGGGCGACCGCTACACCGCGGCGAGCCCTGGGTACGAGGCGTCGCCGACCCGCACCGGCTCGCGCCACCATCCCGAAGCGGGCTTACCCACCCCGGCCGGGGCCGCGCCGGAGCTGGTCGGACCGCCCGGCGGCGGGCGGTGCTTCCACTGCGTACACGTACAGGTCTGGCATGCCCTGGGTTCGACGGCTTGACGGCGCCTTCTCGGATGGCGGCGGAACGGTGTCGTGAATGCAGCCCACGGCGCGAGGCAAGTTGACCGACGCGAGGCCAAGTCGGCCGACGTGGGGGGAGCGACTGAAAGAACAGTTGAGTCGCTTGGCTTCAGTCGCTTGAGAATTCGCAGGTCAGCGCGTTGTGCACGTCAGATCAGCGACTGAAGCGACTCAACTTCAGGTATATGAGGACATTCATGTGTGCGCGTGTGCGTCATATATAGGGAGCTTCAGTCGCTTCAGTCGCTGTTTTGCCTTCCTCAACGCTCTGACCTCGGCTTTTTCCGAGACGGGTTTGAGCGACTGAAACGACTCGGTCGCTCCGGCCCCTCCTTGAGTCGCTTCCCGCGCCTCTCGGCGCTGCACCGCCGACACGCCGACATCGACAGCCGCGACACGCTGCGCCCGCTTCCTGGCCGACTTCGCTAGTCTGTGTTCGTTGTTGAGTCGCTTCAGTCGCTGTGAGGGGAAGTACATGCCCGCTGAGCTGCGGTTTCCTCGCAGCGACTCAGGGCAGCCCAACCCTGATCGTTCAGTCGCCGGCCTGAGGCTGGCCAAGTGGTGCGCCAGTAACGGCTGGCCCGTCCACCCCCTGGCCCCTGGCCGTAAGACACCTCCGGCCAATTGCCGCGACTGCGGCGAGTCGGGCCATACCTACTCCAACTGTCCTTGCCTGGCGGCCGGCCGCTGGTGCCACGGATTCCACGCGGCGACCCTGGACTACTCACGCATCGAGCAGTGGTGGACCAGCAAGCCCACCTTGGGCGTTGGCGTCGCCTGCGGGCCCGCGGACCTGGTCGTCATCGACATCGACGCGCACGAGTGCGACCTCCCCCACCGGGACAGGCTCCTGCCAGGTATCCCGATCGGCGAGACCGTGGATCTGCAGGGCCTGCGCACCGGCTTCCACTCCCTGGCCGTCCTGGCCGCCCTTCGGGGCGAGACCTCGCCCGCCGAGGACGAGACGACCCTCCGGGTCAGGACCCCGTCAGGCGGTCTCCACGTCTGGTACAGGGCCACGGACGGCCGACGCTGGCAATGCTCAACGGGCTCCGGCAAGAGGGGACTCGCCTGGCAGGTCGACGTCCGCGCTCACGGCGGATACATCGTCGCCCCCGGCACCACCACGAGCGCAGGAACATACAAGCCCTTGGGCAAAGCCCGTCAGCCCGCCCCACTGCCGGCATGGCTGGCCCAGGAACTCCAGCGGACCGGGCATCTACCCGCCCCTCACATCCCGGCCCCCCGCCCGGTACCCCCGCGCGCCCGTCAGGCCGTCCTCGCGGCAGGCGGAAGCCGGGACAAGACCTCACGCCTTCTGACCGCCATCCTCGCCGACGTGATCGCCTGCGCCCAGACCTCCGAGGGCGCGGGCTTCACAGAGAAGCTCAACAGAGCCGCCTACACCCTGGGCGGCCTCGTCGCGGCAGGCCACCTCACCGACTCCGATGCCCAGGAGGCCCTGAGGGAAGCGGCCATGGTGGCCCGCCCCGCCCAAGAAACGCGCTCGAACCAGATCATCCGCAGCGGCATGGCCGCCGGCGCTCAGCGCCCCCTGCATCCTGGAGGCCGCCGGTGAGCCCCGCACCCGAAACCGACGGCTTCCTCTTCGAGTTCGACCCAGAGGCCGTCGCCGCCCAGATCCTGGCCCAAGCCCCGCCCCCCGCCCTGCCGACCCAAGGCGGAGCCCACCCCCACCTCGACCACGCGACCCCGGCCGGACTCCTCCCGGACACCCTCAGCGACCGCGGCAACGCCAAACTCTTCGTCCGCCTCTACGCGGGGGACTACCGCCACGTCCCCGGCCTGGGCTGGTACCGCTGGGACACCACCCGCTGGCAGGTCGACGAGGACGACACCGTCGTCTGGGCCGCAGGAGACCTCGCCGAACAGATCGCGACGACCGACCCCCGCGGCATCCACAGCAACCAGTCGCTGCAGAAACACCGCCGTCGCGCCCTGAGCACCTCCGGCATGAACGCCATGCTCACCCAGGCCAAGGCCGCCCCCGGCATGGTCCTGCGGGCCGAACTCCTCGACGCCGACCCGTACGCCCTGTGCACCCCGGCCGGCATCGTCGACCTGCACACCGGCCTCATCCGAGCACCCGACCCCGACAAGGACTTCCACTCGCGCTCGACATCGACCGGACCCGAACAGCAACCCACCCCCCGCTGGGACCGCTTCCTCACCGACACCTTCGGAGACAACACCGAAGGCCGGGAAATGATCGACTTCCTGCACCTGATGCTCGGCTACTCGATCACCGGAGACGTCGGCGCCCAGGTCATGCCCTTCCTCTTCGGCGCGGGCAAGAACGGCAAGTCCGTCCTCCTGGACGTCCTCATGAAACTCCTCGGCGACTACGCGGACGCCGCCCCGCCCGGCTTCCTGATGGCCCGTACCTTCGACGGCCACCCCACCGAACTCGCGGAACTCCACGGCCGCCGCGTCATCGTCTGCTCCGAGGTCAAGCCCGGAGACAAGTTCGACGAAGCGCGGGTCAAGCTCCTCACCGGCGGCGACCGGATCAAGGCCCGCCGGATGAGGCAGGACTTCTTCTCCTTCGCACCCACCCACAAGCTCTGGCTCATCGGCAACCACCGCCCCGAGGTCGGCACCGGAGGCTTCGCCTTCTGGCGCCGGATGAGGCTGGTCCCCTTCGAGAAGGTCGTCTCCGACGACCGGAAGATCGACAACCTCGCCGACATCCTCGTCACCGAGGAAGGACCCGGCATCCTCGCCTGGCTCATCGCCGGCGCGCGCCGATACCTCGCCGGCGAGAAGGACCTCACAGGCCCGGCCCCCGTCCGGATCGCCACCACCGCCTACGCGGAAACCGAAGATCACACCGGTCGCTTTTTCGACGAATGCTGCGCCTTCCACGCCGACCACCGCGCAGAACAAGCCCGCCTGTACAGCGTCTACCGCACCTGGTGCCAGAATGAAGGCGCGCCCACCATCTCCTCCCGTGCTTTCGCGGCACGGGCCCGCGAGCTCGTAGGCCTTGCCTCACCCAAAGAAATGATCTTGTCCAACTCGAAGAAGTACTACCCCGGCATCGGACTGCTCGCAGAGGAGGAGAACGCATGAGCTCTCTCATCTCCGACGACGAGATCCACCACGAGATCGACCTCATCTGGCTCGAGGACGTCACCGAACTGGACTACGTCCGCCAGTCCCTGGACCGCCTCCCCACCCGCCGAGGCAAACCCGCCTACCACCGGGACGGCCGCCTCGTCGGCTACGCCCAGCTCGGCCCGCAGGCGAAGCCCTCTCGCTCCAGCGGGACCTTCCGCCGCCGCGTCTTCTGGCTCCTGCCCCACGACCGAGACACCGTTCCCGACGGTCTCTACGCCTCCGGCGCACCCGCGGAAGCCATCGATCCGACGACCCTGGCGGCAGGAAGCAAGGGACGGAAGACCGAACGCTCGGAGAGGCCCGTACAGGCGGCCGACGCCTGACCGAGGCCTGGCTCCGCCCCCCGACCCCACTGGATCGGACATGTCTGAATTCCAGTCGCTTCAGTCGCTGCTGGATGGTGACGAGTGCTCTGACCTGGGCTTTTCAGTAGCGACTGAAGTGAAGGGGAAGCACCGTCGAAGCGGGGCGCACGCGGTTTCCTCGGCTCCTATGGCCTCCGGTCAGCCAAGGACACTGCTCGACGGGAAGATAGCGCTCGGGGAGAAGACGGGTCCGCGTGAGCGCGGAATGCCGCCCGCCCGCACGCGGGATGGCAAAAGCGGCCATCAGGGTTACATATGTCTGAACTCCGGTCGCTTCGGTCGCTGATCGATGGATGGATAGGCCTCTGACCTGCTCTTTCGGTAAGCGACCCAAGAGAAGATCTGACCAACATGACGCTCACGGTTCGCAGCTCGCAGTTCGCGGGCGGCGTCCGCGTCGGCAGGCAGCCGGCCGACTCTGCGGTGAGGGCGCGGCTTGGTCAGGGCCGAGGCAGGCACCCCTGCGAGGCACCAGCCGCACATGGCTCAGCACCACTATCGAAGCCCTGGTGAAAGCGCGATCTTGCCCAGAAGATCGTTCTGTTGGAGGCTGAAGCATGCAAAATCTGCCGACATTCGTATTCGTCCATGGTGCCTTCGCGAATTCGTTCTCGTTCGCGCCACTGCAGGCCGAACTCGCCTTACTCGGGCATCGCTCGGCCGCGGTCGACCTTCCCGGGCACGGATTCGAGGCGACCTTCCCCGCGGCCTATCAGGCCCCCCAGAGTCTCGACGCACTCGCCGCGGAACCGGGGAGCATCAAGGGAGTCACCCTCGCCGACAACGCCGCCCGCGTGATCGAAGTCCTCGAACGGGCCAAGCAGAACGGGCCCACCATCCTCGTCGCCCACAGCAGGGGCGGCCTCACGGCCACCGCTGTCGCCAACGCCCGGCCCGAACTGATCGACCAGATCGCTTATGTCTCCGCCTGGTGCCCCGTCGATCTGGACCTCGGCGACTACTACGCCCAGCCGGAGATGGCGGAAGTCGACGCGGGAGCCTTCGCTGCCACGTTCGTCGCGAATCCTGACGAAACCGGTCTTCTCCGGACCAACTTCCGCACCGCCGACCCGGCGGCACTCGCCGCGTTCAAGCAAGCGTTCGCCGCCGACCTCACCGATGACGAGTTCCGGACCTTCCTGAACACCTTCCAGCCCGATGAGAACCTCGACGCCGGTACGTCCGCCGACCGGGCACAGGCCACGACCTGGGGCCGGATTCCCAAAACCTATGTGCGCCTGGCCGCCGACGCCAGCATTCCGCTCGCCGCGCAGGACCGCATGATTCGCGAAGCCAACGCGCTCACACCCGACAACCCCTTCGACGTCCGGACACTCGAGGGGAGTCACCTACGCTGGCTCGTCCACCCGAAGCCCGCCGCCGAACTGCTCGCGAACATCGCGGCGCGCTGACCCCCCGCTTGGTGGTGCCGCAGTAGGTGCGTGGGGGCCGGTGTCCCTTACCCATCCGCAGAGGCGGCTGGCTACGGTTGAGCGGGACAGGGAGCACCTGCTCGTCCCACTCAACCGTTGGGTGTCAACCGGCGGCCCGGTCGCAGCATTAGCTGGTCCAAAACAGGCGGACGGCTTCTGTCTCCGTGTCCGCGAGCAGCGCCTCGACGAGCGGGTGGGGGCCGACGACCTTGGTGCCCAAGGGTCATAGTCGGTGCAGACGACCCAGGATCGGTTCGCGGCTCACCGGTTGGAGGGGGCATACAGGATCTCCGGGTTGCCGAAGAGGACCTGGGTGTCCCTCAGCCGACCGGAGCGGACATGCCCGATCTCGAAATTCTGCACGATGATCGGGTTGTAGTACGTCAGACAAAAAATACCCGCTCCCTGAGGGCTGTGCTCGGTGAAAACCCGGATCAACTGGTCCCATGTCCGCCTGTCAAGACTGCCCTCGGCGGAGTCGGGCCGGATGCCCGCGTCGTTCGCGGAGGGGAAGCAGCCCGAGCAGGGGTACAGGTCCCTTCGGCACGACTGGATCACCGATTCGGGCGGCCGGCTTCGCCCAGCACAGCCGCTGCCAACCCGGGCCGGGGTGCTCGCCGTCGCGACCTCAGGGTGGTGTGGCCGACGCCGGCATGGCGACCGCGAGGTGCTGGCTGCCATCGTGTTCGTCGCCCCGACCGGTCCTGGACGAACTCGGCGCACGTGGCGAACTTGACCGGTCGCGGTGCGCGTCGACTCGGTGAACATGCGGGCCCTCAAAGGGGGGACCTGACGGGACCGAATTCCGTAGATCGCGGCAAGAAGGGATCAAAGATTCACATAGTCACAGAGCGGACCGGTCTGCCCCTGTCCATCGGGATCTCGGCTGCGAACACCCACGACAGTCAAGGTCTCGAACCCCTCGTCCGTGGCATACCCCCATCCGGTCCCGCCGCGGTCCGCGCCGCCGTCGACCGGCCGAGCTGCACGGCGACAAGGGTTACGACTTCGACCGTCCGCGTTCGTGGCTCCGCTCCCGCAACATCACACCACGTATCGCCCGCCGGGGCATCGAATCCTCCCAGCGGCTCGGCCGTACCGCTGGACCGTCGAGC
Source organism: Streptomyces sp. NPDC048331 (assembly GCF_043201215.1). Classification (NCBI taxonomy): domain Bacteria; kingdom Bacillati; phylum Actinomycetota; class Actinomycetes; order Kitasatosporales; family Streptomycetaceae; genus Streptomyces; species Streptomyces sp. NPDC048331. The sequence goes on along the minus strand of NZ_JBICYT010000043.1, from coordinate 7,092 downwards.
GCACGGAGGCATGGCTGTCCGGTTGCCGCCGTCTGCACCGTCGCTACGAGCGCAGGGCCGAACACTTTCTGGCATTCGCCGGCATCGCCGCCACCTTGACCTGCTACCGCAGGCCGACAGCCTGACCGGTGATACCTCAGAACTGGGATGATCAGGCCGCAATGACGACACACCCGTGAGGAGCCACATGACCGACTACCTGCCCGCGACCATGGCGATGCTCGGCCCGGCCCAGAATCGTTATGCGGATGCTGCCTCCTGGGACCGTCTCCACGACGAGCTCGGCGTCCGGTTGCCGATCGACTACCAGACCCTCGTCGACGCGTACGCTCCCATCCAGCTCAACGGCCACCTGTCTTTGCACCACCCCGCCACCGAACGCTGGAATCTGGGCGGCTGGATACGCGACACAGCCCAGGCCTGGTCCGACGTGCCCTGGGGCGGCATGGACCCGGACGAGGACCCTCGGCTGCTGTTCGGACTCACGGAGTTGAGCTTCGGCACCCCCGACGGCTTGTGGCCGATCGCCGGCACCGACCGCGGCGAGACGATCTTCCTCGTCGCGGCGGGGACCGTGGACGCTTGGCTGCTGGTGGAAGACGGCGAAGGCGGCTGGGCCCGGTACGACATGAGCTTCTCCGAATGGCTCTACCGCTACCTCATCGGCGAAGACATGGCCGGCCCCAACTCCGCCGCCTTCTACCCCGGCCCGGTACAACTGCGCCGACTTCCGATGACCGCCGACGAACGGCCAGAGCCCTGGAACGGCCCAGCCCGCGGAATGTAACCCGGCCTGCCACAACAGTCACAGACACCCACCACGTGGCCCGGAAAACCAAACGAGACGACCTCTTCAGTCGTTGGTGTCACGGCGGGGGCGGTTGATGGCGCTACGGGCCAACCAGGCCCGGACGGTATCCGCGAGCCAGTACGGTTTGCCGCCCTCCACCAGATCGGGAGGCGGAAGCAGGCCGTTCTTGCGGTAGGAACGTACCGAGTCGGTCCGCGTACCGATGTACGCCGCGATCTCCTTGTACGACCAAAGCCTTCGGTCAGTCGCAGGAAGGGGAGTTCGAAGAGGGACGACCGTGTCCGAGTCGGGCCGTACCCCAAGAGCCTCGCGAAGTCCGGCTTCCGCATCCAGGAGTTCACCGAGGTCCTCGACAGCGGCATCGTGACGGGACTGGAGCATGACGTCCCACAGGCCGGCTTCAACGTCGAGGACACTATCGAGTCCGTCGACCAGAGCGCGCTGATGCTGGTTCAGCCGCCGCTCTACGACCTCATCGCGGGCATCGGACTCTGGCTGAGGGGTCACTGCTGCGCCTCCCTCTTCTTGAGGTAGGCGGCTGCGGCGCGGCGGGCCTTCACCAGGCTGGCGCGCACTGTCTCGGATGGCAGGCCGAGTTCCTCGGCGATGTCGCTCGGCTTGTAGCCGGCAAATGTCCAGGCCAGGACTTGGCGCTGCCGGGATGGCAGGCTCTGCAGCACCGGCAGCATGTCGTACCGGCCCTCCCATTCCGCGATGGCGTCCGGGCAGGACAGCAGCGATGTCGGTTCAGGCACCTGTTCGACCGGATCCTCATTGACTGCGACGATTGTGCGGATCAGTGCGCGAGAGGCAACCGTGTGTACCCATGCCCGCGGTTTGTGGAGTTCGGTCCAGCGTCGGTATGCCTTGGCCATCGTGTCCTGAGCGATGTCTGCGGCGACGTGCACCGCGGCACCCTGATTGATCAGGAAGGCGACCAGTTGGCGGATGGTGCTTCGGTAGAACGCAGAGAACTCTTCGTCCGCCTCGGAGCGTTCCTCGAAGGAACCGCCATGCGCTGCGGGGCTGCTTGCTGGGCGGTCCGGACCGCCCGCCGGATCTGGGTTGCTCACGCTGCCGAGTCCAACCGATGAGCCGGAGTGCAGGTGATCTTCATCCGGAGGTGGCATCCGTCGCCGTCCTGGTCGTCGAGTTCTACCTGGCCGCCTGCTGCTACCGCATCGGCGACCCTGATGAGGTACTGGCGATGCGCCTGCTCGCGGCGTACGCGCCAGCGCAAGCGCAACCACAATCCCAGCAAGGCGCACGTCTTCGCGGCAATGATCGAGACGATGGTGACAACGGTCGTGGCCGTGTCCATGGGCGTCCCCTCCTCTTCCGGTCGCGGCCTCGGAAGGCCTGTCACTCGGTAAGAGCCTGAACAGGCCGTGATCGTGAACTCACGGGCCGAATCCGCCGCGACTCCGGGTCGCGCGCCCGATCACCGCCCACTCAGCCACCTGGCTCCGCCATGTCCCCAGAAGACCGTGAGGAAGGGAAGATGACGACTTAGAAGTCATCTCATTTGGCCATTCTGCGGTAGCAGATGAGGGCGCAGGCGATGCTGGTGAGGGCGAGGAAGTGCTCGGCCTTGCGTTCGTATCGATGGTGGAGGCGGCGGCAGCCGGCGAGCCAGGACACGGTCCGTTCGACGACCCATCTGTGGCGGCCGAGCCGTTGCGAGGACTCGATGCCTCTGCGGGCGATGCGGTGCTTGATGCCGCGTTCGCGTAACCATTTCCGCAGGTGGGCGTATTCGTAGCCCTTGTCCGCATGGAGCTTGCCGGGCTTGCGTCGTCGGCGTCCTCGGCGTGAGCGGATAGGCGGTATGCCGCGAACGAGGGGCTCAAGGGCCCGACTGTCGTGCAGATTCGCGCCCGAGATGCCGACGGACAGGGGCAGCCCCGTCCGCTCGGTGATCAAATGGATCTTCGACCCGAACTTGCCCCGATCGACAGGATTCGGACCCGTCAGGTCCCCCTTTTCAAGGCCCTCATGTTCACCGAGTCGATCGCGCAGCGGGACCAGTCCAGCTCGCCGCGGGCGCCGAGCTCATCGAGGACCAGGCGATGGAACTTGGCCCACACCCAGGCCTTGCTCCACTCCGAGAAACGACGGTGAGCTGTCGCCCCGGACGGGCCGAACGAGGCGGCGGGCAGCTGCTGCCAGGTACAACCCGACGTGGCCACGAAGACGATCGCGGCAAGCACCTCCCGGTCACCGTGGCGTCGCCGCCCACCACCCTGAGGCCGCGACGGCGCCTCCGGCACCACTCGCTGGAACAACTCCCACAACTCATCCGGCACCAGCCGTTCAACGATCCCCACCACAACCGACAGCCTACCCGCGAAGCCCAAATGAGATAAATTCTTACAGGGCTAGAGTTCGGAGGTCCAGGCCCCCACGTACCCGGTCGGACGCAGCTACAGCTGAGGCTTTGGATGCCGTTGGCCGCTGCCCCTCAAGGCCGAAGAGGTATCGACGGTTGTGAGGACCGGGGTCAGTGCATGCCTTCTGCCGTCGATGGCGATCGACAGCAGAAGGCATGCCTCGGCCTTGCCGTCGGTCTCCCGCTCGGCCGTCGGTGAGCCCGCTTCGACGAGAGTCGGTCGTCTGCGGGTGCATCCGAACGCCGACGTCCTGACGGTCTCCGGACGCTGGATCCGAAAGTCGGGGAGTCGGACACCTACAGGATCGGGACAGCGAGAATGCCCCCGCCCGACCCCTATGGGTTCAGTTCTCCGGTTCGTCGCCGGCGTGGTCGACGATGCCGGCCTTCAGGACGGCCGTGGCGAAGTCGTAGCCCTTGCCGTTCCCAGCGCCCGGGGATGGGTCACCCGTGGGCGGGAGGCCGTCGGCGCCGATGGGCGGGAGCTCCGCTAGCAGCACCTGCCGCACGCCGAGAAACACGCCGGTCGTCCTGTCGAAGATCAGTGACACCCGCAGGTTGCCGTTCCTGCCAACCACCGCGACGCCGTGCCGCCCCGCCGCGTCGACCTCATCGGCGACCACCCTCGTGCCCGGGATCCTCGCGGCCGTCTCCATGAGCGATCCCGCGACGGCCGGCGGCGCGGTCACGTTCATGAAGATCATCTGGATGTCCCCGAAGGCGAGCTGATGGCGCAGCTCGTCCGTGATCGGCATCCCCACCACCTGCTTGGACCGGTCGGCGGCGAGGAGCTGCTGCAGAAGCCGGTCGGGGTCGGTGGGCAGCGCGGCGACGAACTCGTAGGTCGGGGCGAGGAAGCCGGCCTGCGTGGGGACGTTGCGGCCTGCCCCCAGCGTGGCAGGCCAGGTGACCCGGCCCTTCTCGTCGCCCGGTCCGGACATCGTCGGATCCGCGATCAGGCCCTTGGACCTGCCGTCCACCGCCATCCACATCGTCCGTTCGTGCCTCGACTCGCGAGCCCCGTCCTGGACCATCCGCTGGTAGGTGAACTGGGTGTTCTTCGCGCCCGGGTCCGGGCGGCTCGCGGCGGCCTTGGCGGCCCGGCTCAGCAGACCGGCGGCATCCGTCGGCTCCGACACCGACGTGGCCGACCCGGTCGGCGCGGCGGGGGCAACGGCCGGGGCGGCGCTGCCGTCGCTTCGGCCCGGGCCGACCAGCGTGACGGCAGCCACCGCGACCACGGCCAGTGGCGACGCGACCCACCACACCAGCTTGCGTCGCGAACCCGTCACCGTCGTCGTCTGTCCGGCGATCTCGCTCATCAAATGCTCCCTCAGCAGCCGGTGGCGGTCGGCAGTGAGCAGCTCGGGTGTGTCGTTCATCGGTTCTCCCCCTGCATCGACCGGGCGGCAACAAGGCCGCCATCCCGTACCTGTCCGGGACCGGTCGGCGGTTCCCGACGATTCGTCAGTTCTTTTTCAGCGAGCGCGCGCAGCCGGGTGCGGGCCCGGGAGAGGCGGGATCGGACGGTGCCGACCGGAACGCCGAGCGCCTCGGCTGCCGAGGCGTAGTCGAGCCCCACCCAGATGCAGAGCCGGAACACCTCCCGTTCGGAGCGGCGCAGGCTGGGCAGCGCGCGCCGTACCGCCGCCAGCTCGGCGCCCGCGTCGATCCGGGCCACCAACCCCTCGGCGAAGTCCTCCACCGGCTCACGCTCGGCCAGCCGCGCCATCGCGGCCTGGTGCCGCCGGGTGGCCCGTGCGGTGTTGTGCAGCACGTTGGTGGCGATCCCGAACAGCCAGGGCCGCAGGCTCTCGTCCCCCTCGTGGAGTTTCCCGCGCAGCCGCCAGGCCTCCAGAAAGGTCAGCGACACCGCGTCCTCGGCCGCCGCCCAGTCGCCCAGGGTGCGCAGCGCGTAGGCGTAGACGGCCTGCGCGTGCGCGTCGAACAGCTCCCCCAGGGCACTCCGGTCCCCCGCGCGCAGACGCGCCCGTTGTGACAGTTCCATGCCCTTTCCTGTCCGCACCGCCCACCGGGTTCCTGTGAGGCACGTCACATCTCCTGATGGGTGCCGCAGCGCCGGGCTGAGCTTGCTGTTTAACCTCGCCGCGAGATGGGTCGGACGAGCGACTCTGTGAGCCGGCGGAGCCATGCGAGAAGAGGGACCTCGCCCACACCGGCCTGACCATCCAGCCGCCACACCCCACCGAACTTAGAAGCCGTTGTCGTACCGGTCTTGGCGGACGTGGGTTCGAGTGGATCGGCTCGGTCGGGTGATCTTGCTGGTTGCCGGGCATGAAGGGAGGGCCTCTGGTGCAGCTCGGGGTTGTCGAGACTTTGAGCGCGTCAGGAGGCCCTGTTGTCGCTGTTGTACGCGGTACCCGAGCCCGGCCCACGAGCAGAAGATCGCCGAACTCGTACAGGCCCGCTGGCAGCCGCTCACCTGTGCCCGCCGACCGGCTGCGGCCGAGGAGGCCTGCGTAGTCGTTCACACTCGCGCCCGGTTCGGGTTCCAAGACGGTCCCGCAAGCTCCGACGACCCGCGCATGCTGCGCATCGCTGGGCGCCTGAATGCAAGTGATCGCTCGGTGGGCTCTACGCCCTTCGAGCGAGCCGTCTGAGCCGTTCGGGTGAAGCCTGTAGGGGTGGGCAGGGTGAGGGCCGTCACGATGGCCTCATGATCTTCAAATCCCTGCGTGCAACCCGCTCCCTCCAGCGCATGACGGTCGGAGTTCTCGCCTCCCTCCTCATGGTGCCCATCGGCATCCAGTCCGCTTCCGCGACCGAGGGAGCGGTCACAGTGATTACCGACTCCGACGCCATGGACAACACCCCCCTGCGGGCGTCCGTCGGCAAGGCTCTGTGCCCCGCTGGCATGTCGCTGGAGAACGCCGGCTATTACTTTCTGACCTTCCTGGGCACCCCTAAGGACCCCCAGTACACCATCCTGTCGAGCTACCCGATCATCGAGGACGGGCGCGTGGGCTGGCTGATGGTGGCGTCGAAGGCAACCGTGGCGGTGGACATCACCTGCGTGCCGCAGTCCAAGCCCGACGAGCAGGTCCTCGCGACCGGGGCCCCCGTCAAGTGGAACGGCACCAACCAGAACAACCCCGATTCCGTGGCATGGTGTCCGGCAGGCAGCACCGTGACCAACGGTGGCTACTTCTTCGACGAGGTCGCCACCACGGGCAACCCGGTCCGGGCCGTCTCCAGGGTGATCGCAAACGGCTCCACCCAGCAGGCCGCCGGCTGGTTCGTCTCGGCTGTCGGCGCCACCTACACCGCCCACGCCCTCTGCACCAAGAACTGACCCCCGCAGGACCACCCGTACACGCGGTGGTTGTGCATCTGACAAGCAGTTGTCGTACCGGTCTTGGCGGACGTGGTTTCGAGTGGATCGGCTCGGTCGGGTGATCTTGCTGGTTGCCGGGCATGAAGGCAGGGCCTCTGGTGCAGCTCGGGGTTGTCGAGACCTTGAGCGCGCCAGGAGGCCCTGTTGTCGCTGTTATGCGTCCTTACGTCGGCCGGCCCCAACTCGGCTGCCCGGGAGTGTGATTGCCTCGCTCACCGGTTCGGGAACGCCGGCGACCGGCCGCACAGGGGACCGATGTATCCGTCCGACATGACGGACGCGGAGTGGGCCGTGGTCCGGCCGCTGCTGCCGGTGCCGGGCTGGATGCGGGGCCGGGGCGGGCAGCCGGAGGCGTACTGCCACCGGGCGCTACTGGACGCGATCCGCTATCTCGTGGACAACGGCATCAAGTGGCGGGCGATGCCGGCCGATTTCCCGCCGTTTATGTGGAATCTGACTTGTCAAGGTCATTGGCAGTGCCAGCGACTGCCGGCCCGCACTCGGCGGGAAGGTGGGCGACGACCAAGGCGACTGCGT
>NZ_JBICYT010000042.1:0-56855 GCF_043201215.1 Streptomyces sp. NPDC048331 | reverse complement strand
CGGCCGGGCCCGGGGGGGGGGCCCCCGCCCCGCCCGCCCCCCCCCCCCCGCCGGCGCCCCCCCCCCCCCCCCCCCCCCCCCCCCCCCCCGGGGGCGCCCCCCCCCCCCCCCCCGCGGGGGGGGCCCCCCCCCCCCCGCCCCCCCCCCCCCGGGCCCGGCCCCGCACCGGACGGCCCAACCAGTGGCGTCCCGGCGGGGTTTCGTAGTCTGACGGGCATGATCGATTCACATGCTCATGTCCGCGTCGCCCGGCCCTCCCTCGACCTGGCGGCCGCCGAGCGGTTCTACGTCGACGGGCTCGGGCTGGAAGTGCAGTGGCGGAGCTCCGAGAGCGTGGCCGGGGAACACGACCTGCTGATGGTCGGCCCGGCCGGGGGCGGCTGGCACTTCGAGCTCACCCGGGACGCCTCGAACCCGCTCCTGCCCACGCCCACCGTCGACGACCTGTTCGTCGTCTATCTCGGCGAGGTCCCCGACGAGGCCCTCGTCCAGCGTCTGGTCGAGCACGGCGGAACCCGCGTCGCCTCCCACAACCCGTACTGGGACGAGTGGGGGGTCACCATCGCCGACCCCGACGGCTACCGGCTCGTGCTCTGCTCCCGCACCTGGGGGCAGGCCGCCGTGTCCTAGGCTGACCTGCGGATACGTCGCGCCACCCGGCGCGGACGACGCGGGTGACGCGACAAGGGGTGGAACATGCACGGGCTGGACGCGATGGCGGCACTTGCCGAGCTGATACCGGTGACTCGCGGGGTCGACGAGCGGGTCGACTGGGACGAGGTCGAGGCCGCCTGGGGGACCCGGTTCCCCTCCGACTACGTCCGCTTCATGGAGGTGTACGGGTCGGGGGCGATCAGCGACAGCATCAGTGTCCTGCTGCCGGCACCGCGGGCCGAGGGATGGCCGTACCGGGACGGCCCGGGGCTGCGGGACGAGACGGAGAACGCCCGCGAGACCTGGGAGATGTGCCGCGACGGCGCCGACTTCGACCTCGACCCCGAGTCCATCGTGGCCTGGGCCGTGACGTCGGGAGCGGACATCTACTGCTGGGTGACGACGGACTCCGACCCGGATCGCTGGCCGGTGCTGGTCTGCGGACGGCACACCCACCCCGAGATGCAGCTGCACCCGCTCGGCATGGCGGCCTTCCTGAAGGAGCTCCTGAGCGACGCGGCGTTCCGGGAGGACACGATCAGCGTGGTACTGCCGGACGAGGTGACCTTCGTCCACTGGCGCGACGAGTAGTCCGTGTCACGTGAGGGCCGGGTAGTCCGTGTAGCCCTCCGCACCCTGTACGTACATCAGGAACTCCGGCCGGATCTCGTTGAGCGGCGCGTCGGTGCGCAGGCGCTCCACGAAGTCGGGGTTGGCGAGGAAGCCCCGGCCCAGCGCCACGAAGTCGGCGCCTTCGGACAGCAGGCGTTCGGCCCGCCGCTTGCCGCCGTCGGCCGCGACCTCCTCGCGGGAGAGCGCCGGGTTTGCGATCAGGGTGCCGGGCCAGTCGCGGCGGATCTGTGCGTAGGCGGGCCGGTCGGGGTCGGCGTGGACCTGGTGCAGGTAGGCCGGTGCCAGGTCGGCCAGGGCCTTGACCAGGGCCGGGTAGATCTCCTCGGTGTCGCGTTCCTCGATCCCGTTGACGTCGATCCCGGGCGAGACGCGTACGCCGACCCGCTCGGGGCCGATGGCCTCGGTGACGGCCCGGACCACCTCGACGGTGAAGCGGATGCGGTTCTCGACGGAGCCGCCCCACTCGTCGGTACGGCGGTTGGTGTCGGCGGCGAGGAACTGGTGCAACAGGTGGCCGTTGGCGGAGTGCACCTCCACCCCGGCGAAGCCCGCCTCGACGGCGTTCCGGGCCGCGCTCGCGAAGTCGGCCACCGTGGCCCGGATGTCCTCGGCCGTCATGGCGCGCGGTACGACTCCGTCCCGCAGGCCGCCGGGGGTGTGCAGTTGCTCGGGGAACGGCACCGCGGAGGGGGCGAGCGGTACGTACCCGCTGGTCTCGGGGTGGCTGACCCGGCCGCCGTGCTGGAGCTGGAGGAACATCTGTCCGCCGCCGGCTGCCCGTACGGCCTCGGTCACCCGGCGCCATCCGGCGATCTGCTCCGGGGTGTGGATGCCGGGGATGTGCGGGTAGGTCTGCCCGGCGGCGTTCGGGGTGCTGGCCTCGGCGATGATCAGGCCGGCCGAGGCGCGCTGGGCGTAGTACGTGGCCATGAGTTCGCCGGGAACCCCGTCGGCCCCGGCGCGGTTGCGGGTGAGCGGGGCCATCACCAGGCGGTTGGGCAGTTCCAGGCCCCCGAGGCGGGCGGATGCGAAGAGGCGGGAAGCGGCGGGACCGTGCTGTGTCTGCGTCATGCCGGTACCGTAAAAGCTGACACTGATGTCAGGTTCAAGGGCTGGGGCGGCCAGGGGTGGCCGGTGGCACGGGTGGACGGGGTGGCACATGCGGATCGGTGAACTGGCGGCGCGCACCGGGGTCGGTGAGCGTTCGCTGCGCTACTACGAGCAGCAGGGCCTGCTCGTGTCGGACCGGACGCCCGGCGGTCACCGGGACTTCTCCGAACGGGCGGTCGACCGGGTCATCCGGATCCAGGAGTTGTACGCGGCCGGCCTGCACAGCGCGAAGATCGCGCAGATCCTGCCCTGCATGCGGGACGAGGACGGCGGCCCGTCGGTGCGCGCCACGCCGGCGCTGGTGGCCGAACTGGCCACGGAGCGGGAGCGGATCGACCGGATGATCGGCGATCTGATCCGCTCCCGCGAGGTGCTGGACGAGGTGATCGAGGCGGCTTCGGGCCGCACGACCGTCGCTTAGGGCGTGTCGCCCGGGGGTGTTTCCGGCTTCGCGTGGAGGACCGCGCGCGCCTGTTCCGCGGCGCGGGTGATGCCCTCGGAGACGAAGTCCATGAAGCGGGCGATGTTCTCCAGGCGGTGGGCGGCCGGGGTGTCAGGGCCGAGGATGCTGACACCCTGACGTGCGGTTTCTATGATCTGGGCGTTGGAGCGGGCACTGGCGATGGTGGCCTGGTACCAGACGTCGTCGTCGACGAAGTAGCGCTCGCGGCGGCGTTCGTCGCGTTCCCTGCGGACGAGGCCCTGGCCCTCCAGGAACGTGATCGCCTTGGAGATGGACGCCGGGCTGACCCCGAGGCGCTGGACGAGTTCGGACGCGGTGAGGCTGCCCGTGTCCGTGATGTAGAGGCAGGACATCACCCGGGCCATCATCTTGGGCGTGCCCGCCTGGATGAGGACGTCGGTGAACACGTCCTCGAACTCGCGCACCGCTTCGGGGTCGCGTCCGTGGGCCTGCGGGGGCGCCTCCGGGCCCCGCGGTGCGGCCTGGGCGCGCCGGTGGGCGCGGCGTTCGGTGGCGCGGTGGGCCAGGTCGGCCCGGTAGGCGTTGGGTCCGCCGTTGCGCATCACCTCGCGCGAGATCGTCGAGGTGGGGCGGTCGAGGCGCCGGGCGATCTCGGCGTAGGCGAGGCCGTCGGCCAATCCCAGCGCGATCTGCTGGCGTTCCTGCTGATTGAGCCTGCCTCCCGGCATCGCGGTCTCCTTCGTGGTCCGTGGTGCCGCCACTATAGCGTTCACTTCCAGTTCATTGCAACGGACCGGCGCGTCGTCGTTGCGTTATCTTCGAAATCATTGCAATGAAATCTCGCCTCTGACCTGCAATATCAACGATTTAGCGCAACGAGTATGTTGCCAGTTCTTCGAATGCAACGTAGCTTTTCGTTCATCAGAAACCGCGGGGCGCACGGAGCGCAGCCGCTGACGAAGGAGAAGGAACCATGCAGAAGTTCGCCACCACCGCCCCGATCGCCGCCGTCCTCGACGTCCCCGCCGGCCTCATCCGGTTCATCGCCGCCGACCGGGCCGACACCACCGTCGAGATCCTCCCGGCCGACGCCTCCAAGGGCCGCGACGTGAAGGCCGCCGAGCAGACGACCGCCGAGTTCAAGGACGGTGTGCTGCGGATCGCGGCCGCACCCGCGAAGAACCGGCTCCTGGGCAACAACCCGGGCTACGTCGAGATCACCGTCCAGCTGCCCGCCGGCTCCCAGGTCGAGGCGAAGACCGCCGACGCCGAGTTCCGCGGCGTCGGACGCCTCGGCGACGTCACCTTCGAGAGCGCCCGGGCCACCGTCAAGCTCGACGAGACCGCGAGCGCCCACCTCACCCTCATGGCCGGCGACGTCACCGTCGGCCGCCTCGGCGGTCCCGCGCGGATCACCACCCAGAAGGGCGACCTCCGGATCGCCGAAGCCCACCGCGGGGCCGTCGAACTGACCACGCAGGCGGGCGACATCACCGTCGGCGCCGCCCGCGGCGTCTCCGCCACCCTCGACGCCGGCACCGCCTACGGCCGCGTCCACAACGCCCTCACCAACACCGACGGCGCCGCCGCCGGCCTGAACATCCGCGCCACCACCTCCTACGGCGACATCACCGCCCGCAGCATCTGACCCGCAGTCATCGCTTCCGAAGGGGCACTTCTCATGACCGACCTGGCCATCGCGGCGAACGGGCTGCGAAAGTCCTACGGCGACAAGCTCGTTCTCGACGGGATCGACCTGGCGGTCCCCGCCGGCACGGTCTTCTCCCTCCTCGGCCCGAACGGCGCCGGCAAGACCACCGCCGTCAAGATCCTCTCCACCCTCCTCGGCGCCGACCCCGGCACCGGATCCATCCACGTCAACGGCCACGACCTGGCCGCCGACCCGCAGGCCGTGCGCGCCTCGATCGGTGTCACCGGCCAGTTCTCCGCCGTCGACGGCCTGATCACCGGCGAGGAGAACATGCTCCTGATGGCCGACCTGCACCACCTCTCCCGCCGCGAGGGGCGGCGGGTCGCCGGCGAGCTGCTGGAACGCTTCGACCTGGTCGAGGCCGCGAAGAAGCCAGCCGCGAGCTACTCCGGCGGCATGAAGCGCCGCCTCGACATCGCGATGACGCTGGTCGGCGACCCGCGGGTCATCTTCCTCGACGAGCCCACGACCGGCCTCGACCCGCGCAGCCGCCACAACATGTGGCAGATCATCCGCGAACTCGTCACGGGCGGCGTCACCGTCTTCCTCACCACCCAGTACCTGGAGGAGGCCGACCAGCTCGCCGACCGCATCGCCGTGCTCAACGACGGCAGGATCGCCGCCCAGGGAACCGCCGACGAACTGAAGCGGCTGATCCCCGGCGGACACGTCCGGCTCCGTTTCACCGACCCGGCCGCCTACCGGTCCGCGGCCCTCGCCCTGCCCGAGGTAACCCGGGACGACGAGGCACTGGCCGTGCAGATCCCCAGCGACGGCAGTCAGCGCGAACTGCGCTCGGTCCTGGACCGGTTGGAGGCCGCCGGCATCGAGGCCGACGAACTGACCGTGCACACCCCGGACCTCGACGACGTGTTCTTCGCCCTCACCGGCCCGTCCACCGGCCCGTCCACCGCCACCGACCAGCCCAAGGAGAACGTCCGATGAGCTCCCTCTCCCTCGCCGCGCGCGACTGCTCCACGATGCTGCGCCGCAACCTCCTGCACGTCCGGCGCTACCCGTCGCTGACCCTGAACCTGCTGCTCACCCCGGTCATGCTGCTGCTGCTCTTCGTCTACATCTTCGGCGACGTGATGAGTGCCGGTATGGGCGGCGCCGCCGACCGCTCCGAGTACATCGCGTACGTCGTCCCGGGCGTCCTGCTGATGACCATCGGCAGCACCGTCATCGGGGCCGCGGTGTCCGTCTCCACCGACATGTCCGAGGGCATCATCGCCCGCTTCCGCACCATGGCCATCCACCGCGGCTCCGTGCTCGTCGGGCACGTCGTCGGCAGCGTCCTGCAGTCACTCGCCAGCGTGGTCCTCGTCGGCGCCGTCGCCGTCGCCATCGGCTTCCGCTCCACGGACGCCACCGCCCTGGAATGGCTGGCCGCGTTCGGGCTGATCGCGCTCTTCGCCCTGGCGCTCACCTGGATCGCGGTCGGGATGGGCACGGCCAGCCCGAACGCCGAGGCCGCCAGCAACAGCGCGACCCCGCTGATCCTGCTGCCGCTCATCTCCAGCGCGTTCACCCCGGTCGAGGCCATGCCGGGCTGGTTCCAGCCGATCGCCCAGTACCAGCCGTTCACGCCGGCCATCGAGACCCTGCGCGGCCTGCTGCTCGGTACCGAGATCGGCTACAACGGATGGCTCGCGGTCGCCTGGTCCATCGGTCTGGCGGTGCTCGGCTACCGCTGGTCGGCCGCCTCGTTCAACCGCGACCCGAAGTAAGCGGTATGAGCGCGCGGGCCTCCTCCCGCAGAACCGTCCCGCCCCTGGGCGGCGTACACCGACACGACGGTCGGCGTACGCCGCCCGTCGGCGTTCCGGGCCGCCGCGCGGACGTCCGGTGGCGGGTCCGAACGACCCGTGTGCGGGGCTTCCTCGGCCATGCCGACGCTCGTCCAGAGATGCTTGAACACCGACCACAGGCGGCGGCCGGAGCCGCCGTCGTCGTGGGACGCCGGGGTGGTGGAGGAGTGCGGGGCGCGCGGCGTCGCGGGGGCGGCGAGGGCCCCGTGGACCACGGAGGCACCCACCGCGACCAGGACGGCCAGGGCCGTCACGACGACGAGCAGGACGAGACGGCGGCTGTGGGCGCGGGCATGGGCGTGCGTACGGGTCCGGGTCCGGGTGCTGGTGACGGCCATGGGAACGCTCCTCGGGAGGCGGAGGCGGGCGGGGGTGGGTGGTGAGCCCGTGCCTCCAGTCAGCCCGAGGGAGCCGATCGCGTCATGTCGCTGGAGTTCGGGGCTTGACAGCCCGCGGCCCGCTCAGCCGGCGGCCCAGAACCGTGCCAGAGCCGCCTCCTTGTACGGCGTCGGACTCACGCTGAGGTCCCCCGCGAAGGGGCGGTCGAGCGCCACCACCAGCAGCAGGCTGAAGCCGATCAGCCCGGCCACCGCCGATACGAAGAGCAGCTGCATCTTCAGGCTGCGCAGCCCGAACAGGAAGGTCAGCGGGACGATCACGAACGCACCCCCGTACACCAGGACCTGGAGCAGCACCGGCAGCGAGGTCTCTGCCATGGTGACGCGGGCCCGGCGCTGGGTGTTGACGTCGTTCAGGCGGGTGACCGCTTCGGCGTAGAAGGTCTCGGCGCGGGGGCCCTGCGGCTCGTACGCCATGAGGGCCTGGTAGAGGGCGTGGGTCTGCGCGCCGGTCGCCTCGAAGCTCGGCCGGCCCTCGCGCATCAGGGGCCACTGCACCTCGACGACGGCGTGGGTGTACGAGCCCACCGCTTGGTGCACGCGCGCGCGGTCGGCCGCGGGGAAGGCATCGGCACTGCGCACGACCGCGGCGAGTCCGCCGGCCTCGGTGGCGACGATGTTCTCGGTGTTCTCCCGTTGCGTCCACAGGGTGACGACGACGAAGGCGAGGATGATGCCGTAGATCGCGCCGAACATGCCGAGCGCGACCCCGACCATCTCGTTGTGCTCGCCCCGGGCCAGGTGCGGGAACCGGCGGCGGGCGGCCAGGCTCCCGGCCACGGCGAGGCCGGTGAGGCCGCCGACGACGAGGACGGCGATGACGAAGGTGCTGAGGTGGTTGAGCAGCCAGAGGATCATGCCCTGCCCAACGAGCGCGGCCGCCCGAGAACCCGGTTTCCGCCACGGCTCCTGCGGCGTGGGAGCCGTGGCGGTGGACGTGCCGGCGGCTCGGGTCACTCGACCTTCGGGGTGTCCGGGAGCCCGGCCAGGGCCGCGCCGGTGCCCCGGAGCGAGGAGTCGGTGGCCTGGGTGGCGGACCCGGCGGCCTGGGCGGTCACGCCCACCGCGGTCTTGGTGTCCTGCACGGCCTGGGTCGGGTGGTCGACGATGTCGACGACGCGGCCGACGACCGGGGGCGCCTGCCCGGCGGGCTCGTCGGCGTGCGCGGCGACGGGGAGCAGTGCGAGGGCGGCGCCACCGGAGACGACCAGGGCGGAGAGGGTGCGCTTCATGGCGTTCATGCCCGATCCAACGACCCCGCCACACCCCGGGTCACCGCCCGACGCCCCGCGAAGTGCGCCCGAAACGCCCGCGGCCCCGGATCGGGGGAATCGATCCGGGGCCGTGGGCGTGACTCAGCGGGGCGCGGGGCGCGCCGGGGCGGTCAGTCCTCGACCACCAGGGACGGGGTGGACTTCGTCAGGACCTCGCCGCGGAAGAAGGCCGGGCTGCGGCGCTCGGTGACGAACATGATCACCAGGCCGAGGGCCAGCAGGCCGACGCCGATGACGAAGACGTTGCCGACGTCGAGGCCGGGGAGCGTGGAGCCGGAGCCGTAGGACGGGTCCCACGCGTCGTAGAGGGTCTTGAAGAAGACCGCGGCCAGCAACACGCCGCCCAGGATCGGGAAGACGCCCTTGAAGAACAGGTCGCGGGCGGAGCGGCGCAGCTCGCCGCGGAAGTACCAGACGCAGGCGAAGGCCGTCAGCGAGTAGTAGAAGCAGATCATCAGGCCGAGCGCGAAGATCGTGTCGGTGAGGACGTTCTCGCTGACCAGGGTCATCACCGTGTAGAAGGCGCCGGTCGCGACGCCCGCCATGACGGTGGCGCGGCCCGGGGTCTTGAAGCGCGGGTGGACCTTGGCGTACGAGGCCGGCAGGGCCTCGTACGTGGACATGGCCAGGACCGTGCGGGCCACCGGGATGAAGGTGGTCTGCAGGGAGGCCGCGGCGGAGGCCAGGACGGCCACGAAGAGCAGGATGCCGAGGACCGGGCCCATGACGGGGCCGGCGAGCGCGGCGAAGACGTTGCCCGAGGTCTCCTCGTTGGCGAGGCCGAGGCCCTCGCCGCCGGAGCCGACGGCCATCTGGGCGGCGACGCCGGTGGCCAGGTACGAGCCGACCAGGACGACCATCGCGATGAGCGAGGCTCGGCCGGGGGTCTTCGTCGAGCCGGTGGTCTCCTCGTTGGTGGCCAGGCACGCGTCCCAGCCCCAGTACATGAAGATCGAGAGCGAGAGTCCGGCGGTGAAGGCCGCCATGGACTCGACCGCGAAGGGGTTCATCCAGGACCAGGAGAAGTCCAGGCCGGTGTCGAAGGTGCCGGCGGAGGCCTTCTGGAAGGCCATGGCGATGAAGATCGCGAGCACGACGAGCTGGAGGCCGACCAGGGCGTACTGGACGCCCTTGGTGGCGGTCATGCCGCGGTAGCTGATGGCGGTCGCGACGGCGATCAGCGTGAGGCAGGTGGCGATGTGGACGAGCTTGTTGTCGTCCAGGGCGGCGATCGACGCGTTGTTCGTGATCTCGCCGGCCAGCAGCCAGAAGTACGAGGTGGCGACGCCCGCGAGGTTGGAGAGCACGATGATCGTGGCGATCACCAGGCCCCAGCCGCACATCCAGCCGATCCGCGGGCCGAAGGCCTTCACGGTCCAGGTGAACGAGGTGCCGCAGTCCGGCATGGCCTTGTTGAGCTCGCGGTAGGCGAAGGCGACCAGGAGCATCGGGAGGAAACCGGCGAGGAAGATCGCGGGCATCTGCATGCCGACCTCACCGGCGGTGGAGCCGAGGGTCGAGGTCAGGCAGTAGACGGGGGCGACGGTGGAGATGCCGATGACGGCGCTTCCGACCAGTCCGACGGACCCCTTGCCGAGGCCCTTGCCGCGAACGTCGCCGTCGACGACGCCGCTTACCGTGTCTCCGGCCCGAGGCCGAACGTCCAGCTGAGTCATGGGTCAGGACGTTAGATGCTGCGTTTTCCACATATGGACGATCGGAGTCCGAAACCCGGAGCCCCGGAACGCCTTCGAATCCAGATATCAGAACCGTTCATGAGCACTTAATGCAAGGTTCACATTGCCGCGAGCCCGCGCTTCGGAAGGATCGACCAAGACTCTTTCGGTATGCGGAAACCGCAGCCATGTCCGTTTTGCGCGTTTTCAAAGTTTCCGTCGTGACTTTGAGGTGACCAGCGGTAACCGCGATGCGGACGGCAGGCCGGCGGGAGCGTGACGCCCCGGTGCCGCCAACGGACCGTGGTGTCGGTGCCGTCCGCGAGACTGGCCCCATGCCCACGGCCGATGAGCTCCTCAGCGCGGAAACCGTCACCACCCTGGCCCGACTGCTCGCCCGTGCGGGTGGCCGCAGGTCCTCCCCGGCCCTGCGCGCCCGCGCCGACGCCCTCGACGGGCTGACCTTCAGCGGCCGCGTCACCGCCGTCCGCGACGCCGTGCTCGACGACCTCCCCGACACGTGGCCCGCCTTCGAGGCCGTCGTCCGCACCGCCCTCGCCGGGCCCGGCTTCGACGGGTGGATGACCTTCCCCGTCAACGAGGCCGTCGCCGTCCGCGGGCTGGAGGCCTTCGAGCCCGGGCTGGACCTGCTGCACGACCTCACCTCCCGGCTCACCGCCGAATCCGCCGTCCGGCCCTTCCTGCGCGCCGACCCGGACCGCGCCCTGGCCGTCGTACAGAAGTGGACGGACGACCCGGACCCGCACGTACGCCGCCTCGCCAGTGAGGGCACCCGGCCCCGGCTGCCGTGGGCCCCGCAGCTGCCCGCCTTCATCGCCGACCCGCGCCCCGCCCTGCCCGTGCTGGGCGCCCTCTACCGCGACGGGTCCGAGTACGTCCGCCGCTCCGTCTCCAACCACCTCAACGACATCAGCCGCGACCACCCCGCCCTCGCGGTCGAGACCGCGGCCCGCTGGCTGGCCGAGCCCGAGGCCACGACCGACCGCGTCGTCCGCCACGGACTGCGCACCCTGATCAAGGCCGGCCGGCCCGAGGCACTGACCCTGCTCGGTCATGCCCCGGACGTACCGGTCACCGTGCACGGGCCGGTGGTGACCACCGCGCGCGTCGCCGTCGGGGAGTACCTGGTCTTCGACTGGGCCGTCACCAACACCGGCGAACTCCCGGCCGAGCTGGTGATCGACTACGTCGTGCACCACATCAAGGCGAACGGCACCCGCACCCCGAAGGTCTTCAAGCTCGTCACCCGCCCACTGGCCCCCGGCGAAACCCTCGGCGGCACCAAGCGGCACTCCTTCAAGCCGATCACCACCCGCCGCTACCACTCGGGCGAGCACCTGGTGCAGCTCCAGGTCAACGGCCGGGTCGGCGGCGAGGCCGTTTTCTCGCTGGACGCCGGATGATCACTCCTGGCACCCTCGTCGCATGACCTACGGAATCGAGTCCTACCCCGCCCGATGAGCGTCCGCGACGAGCGCGAGCCGCTCGACCCCCGGACGCCGTCCCTGTACGACTACGCCCTCTTCCGGCACGGCATCGAGCCGGACGGCAGGGTCCCCCGCAAGGGCTTCCCGCTGCCCGACGGGTGGTCGGAGCCCCGCCGCGAGGACCTGACCTGGCGACAGGGGCAGGCCGAAGTCACCGACGCCCTCACGCCCCTGCTCCGCGACCCCGACCCGGTACGGGCCGCCGGGGCCGTCCACCGGCGGGTCGCCGAGCTGGCGATGACCGGCCGCTCCCTGCGCGCACACACCGCACGGCTCACCCTCACCGACGAGGACACCGCCCGGTGGACCGCCCGGCAACTGACCCGCACCGGTACCGACGCCGCGGCCGTCGGCGTCGGCATGGCCCTGCTGATCCGCCTCGGCGAAGCCGAGGACGTGCCCTACCTCAAGGCCCTCGGCATGCTGCGCGGCCTGGCGGACACCGCGAGCGCCGCCCTCGACCCGCTCGACCGGCAGGCGGCCGCCCTGCTGGTCATCCGCAGCCGCGACCGGTCCGGGGAGCTGACCTCGCTGACCGACGCGATCGCCACCGGCGACACGGAGGCCGTCCGCTCCGCGCTGCTGTCCCTGCCGGACGAGGACCGGGCCCTGTGGCTCAGCCGGCGCACCGCCGAGGCCGCCGACCTGCACGGGCTGCTCCGGGCCCGGCCGCAGGACGGCGATCTGCTCGCGCTGACCGGCCGGCTGCTGCACCGCATGGCCGACCAGCAGGACAGCCGCCCCGAGATCCTCGACTACGGTCCCGCTCGGGCCGTGTACGAGGCCCTGGTCAGGCACGCCGACCGGCTGCCCCCGACCCAGGAGCACCGGTCGCTGCTGCTGTCGATCGCCCTCGACCTGCACAGCGGCGCCCCCGTCCTGCTGAACTGGCGGCCCGGACGACGCCGGGCCCTGCTCGACGCCCTGGACCGGCTGCTGCCCGGGGCAGCTCCGGACCCCGTACCCGAGCCCCTGGCCGAGCCCGTAGCCGCGCCCGTACGCGGCGATCGGCGGGCGGAATGGTTCCGGCGCACCCGGCACCTCCCCTTCGACCGCGCCGAGGACGGCGACCGCCCGCGGTGGGAGGTGGTCGTCGTCCACAGGTCCGCGGACTCCTCCGCCGTCGAGACCCGGATCCTGGCCGACGGGATCCCGCTGTGCCCCGCGCTCTTCGGCAAGGGGTGCGGCAACCCGCCCGAGTACCTGATCGACAGCGGCCGGCTGCGCGCCGGACCCCAGCCGCATGAGGTGCAACTCGTCGAGGCGTACTGCAGCGAGGGCTGTTGCGGGGCGCTGTACGTGACGATCCGCCGGGAGGGCGGGGAGGTGGTGTGGGACGGCTGGCGCGGAGCGGTCGGCCCGACGCCGCCCCCGTACCGCTTCGACGCGGCCGCCTACGACGCCGAACTCGCCCGCGCCGAACGGGACCACTCCTGGTGCTGGCCGGCCCGCAGCACCGCCCGCCTCATCGGGGCGGGCCTGCGCGACCGGCCCGAGCTGACGGCCCGGTGGGAGCTCGCGCCGCACTGGATCGGCACCGACTGGCGGGACCCGGACACCGCGGTCGTCCACCTCCGGTACGAACCGTCCGCACCGCCACCCGGCACCGGCGGGTCGCTCTACTTCACCTGGCAGCTGCCCGGCGGCGACGGGCCGCCCCCAGACCGCGCGGCCGCCGCCCTGCAACGGCTGGAGACGGACGACCCGAAGGCCTTCGCCACCTTCGGCGGCGGCAACGGCGAACTGGCCGAGGCCCTCGGCTACCGCACGCCCCCGCGCGCCGCGGGAGCATGACACGGGCCCGGCCGGGGCCACCGCCCCTGCCGGGCCCGCCCCACGGCCTAGCCCGTCCAGACGATCGACTGCACCTCGCTGTAGGCGTGCAGCGCGTACGAGCCCACGTCCCGGCCCACCCCGCTGCGCTTGAAGCCGCCGAACGGGGCCTCCATGTTGCGGCCGATGGTGTTCACCCCGACCCCGCCCGAGCGCAGCCGCCGCGCCACGCGGAACGCGCGTGCCGAGTCCCCCGACCACACGTAGCTCAGCAGCCCGAAGTCGCTGTCGTTGGCCAGGGCGACGGCCTCGTCCTCGTCCCCGTCGAAGGGGACCACCACGACCACCGGGCCGAAGATCTCCTCACGGACCACCCGCATGTCGTTCGTACAGTCGACCAGCAGGGTCGGAGCCACGTAGAAGCCGCGGCCGTCGCCGACCACCGGGCGCTCGCCGCCGTACGCGATCCGCGCGCCCTCCTTCTTCCCCAGCTCGACGTACGACTCGACCCGGTCGCGGTGCGCCGCCGAGATCACCGGGCCGACGACCGTGCCGGGCGCCGCCGGATCGCCCACCTTCATGAAGGCCAGATAGCCGGTCAGCTTCTCGATCAGCCGGTCGTGGACCGACCGGTGGACGATCACCCGGGTCGGGGCGGTGCAGATCTGCCCGGAGTAGAAGGAGAAGGTCGTCCCGATCCCCATCACCGCCGCGTCCAGGTCGGCGTCCTCGAAGACGATCGCCGCGCCCTTGCCGCCGAGTTCCATCAGCTGGCGTTTCATCGTGCGGCCGCAGACCTCCGCGATGCGCTGCCCGACGGTCGTGGAGCCGGTGAAGGACACCATGTCCACGTACGGCGAGTCGACGGCGGCCTCGCCGACCTCCACCGACTGCCCGCCCACGACGTTCACCACGCCCGCCGGTACCCCGGCCTCGTGCAGGGCGTCCGCCATCCGGAACACCGACAGCGGGTCCTGCGGCGCCGGCTTGACCACCACCGTGTTGCCCATGGCCAGGGCCGGGGCCACCTTGCCCGCCGGGTTGGCCCACGGGTTGTTGTAGGAGGTGATGCAGGTGACCACGCCGACCGGTTGGCGCACCTCCAGGGCGCCCAGGATGCTCGCCCGCCCCATCGGTCCGGCGTCGGTGACCTGCGGGGGCAGGCCCTTCTCGACCGGTTCGAGGGCCCCCTTCGCGTACCGCCGGAAGCGGGCGACGCCGACCCCGACCTGCATGCCGCGCGCGATGCCGGTCGGGGCGCCCGTCTCCCGCCGGGCCAGCACCGCCCACGGCTCGTACTCGCGCTGCATGATGTCCGCGGCCCGGTCGAGGATCGCCGCGCGGGCCTCGGGCGTCGTACGGGACCAGCTCTCGAAGGCCTCGGCGGCGGCGCGGGTCGCCTCCTCGACCTGGGCGCGCGAGGCCTCGGGGGCGAGCCCGACCACCGATTCGTCCGCCGGGTCGATCACCTCGTAGTGGCCGCCCGCGGGCTCCACCCACTCGCCGCCGATGTAGAGCGGCTGCTGCGCGTCGGTCATCGGGTGCTCACCGTCCTCGTGTCCCGGCCCGACCGGAGCACGATGCCCGGCACGGCGCCCGTCACCTCGTCGTCGCGGATGGTCTCCACGCCGTTGACCCGGACCGAGACGATGCCGATGGCCCGCGCGTCCAGCCGCGGGCTGTCCCCGGGCAGGTCGTGGACCAGGGTCGCGGGGCCGGCCTCGATCCGCTCCGGGTCGAAGAGGACCAGGTCGGCGTGGAAGCCCTCGGCGAGCCGGCCGCGCTCGCGCAGTCCGAACAGCCGGGCCGGGTCGTCGGTGAGCATCTGTACGGCCTGCTCCAGCGGAACGAGCTTGCGGCCGCGCAGGCAGTCCCCGAGGAACCGGGTCGTGTACGGGGCTCCGCACATCCGGTCCAGGTGCGCGCCGGCGTCGGAGCCACCGAGCATGACGTCCTCGTGCTGCCAGGTCTCGGCGCGCAGCGCCCAGCTCGCCGGGTCGTTGTCGGTGGGCATCGGCCAGAGCACCGTGCGCAGGTCGTCGTTGGCGCAGATCTCCACCAGGCAGTGGAAGGGGTCCTGGCCGCGCTCGGCGGCGATGTCGTTCACGACCCGGCCGGAGAGGCCTTCGTTCTCCTCGCTGTACGTGTCGCCTATGACGTACCGGCCGAAGTGGGCGAGGCGCCGGAAGACGCCGGCCTCCTTGCTGTCGGCGCGGCGCAGCATCTCGGCGCGTACGTCGGCGTCGCGGAGCTTCGCGATCCGCTCGGGGACGGGCAGGCCGAGGATCTCGCCCCAGCCGGGGATGAGGTTGAGCGCGCAGAAGGTCCCGAGCGACATGTTCATGGGGGTGAGGATCGGCATGGTCAGTGCGACGATCCGGCCGCCGGCCTTGCGGGCGCGCTCGCTGGGGATCAGCTGGCGCGGGACCCGTTCGGGGACGGAGGCGTCGATGGTGAGGACGTTCCAGTTGAGGGGCCGCCCGGCGGCGGCGCTCATCTCGACGAAGAGGTCGATCTCGTCGTCCGAGAACTGGTCGAGGCAGCCGGCGACGATCGCCTCCAGCTGGGTGCCCTCGTGTTCGGCGACCGCCTTCGAGAGGGCGAGCAGCTCGTCGGGGCGGGCGTGGCGGGAGGCCACGGGGGCGCCGGAGCCGTCGGAGTGGGTGGAGGACTGGGTGGTGGACAGTCCCCAGGCGCCGGCGTTCATGGCGTCGTGGAAGAGGTCGAGCATGGCCTGGAGCTGTTCGGGGGTGGGCCGGCCGCCGACGGCGTCCTCGCCCATCACGTGCCGGCGCAGGGCGCAGTGGCCGACCATGAACCCGGCGTTGACGGCGATCCGGCCCTCCAGGGCGTCGAGGTACTCGCCGAAGGTGGACCAGGTCCAGTCGACGCCTTCCTCAAGGGCCTTGAGGGCCATGCCCTCGACCTTGCTCATCATGCGGCGGGTGTAGTCGGCGTCCTCGGGGCGGGCGGGGTTGAGCGGGGCCAGGGTGAAGCCGCAGTTGCCGCCGGCGACGGTGGTGACGCCGTGGTTCATGGAGGGCGTGGCGTAGGGGTCCCAGAAGAGCTGGGCGTCGTAGTGCGTGTGCGGGTCGATGAAGCCGGGGGTGAGGACCAGCCCGGTGGCGTCCTCGGTGGTGCGGGCCGCTTCGGTGACGGTGCCGGGGTCGGCGATGACGGCGATGCGGCCGTCGCGAATGCCGAGGTCCGCGACGCGGGCGGGGGCGCCGGTGCCGTCCACGACGGTCGCGCCCTTGATCAGGTGGTCGAGCATGACGTCCCTTCTGCCGGTGTTCGCGTTGAGCGCCGTGCGCTGGGGCTCCGCCCCAGGCCGCGCGCCTCGAGCGTCGGCGAGGCTGCGGAATCCAGCCCCGCCGGCGTTCGAGGCGCGCGGGTAGGGGGCGGAGCCCCCGCATGCCCCGGCCGGAGACCGCCGGGGCGACCGCTGCCTCGGCATGGCCCCCGGCCGGGGCCGGTGCGGGACGGCGGTCCGGGAAGACGCCGTCCCCGTTCGGTGCCGGCAGGCCGGGGCAGGTGGGGCTCCGCCCCACACCCCGCGCCTCGAACGCCGGCGGGGCTGAAAGTCAGACGGCCTGGCGGAAGCGCGTCGTGCGGTGGATCGGGTCCGTGTCGATGTGCGGGATGACGTGTTCGCCGATCAGCTTGATCGTCGTCATCGTGTCCTCGGGCGAGACGCCGGTCGGCAGGCCGAAGGACAGCTGGTCGGCGCCGGCCTGCTCCCAGCGCTTGCACTGGGCCCGGACCTCCGACGGGTCGCCGCAGATCAGGAGTTCCTCGGCGATCAGGAGCTCGATGATCTCGGCGTTGTACTCCGGCAGGGTCTCGGGCCACTGCGGGATCGCCTCGGGCCGCGGGAAGGTGTCGTGGTAGCGGAAGACCAGCGACTGGAAGCGGTTCATGTTCGCGTTGACGGCGATCTCGACGGCCTTGTCGTGGGTCTCGGCGCAGATCGCGGTCGAGGTGACCATGACGTTGTCGTTGACGAAGGCGCCGATGGCCTTCGCCTCCCGGATGGCCGTCTTGTACTGGTCGAGGACCCACTCCATGTCGGAGACCTTCTGCACGCTGAAGCCCAGCACGCCGAGGCCCTTCTTCGCCGCCATCGCGTACGAGGACGGGGAGCCGGCGGCGTACCACATGGCCGGGTGAGCCTTGCCGTACGGCTTGGGGAAGACCTTCCGCGGCGGGAGCCACCAGTGCTTGCCCTGGAACCCCTCGTACTCCTCCTGGAGGAACATCTTGGGGAATTCCGCGATGGTCTCCTCCCAGATCTCCTTGGTGCCGTTCATGTCCTCGATGCCCGGCAGGAAGCCGAGGATCTCGTGGCTGCCGGCGCCGCGGCCGGTGCCGAACTCGAAGCGGCCCCGGGAGAGGTGGTCGAGCATGGCGACCTTCTCGGCCACCTTGACCGGGTGGTTCACCGGGGCGAGCGGGTTGAAGATGCCGGATCCGAGGTGGATGCGCTCGGTGGCGTGGGCGAGGTACCCGAGGAACACCTCGTTCGCCGACAGGTGCGAGTACTCCTCCAGGAAGTGGTGCTCGGAGGCCCAGGCGTACTTGAAGCCGGACTTGTCCGCCTGTATGACGTACTCGGTCTCCTCGATCAGCGCCTTGTGCTCTGCCTCGGGGTCGACCTTGGACCGCGCCTCAGGCACGTATCCCTGCACAAAGAGCCCGAATTCCAAGGGGGTTCACCGTCCTTTGGTTTCTGACGTTCCGTCAGATTTGATGTCCCGACTGTTCCACCGCAGGGGTGCGAGCGTCAATACCTGACGCTCCATCAGAGAATGCTGACGCCCGCCATCCAGCCGCCGTCGATCACGAACGGCTGGCCGGTGATGTACGAGGAGTCGTCGGCCGTCAGGAAGAGCGCCAGCTTGGCGATCTCCTCCGGCCGCCCCACCCGCCCCATCGGGACCACGCGCCGGTAGAGCTCGGCCATCGCGTCCTTGGCCTCGTCCGTCATGTTCGCCGGGTCCAGCAGCCCCGGGTTGGCCATCGGGGTGTCCACGGCGCCCGGGCACATCGCGTTGACCCGGATGCCCTTGCCCGCCAGCTCCAGCGCGGCCACCCGGGTCAGCCCGAGGATCGCCGCCTTGGTCGCCGCGTACGTGCCGACGTACGCCATGCCCGTCAGGCCCGTGTACGAGGAGGTGTTGACGATGGTGCCGCCGCCGGCCGCCTCGATCTCGGGGGCCACCGCCTTGATGCCGAGGAACGCGCCCACCTGGTTGACCTGGACCACCTGCTGGAACTCCTCCAGCGGGGTCGCGGTCAGCTCGTTGAAGCGCAGGATGCCCGCGTTGTTGACCAGGCCGTCGATCGGGCCGAAGGTCTCCTTCGCGGCGGCGACGGCGGCCGCCCAGTCCTCCTCCCGGCTCACGTCCATCCGTACGTACCGGGCCCGGTCCTCGCCGATGTCCTTGGCCACCGCCGCGCCCTGCTCGTCCAGCACGTCACCGAGGAGCACCCGCGCCCCCTCGGCGGCGAAGAGCCGGGCCTCCTGCTCGCCCTGCCCGCGCGCCGCGCCGGTGACGATGACGACGCGCCCGTCCAGCTTGCCCATGATCCGTCAGCCCCTAGTCGTTGAGGA
Organism: Streptomyces sp. NPDC048331; assembly: GCF_043201215.1. Lineage (NCBI taxonomy): Bacteria > Bacillati > Actinomycetota > Actinomycetes > Kitasatosporales > Streptomycetaceae > Streptomyces > Streptomyces sp. NPDC048331. The sequence continues at coordinate 38,269 of NZ_JBICYT010000042.1, read as the reverse complement.
GGGGGGCCACCTCGGCCCCGAAAGCGGTGATCTGGTCGACGAGTTCGGCGCGGTCGCGGCTGCGGAAGCGCACCTGGATCTGGTCCACGCCCAGCGCCCCGTACTCCCGGAGGGACTCGGCGAGCACCTCCGCCTTGCCGGTCAAGGCCCGGCGGCCGGTGTCCCAGCCGGGCTCGCCCACGTACAGCGCCTCGGTGATCGCGCCGAACTCGATGGGACCGGTGACCCCCGCCGCCTCGCGGAGCTCCTTGATCCGGGCGATCCGGCCCGGAAGCTTGTCGCGCGGGTCTCCCTGCGGGAGCCAGCCGTCCCCGCGGACCGCGGCGCGGCGTACGGCGGCGGGCGAGGAGCCGCCGACCCATACGGGGATCCGCTCCTGGGTGGGCCGGGGCAGCTGGCCGAGGTCCTTGAAGGAGAACAGCTCGCCCTCGAACTCCGGGTACTCCTCGGGCCCGAGCGCCGCCCGCAGCGCGTCCAGGGTCTCGTCGAGGACGACCCCGCGGCGCGCGAAGTCCACGCCGAGGACCTCGAACTCCTCCTGCACGTGCCCGGCCCCCACCCCGAGGATCAGCCGGCCTCCGGAGAGGTGGTCGAGGGTGGCGTACTGCTTGGCGCTGATCAGCGGGTGGCGCAGGCCCAGGATCGCCACATGACTCAGCAGCCGCACGTGCTCGGTGATGCCGGCGAGGAAGGACAGGGTCGCCACCGGGTCGTACCAGACGGTGCTCATCGGACCGGCGAGCCGCCGTGGGACGGCGACGTGGTCACAGGTGGCCACGTAGCCGAAGCCGGACCGGTCGGCGGCCCGCGCGATGCCGGCGAGATCGGCGGCGGTGGCCGACGCCTCCCAGGGCTCGGCGTAGATGGTGCTCTGCGACTGGACCGGGAGCTGCATCCCGTAGACCAGCCGACCTTGCGGAAATACGCGCGCCATGGCGGGCCCGCCTCGCCTTCGTCTGCCGATTCGTCATATCGGTGCGGGGCCATCGTCGTAGCTGACGGATCGTCAGACAAGAGGTGCGACACACCCCGGGTCGAACCGGAGATCCCTCACCCCGTTCCCCTCCCCCGCTCCGCTCGCCTAGGGTTCGCGCGTGGATCTGATACTCACGCTGGTCAGCGGGATCGCCTGGACGGTCGTGTACGTGGAAGCGATCCGCGTCGGGCTGCGCGACCGGACGTACGCGATGCCCGTCGCCGCGCTCGCGCTCAACTTCGCCTGGGAGACGATCTACGCGGCCCGCGACATCACGGTCGGGATCTCCGCGCAGGGCGTGATCAACGTGGTGTGGGCGGTGGCCGACGTGGTGATCGTCTACACCTACCTGCGCTTCGGCCGGGCCGAGCTGCCGGACTTCGTGACCCGGCCGCTCTTCGCCACCTGGTCGGTCCTGCTGTTCGGTACGGGATTCGCCGTGCAGTGGCTGTTCCTGGCGCACTTCGGGGCGCACGACGCGAGCAGGTACTCGGCGTTCCTGCAGAACCTGCTGATGTCCGGCCTGTTCGTCGCGCTCTACGCCTCCCGGCAGGGGCCGCTCGGGCAGTCGCTGACCATCGCCGTGGCCAAATGGCTGGGGACGCTCGCGCCGACCCTGACGTTCGGGGTGCTGGAGGACGCGCCGTTCATCCTCGGTCTCGGAATCCTGTGCGGCGTCTTCGACCTCGCCTACATCGGACTGCTGCTGCGGCCCCGGTTCGCCCGCTTCAGAAGCCTGCCGGCCCCATCACGATGATCGGCTTCGCGGCCGGGTCGAGGGTCTCCAGGACCTTCTTCATGGCCGCCTTCGGGATGCCCACGCAGCCCTGGGAGGGGCCGTCGTGGTCCACGTGGAGCCAGATGTTGCCGCCCTTGTCCTCGCCGTCCGGCATGACCGGGTCGAGCGGTGAACGGCCCGGCCTACGGTTGAAGTCGATGGCGACGACGCAGTCGAAGGAACCCTCCAGGGATTCCCCGTTCACCCCGAGGCCGGTGGCGACGAAGCCGTTGTCCTCGTCGTACGGGAGCCGGGTCCCGGGCGGCTTCGGCAGCAGACCGCCCGCGTCGGTGAGCGCGTAGACGCCCATCGGCGAGGTCAGGTCTCCGTAGGTGCGTTCGACGGACCAGCCGTTGGCCCCGTTGCGGGCGGGCCAGCTCTCGGTCTTGACCCAGTCGGCGCCGGCCGCCGGGCGCGTGTAGAAGGCGGCCGTGGACTCCGAGGAGTCCATCGCCCGGCCGGTGACCAGGATCAGCTGACGGGACTCGGCCGGAATCCGGGCCCGGGTGCCCTCGCTGACACCGGCCAGGCCCTGCGGGGCGGTGGCCGGCGGTCCGGCATGCGGCGCCGCGGCGGCCGGCGGTCCGGCATGCGGGGCGGCCTGCTGCGCGGCCCGCAGGTCGCCACCCGCGACGTGCCCCTCCTTCTGCGGGCGGGCGTCCACGCGGGCCTGCGGCCGGGGACCGGCAGCCTCGTCCGGCTCCTGGGCCACGCAGACCCAACCGACCGTGAAGGTCGCCAGGCCGAGCACGGCGGCAAGAGCCACCCGAGGGGACCTACGGACCGCGGGCGGCTTGCCGGACGGACGGGAGCGGGCTCGGACGTGCTTGCTCATTCCTCCGACCGTACATCAGCGGGCCCCCGCAGCCCGGGTGGCTACGACGTGCGCGCCTCGTCGGACGACGGGAAGCGGACCCGGACCGTCAGCCCGCCCTCCGGAGCGGGATTGGCCCGCGCCACCAGCTCCGCCCCGTGCGCCCGCGCGATCGAGGCGACGATCGACAGCCCCAACCCGGCGCCCTCACCGGCGGTGTGCAGCCGTTCGGCCCGTCTACGGAACGGCTCCAGCAGCCCCGGCACGTCCGCCGGATCGATCACCGGACCGGTGTTCGACACCGTCAGTTCCCCCTCGGTGGACGTGGACACACTGATCCGGCCGTCCCCGCGGTTATGGCGTACCGCGTTGACCAGCAGGTTCCGCAGCAGGTGCCCCAGCAGGGTCCGGTCCCCCGACACGGTCGACGGTGCGAGGGTCCGTACGACGGTCAGCCCCTCGTGCGGACACGCCGCCAGCTCGGCCGCCGCGAGCTCCGCCAGGTCCACCGGGCCGGTGGACTCCAGCCCTTGCTCCGAGACGGCGAGCAGCAGCAGCGACTCGATGAGGTGCTCGCTGGAGTCGGCGACGCCGATCAGCTTGGCGCGGATCCGGGCCACCTTCTCCGGCGACGGGTCCCCCGCCAGGCCGATCTCGGCCGCCGCCCGCTGCACCGCCAACGGGGTGCGCAGTTCGTGCGCCGCGTTCGCCGCGAACCGCCGCTGCGCGGAGACCAACTGCTCCATCCTGCCCAGCATCGCGTCGAAGGTGTCGGCCAGCTGCTTGAGCTCGCCGGGCGGCGCGTCGAGGGAGATCCGCTCGTCCAGGTTCTCCCCGGACAACCGGCGCGCCGTCTCGGTGATCACGCCGACGGGGCGCAGCACCCGGCCGGACATCCACCAGGCGAGCCAGATCGACAGCACGGCGAACACGGCCAGCGCGAGGAGGGAGTACATGAGCAGCCGGTGCCGGGTGGCGTCGGTGACGGCGTCGGAGAGGTTCTGCGTGTACGCGTAGCGCTCCAGCTGCTCGAAGGTGGGGGTCTGCCCCGGGGGCAGTTTCCGCGCCGGCTCGCACGGGCACCCCGGGCTGACCTTCTCGCCGGGGACGACCCCGGGCGAGGGGACCGCGTACGCCGGGGAGACCGTGCGGACGGCCCCGCTGACACTCGCGTAGAGGCCCTGGCCGACGAGGACGTAGACCAGCGCCACCAGACCACCGCCTGCCAGGAGCAGCAGGGAGCCGTACAGGGCGGTGAGGCGGCCGCGCTCGGTGCGCAGCAGCCGCCACGCGGGGAGGCCCCTCACCGGGCCGCGATCCGGTAGCCCGCGCCCGGCACGGTCTCGATCAGCGGCGGCTCGCCCAGCTTGGCGCGGAGCTTGCTGAGGGTGACGCGGACGGCGTTGGTGGAATAGCTGGTGTCCTGCTCCCACACCTGCTCGATCAGGTCGTCGTTGCTGACGACGGCCCCCTCGGCGCGCAGCAGCGCCTCCAGCACCGCGAACTCCTTGCGGGACAGCGCGAGCCGGTGCCCGTCGCGGGTGGCGCTGCGCCGGGCGGTGTCCACGGCGACCCCGGCACGCTCCAGTACGGGTGGCAGGGCGGGGCGGGCCCGCCGGCCCAGGGCCAGGACGCGGGCGAGCAGCTCGTCGTAGGCGAAGGGCTTGGTGAGGTAGTCGTCGGCGCCGAGACCGAGGCCTTCGACCCGGTCCCGTACGGTCCCGGAGGCGGTCAGCATCAGGACGCGGGTCAGCAGTCGCTCGCGCACGACCTGCCGGCAGACCTCGTCGCCGTGCAGGCCGGGCAGGTCGCGGTCCAGGACGAGGACGTCGTACTCGCCCAGGCGCAGGCGCCGCAGGGCTTCCGGGCCGTCGCTCGCCTCGTCGACGGCGAGCGCGTCGCGGCGCAGCCCCTCGGCGATCATCTCCCGGAGGAATTCCTCGTCCTCCACCACCAGTACGCGCATGGCCTCCTCTTTACCGGAGATCGGCATTTCGCCGTTGTAAGCAGGGTGCGAGAGGGAAGCGAAAGGCCCTTTCACCGCAGGCTCGGGCCCATGAAGCGATCCCTGATCATGACCACGGCCGCGGTCGTCACCGGGCTGACCCTGTTCGCCACCGCCTGCGCGAACGACTCGTCGGCGGGGAAGAAGGAGTCCTCCTCAGGCGCCGACGGCGGCTCCGGGACGGTGGCCGACAACGCGGTGAAGATGCGCCAGTGCCTGCGCGAGAACGGTATGGACGTGCCGGACCCCGAGCCCGGCCAGGACCCGCGCGGGATGACGATCGGCGGGGACGCCGACCCGCGGAAGATGCAGGAGGCCATGAAGAAGTGCGGGATGAGCACGGGCACCGGCGCCGGCAAGGAGCCCACGCAGGAGGAGAAGGACAAGGAGCTGGAGTGGATCCGGTGCATGCGCGAGAACGGTGTCGCCCTGAAGGACCCTGAGTACCACGAGGGCGGTATGAAGAGCGCCACCGAGATCCCGAAGGGTCAGGAGAAGGCCTTCGAGGAGGCCCAGAAGAAGTGCGACACCGGCCGATGAGGAAGCGGGCCAAGTGGCTGCTGGCCTCGCTGGCCGCCGTACTGGCCGTATCGGGCGGCGGCTGGGCCGTCATGGACCGGCCGCACCGGGACGCCGACGAGCGGGAGCGGCACGCGGCCGGCGGACTGCCGCCGGCCACGGCGCCGGTCGAGCGCGGCGACCTCAGCTCCGGTCTCCAGGTGGAGGGCACCCTCGGCTACGCGCGGGAGCGCAAGCTGAACGCGGCCGGGCCGGGCGTGCTGACGTGGACCGCGGGCGAGGGCTCGGCGGTGGAACGGGACGGGAAGCTGTACGAGGTCAACGGCCGGGCGGTGCGGCTCATGTACGGGTCCACGCCGATGTACCGGCCGCTGAAGACCGGCGACAAGGGCGAGGACGTCAGGCAGCTCAAGCGCAATCTCCAAGCCCTTGGCCACGGGACCGGACTCGACCCGGAGGACGGCACTTTCACGGCGGGTACGGCCACGGCGGTCAAGCGGTGGCAGAAGGCGCACAAGGCCGCGGAGACGGGCGAGGTCGGCAAGGAGGACGTCGCCTTCGCGTCCGGTCCGCAGCGGGTGCGGGCGGGCGATGCGGCGGTCGGTGACGAACTGGCCCCGGGCAAGCCGGTGCTGACGGTGACGGGCACCGAGCGGATCGTCCGCTTCCGGCTGGACACGGCGAAGGCGGGCGCGGCGAAGCCGGGCGACCCGGTGACCGTACGGCTGCCGGGCGGCGGCAGCGCCACCGGGAAGATCGACTCGGTGGGCGGGGCCGGGCAGCCCGACGACGGGAACGGCGGCGGCGCGGGCGGCGGCGGCAACGGCGGCGGTGCCGGCGGCGACAAGAAGGCCCAGGTCGAGGTGGTCGTCGCCTTCGACAAGCCCGCCGAGGTGAACGCCCCGGACCAGTCCCCGGTGACCGTCGGCCTGACCGGGGAGACCCGCAAGGGCGTGCTCTCCGTCCCGGTCAACGCACTGCTCGCGCTCGCGGGCGGCGGCTTCGGCGTGCAGGTCGTGCAGGACGGCCGGGCCCGCGAGGTGCCGGTCGAGCTCGGCATGTTCGGCAACGGACGGGTCGAGGTGACCGGCGCCGCCCTCACGGAGGGCATGCAGGTGGGGATACCGAAACTGTGACGGCCACGACGAGGACACATCCGATGCCGGATCCGACGGCGCGTCCGTACCCGGTCGTGGAGCTGACCGGGGTCACCAAGGAGTACCCGGGCGGGGTCGCGGCCCTGCGCGGTGTCGACCTGACCGTCGCCACCGGCGAACTCCTCGCCATCGTCGGCCCGTCGGGCTCCGGAAAATCCACCCTGCTGCACATCGTCGGCACCCTGGACCGCCCGACGGCGGGCCGCGTACGGATCGCCGGCCACGACATCGCTGCCCTCCCCGACCGCGCACTGTCGGCCTTGCGCTCCCGGCACGTCGGCTTCGTCTTCCAGTCCTTCCACCTGGTACCGGGCATCAGCGCCCGCGCGAACGTCGCCGAGGGCCTGCTCTACAGCGGCCTCCCGCGGGCCGAACGGCTGCGCCGGGCGGCGCAGGCCCTGGACCGGGTGGGCCTCGGCGACCGGATGGACCACCGGCCGCACGAGCTGTCCGGCGGGCAGAAGCAGCGCGTGGCGATCGCCCGGGCGGTGGCGGGTTCGCCGGACCTGCTGCTGGCCGACGAGCCGACGGGCGCGCTGGACACGGCGTCCGGGGAATCGGTGATGGAGCTGCTGCGCGAGCTGAACCGCGACGGGGCCACCATCGCGGTGATCACCCACGACCAGGAGATCGCGGCGAGCCTGCCGCGGCAGGTACGGATCCGCGACGGGGAGATCGTCGCCGACCTGCGGGAGCACGCGGGGGTGACGTCATGAGCCGCGCGAGGCCTCGTCAGGGGGAACGGGCCGCCCGTACGGGGACGCGCGCCCGGCGGTTGAAGCCGCCGAGGCTGTCCCCGCGGGACGTCCTGCACGTCGGGTCGGCGGGGCTGCGCTCACGCCCGATGCGGGTGTTCCTGTCCGCGCTCGGCATCGCCATCGGCATCGCGACGATGATCGCGGTGGTCGGGATCTCCTCCTCCAGCCAGGCCGAGCTGCTGCGGGAACTCGACAAGCTCGGCACCGACATGCTGGTCGTGAAGCCGGGCGAGGGGATGTTCACCGGGCAGGACACCAAGCTGCCCAAGGACGCCCCCGGCATGATCTCCCGGATCGCGGGGGTCGAGTCGGTCGGCACCACCGGTGACGTGCCCGAGTCCGTACGCCGGTCGGAGAACATCCCGAAGGGGGAGACCGGCGGGATCGTGCTCAAGGCCGCCAAGGACGACCTGCTCGGCACGCTGCGCGCGCGGACGGCGAGCGGCACCTGGCTCAACGCGGCCACCGGACGCTACCCCTCGGTGGTGCTCGGGCACGTCTCCGCGCGCCGGCTCGGCATCACCGAACCGGGTCAGCAGGTCTTCATCGGCGGCCGGTACTTCACGGTGACCGGCATCCTGGAACCGGTCCCGCTGGCCCCGGAGATCGAGCGCTCCGCGCTGATCGGCTGGGACGCGGCCGAGCAGCTGCTGGGCTTCGCCGGGCACCCGACGGCCGTGTACGAGCGGTCGGCGGACGACCGGGTGGCGGCGGTCCGCGCGCTCATCCCGCGGACGGCCAACCCGCAGACCCCGAGCGCGGTGCAGGTCACCGACCCCTCGGCGGCGCTCAAGGCGAAGGCCGCCACGGAGGGCGCGTTCAGCACGCTGCTGCTGGGGCTGGGCGGGATCGCGCTGTTGGTGGGCGGGGTCGGCGTCGCCAACACCATGATCATCTCGGTGTTGGAGCGGCGCCACGAGATCGGCCTGCGGCGGTCCCTGGGCGGTACGAAGGGCCAGATCCGGATCCAGTTCGTGACGGAGTCCCTGCTGCTGTCCGGGCTCGGCGGCCTGGCGGGCATCGCCCTGGGCGGCGCGGCCACGGCGGTGTACGCCCGGGCCGGCGACCTGCCCTGGGTGGTCCCGCTCTGGGCGGTGACCGGCGGATTCACCGCCACCCTGGCGATCGGCACCCTGGCCGGGCTCTACCCGGCGGTGCGCGCGGCCCGGCTGTCACCGACGCTGGCGCTGGCGGCGGCGTAGCGGATCGGGGCGGGCGGTCGGTCGCGGGGGACGGGGGTCGGTTCCGGGGGACGGGGCGGGCACACAGCCGTAAAAGGCCAGGTGCACGCCCATCCCCCGGAAGCGATCACCGGCGTACATTGAATCGATGATGCGAACTCCACGTCACGCAGCGCGCGTTGTCATCCTGTCCCCCACCGGGTCCGTGTTCCTCTTCCGGGAGAACAACGTGGAGGTGGGCATCCACTGGCTGCCGCCGGGTGGCGGCATCGATCCCGGCGAGAGTCCCGAGGACTGCGTGCGTCGCGAACTGCGCGAGGAGACCGGGTGGACCGACCTGGAGCCCGAACGGCTGCTCTGCACCTGGGAGCACGACTTCACGCACCAGGGGATCCCGGTCCGCCAGCACGAGCACATCTTCGTCACCAGGGGCCCGCACCGCGAGCCGGTCCTGGAAGCTCCGGACATCCACTGGCAGTGGCTCTCCCCGCGCCGCCTGGCCACCCTGGGCGAACCCCTGTGGCCCCCACGCCTGCCGGACCTCCTGGCGAACGCCCAGGCCGAACCGGTCCACCTGGGCCTGCTGGCCTGAGCGTCCGGCCGACCGGCCGACCGGCGACCGGAAGAGGGCGCGTCTTCCGGCGGTAGCGCCGGCCGCTCCCCTGCCACGACCGCTCCCCGGTCGGGCCCGCGTGGCCGCGGGCCCGGCTTGATCCGAAAGACACGATCTAGCCCGATGGGATGTCCTTCGGGCGCATCCCGTTGCCCGTGGGCGGACACGGGGAAGGACTCACGCACATTCTCTGATCATCATCCAGTCCGATCAATGGGAGAAGTGCTCGTGACTCGTTCGTCGAGGATGGCCACCGCCGCAACGATTCTCTCCGTGCTCCTCGCGACGAGCGCGGGCGTGAGCGCGGGTCCCGCCGCCGCCGACGACGACGGAGGCGGCGGGGTCGGAACCCCCGAGTCGACGCACATCGTCGTCACGGGGGACGACAACCACATCGGGGTCTCGGGACGGGACAGTCACGTCGGATCCGGCCAGATCTCGGGCAACGGGCACACGGTCGGCGGCCCCCAGGCGCCGCAAGCCACCGTCGCCTTCTTCGTGCGCAACGACAGCGACTACACCCTCCACCTCTCGAGCGTCACCGGGCTCGCCGGTGGCGTCGGCGGCCCCACGGACCTCCCCCCGCAGAGCTCCCCGACCGCGTTCCAGCAGTTCCCGCTGCCCTCCACGATCGGGGAGAGCAGCGCCCTGGCGACGTACACCGTCCGCCAGAACGGCACCGACGTCGGGACGTTGAAGATCGCGATGGTGTCGGCAATCTTCGGAGGGGTCACGGCGATGGGCTGCGACCCTCAGAACCCCGTGGTCACGTGCCCGGCACCGTCGAACGGTGTGACGAGCGTCAACGTCGTGAACTCGCCCTAAGCTCTCGGCGCCTTCGCGGTGGCCTTGGCGTAGAGCGAGGCCGCGTACTCGCCGAGGACGGTGCTGGTCGACACGTCGTCCGTGTCCCCGCCCGTGAGGATGCCGATGATCTTCCCGTCGCCGGCGATCCACGCGCTGCCGCTGGTGCCGCCGGGGAAGTCGGCGCAGTCGAAGCGCTGCTGGGTCGCGCTCTCGCGGACGGCGACCGCGGTGCAGGTACGGGGAATCCCCCGGTCGGCGGGGTAACCGGTGACGGTGACCCGCTCGCCCGCGCGGCCGCTGGTGTCGAGGACGGCCGCGCCGGTCACGTCCTCGATGGCGCGGCCCTTGGCGTCCGGGGCGAGGCGGGCGAAGGCGAGGTCGTAGTCGTCGTCCGTACCCTCGGCCCAGCGGTCGTCCTCGAAGACTTCCTCGATCTTCCATGTGCCGTACGGGGCGACGCCGTTGGCGTACGCGGGAGCGAAGACGGCCTTTCCGTCGCGCTGGTCCCCTTCGAGCAGGCAGTGCCCGGCGGTGATGATCATGTTTCGGCCGGGGCTGCTCACCACGGTGGCGGTGCAGAAGTGGTCACTGTTCAGGCCGTCGGTGAACAGGGCTCCGGTGAAGGCCGCGGGCCCACCGGGCTGCGGCGTGACAGCGGGCGGCAGGGTGACCCCGGGAGCGGCGGACAGTTGGGGCTTCGCCACGTGCGATCGCGACGACGGGCCCGTCGGGGACGCGCTCGGCGCGGCCTTCGCCTGTACCGGAGGAACCGCCTCCGGGGGCGGCGCAAGCTTGGCCACCGCGGCGGAGGCCCCCAGGGCCGCCACCGCGCACAGCACCGCCGTCACGACGGTCCGCTTGTCCACCGGCATGATCATCCTCCCGCTTTGCCCTGGCGAAGCATGCCCCGGCGGCAGGGGCGGGTGCAAGGCCGTCGACGGCTCCCGGCCGGCGCCTCACACGGTTTCGACCCGCAGGTCACACAGGAAACGCAGGCCCGGACGGCCGTCCAGATCCACCTCACCGGTGGTCACGAAGCCGGTACGGGCCAACACGGCGCGCGAGCCCGGGTTGTCGAGCGTGGTGACCGCCCGCAGCTCGGTCAGCCCGTACTCCGCGACCGCGAGCCCGCGGGCCTCCCGCACCGCGGCCGTGGCCACGCCCCGGCCCGTGACCCGCTCGGCGATCCGGTACCCGAGCTCGGCCGAACCGTCGGCCACGTCGACCAGGTTGACCCGCCCGACCACCTCACCGTCGTCACCCACCAGGACGTGGAAGAAGCACCCCCCGGTGGCCTGCTCGGCCATCAGCGCGGCGTGCCGTTCGTCGAAGTCGGCGAAGTACCGATCGCCTCGGTCCGGGACCGAAGCGGCGAAGTAGGCCCGGTTCTCCCGCTCGAAGGCGAGCAGGGCCGGTGCGTGATCGAAGCGCAGCAACTGGAGTCGGGGCACGGCCCGATGCTATGTCCTGGCGCCCCGTCAGCTCTGAGTACGCGCGCCGCCGACGGCTGCCCCGCGCAGCCTCCGCCAGGCCGCGATGCCGAGCGTGGTTCCGGGGGAAGCCTTGGTACGACGTGTCCGACGTATAGGTCGTCTGCCCGATCCCCGACCCCCTCCTCAGAACACAGGCTGGACCGGTGAGAGATCGAGGCATGGGGAAGGTCCTGCGGGACCGCAACGCACGGCTCTACCTGTCCGGGGTGGTGGTCTCCGGCTTCGGGACGACCGCGATGTGGCTGGTGGCCGGGGTCTGGGTGAAGTCACTGACCGGGTCGGACGCCCTCGCGGCACTGACCGTGTTCGCCCTGTGGGCTCCGGTCCTGGCCGGCCCGGCCCTGGGGGCGCTCGCCGACCGGCTGCCCCGGCGTCCGCTGCTGGTCGCCCTCGGCCTCGTGATGGCCGCGCTGCTGCCCGTACTGCTCCTGGTCGATTCGGCGGACCGGGTGTGGCTGCTGTTCGCGGTGCTGCTCGTGTACGGGACGTGCGGCACCGTGCACGGGGCGGCGGAGGCGGCCCTGGTGCCGCAGGCCGTCGGCCGACGGCTCCTGGGGGACTTCAACGGGCTGCGGCTGACGGCCGACGAGGGCATGAAACTCCTCGCCCCGTTGGTGGGCGCAGCGCTGTTCGCACGGTCCGGCGGGGCTTCCGTAGCCCTGCTCGACGCGGCCACCTTCGCCCTGGCGGCGGGGATCTTCGCCCTGCTGCGGGTGCGCGAGGAACCTCCGGAGCGGGAGCGGATCCGGGACGGGCCGGGGGGATTCGCGCGGATACCGGAGGGCCGGCGGCACCTACGTCAGGCACCCGCGCCCCGCGTCCTGGTGGCGGCAGGCGCCGCCGTGATGTTCCTGGCCGGGCTCAACGGCGCGGTGATCTACGCGGTCGCCGGGAACGTACTGGGGCACGCGCCCACCTACGTGGGGGTGCTGTACGCGGTGCAGGGCGCGGGTTCGGTCCTGAGCGGGCTGGTGGCGGGCCCGCTGCTGCGACGGGTGCCGGAGAGGGTGTTCGCGGCCGCCGGGGTGGCGCTGTTCGCCCTGGGCGCCGGGGTCCGGGCGCTGCCGTACGACGCGGTGGCCCTGGTGGGCAGCGCGGCCATCGGCGCCGGGCTGCCCTGTGTGCTGATCGCCGCGCGGACGGCGGTGCAGCGCGAGGTCCCGAACGAGGTGCTGGGCCGCGCCGCGGCCACGGCGAACACCCTGATCTTCGTACCGAACGCACTGGCCCTGGCGCTGGGGGCGGCTCTGGTGGCCTTCGTGGACGTGCGCGTGCTGCTCCCGGTGGTGACGGGTGCGGGGCTGGCCTTGGCACTGCTGCTGACGCGGGGCGCCGTAGGGGGTGGCCGGTGGAGGGGGCCGGCCACGCCCTACGACCGCGGGCTCACGCCCCCGGCCCCGCCCACAGGCCGTCGGCCGTGAGCCCGAGCAGGTCGATCGCGTTGCCGCGCACGATGCGGTCCACCACGTCAGGTGCCAGGTGGCCCATCTGGCTCTCGCCGACCTCGCGGGACTTGGGCCAGGTGGAGTCGGAGTGGGGGTAGTCCGTCTCGTAGAGGACGTTGGCGACGCCGATCGAGTCGAGGTTCTTCAGGCCGAAGGCGTCGTCGAAGAAGCAGCCGAAGACGTGTTCGGCGAACAGCTCCGCCGGCGGGCGCAGCACCTTGTCCGCGACGCCGCCCCAGCCCCGGTTCTCCTCCCAGACGACGTTCGCGCGCTCCAGGATGTACGGGATCCAGCCGATCTGGCCCTCCGCGTACATGATCTTCAGGTGGGGGAAGCGCTCGAACTTGCCGCTCATCAGCCAGTCGACCATCGAGAAGCAGCAGTTGGCGAAGGTGATGGTGGAGCCGACCGCCGGCGGCGCGTCGGCCGAGGTGGACGGCATGCGTGAGGAGGAGCCGATGTGCATGGCGATGACCGTGCCGGTCTCGTCGCACGCCTCCAGGAAGGGGTCCCAGTCGTCCGTGTGGATGGAGGGGAGGCCCAGGTGCGGAGGTATCTCGGAGAACGCGACCGCGCGCACCCCGCGCGCGGCGTTGCGGCGGACCTCGGCGGCGGCCAGGCGGGCGTCCCAGAGCGGGATCAGGGTGAGGGGGATGAGGCGGCCGTGGGCGTCCGGGCCGCACCACTCCTCCACCATCCAGTCGTTGTAGGCCCGTACGCCGAGGAGTCCCAGCTCACGGTCCTTGGCCTCGGTGAAGGTCTGGCCGCAGAAGCGGGGGAAGGTCGGGAAGCAGAGGGCCGACTGGACGTGGTTGACGTCCATGTCCGCGAGCCGGTCGGGAACCGAGAAGGACCCGGGGCGCATCTGCTCGTAGGTGATGACTTCCAGCTTGATCTCGTCGCGGTCGTACCCGACCGCTGTGTCGAGGCGGGTGAGCGGCCGGTGCAGGTCCTCGTACACCCACCAGTCGCCTATCGGTCCGTCGTCGCCCTCGGCCCCCATGACGGGGGCGAACTTGCCGCCGAGGAAGGTCATTTCCTTCAACGGGGCGCGGACGACGCGGGGGCCGATGTCGCGGTACTTGGACGGGAGCCTGTCCCGCCAGACGTGCGGGGGCTCCACCGTGTGGTCGTCCACCGAGATGATCTTCGGGAAGGTCTCCATGACCTATACGGTAGCGCTCATCTGACGAACCGTCAGCTATTTGGCCGGTGATCGGTCGGGTACGGGCTGACGTGTACGCGCGATACAGGGCAGACTGACCCTTACACCGACGGAAGGCAGGGGGACGACAGATGGACGGCGTACCGGCCATCCCGAGCCCGCGGAAACATCCCGAGGCCCGTACGGCTGCCGTCGTACCCGAAGTCGACCCGGGGACGACCCCCGTACGCGCGACCCGCGCACCCGCGGCCGGCGCCCCGACCGACTCCGCCGAGAACACCACCGCAGGCACCACCGCGAGCGCCGCCACCGGCACCACCGCGAGCGCCGCCACCCGCACCACCGCAAACTCCGCCACCGGCACCACCACCACCGCAGCCGGCCGTACCGCCGCGGCCACCGCCGACACCCCCACCCGCTCCAGCGCCCGCCCCAGCGCCGGCAACGGCACCCCCACGGGCGAGGACGCCGCGGCTCCGGCCGCAGCCGGACCCGGCGAGTCCCGGTTCGCCGTCCTCGGGCCCGTCCGCGCCTGGCGCGGCGCCGAGGTCCTGCCCTCCGGCACCCCCCAGCAGCGCGCCCTGCTCGCCGTACTCCTGCTCCGCGACGGCCGCACCGCCACCGCGCCCGAACTCATCGACGCCATCTGGGGCGAGGACCCGCCGCAGCAGGCCCTCGCCACCATCCGCACCTACGCCTCCCGCCTGCGCAAGGTCGTCGCGCCCGGCCTCCTCGTCACCGAGTCCGGCGGCTACGCCATCCGGCTGCGCTCCACCGCCACCCTCGACCTCGGCGTGGCCCGCAGCCTCGCCGCCGACGCCGAGGCCGCCCGGGCCGCGGGGGACCGCTCCCTCGCGCGTACGCTCCTGACCCGCGCCCTCGACCTCTGGGAGGGCGAGCCCCTCGCCGGCGTCCCCGGCCCGCACGCGGAGACCGAGCGCACCCGGCTCGCCGAATGGCGCCTGCAGCTGCTGGAGACCCGCCTCGACCTCGACCTGGAGGTCGGCCAGCACGCCGAAGCCGTCTCCGAGCTCACCGCCCTCACCGCCGCCCACCCGCTGCGCGAACGCCTGCGCGAGCTGCTGATGCTCGCCCTCTACCGCAGTGGCCGGCAGGCCGAGGCCCTCGCCGTCTACGCCGACACCCGCCGCCTCCTCGCCGACGAACTCGGGGTCGACCCGCGCCCCGAACTGGCAGCGCTCCAGCAGCGCATCCTGAACGCCGACGCCGATCTCGCCCGCGCGGAGGACCCGGCCCCGGCCGCCGCGACCGTCCATGTGAGGCCCGCCCAATTGCCTGCGACCGTCCCCGACTTCACCGGCCGCGCCAGCTTCGTCGACGAGCTCGGCGCCATCCTGTCCGGCGGAGCCCTGGACCAGGTGATGGCCGTCTCCGCGCTCGCCGGCATCGGCGGCGTCGGCAAGACCACCCTCGCCGTGCACGTGGCCCACGCGGCCCGCCCGCACTTCCCCGACGGCCAGCTCTACGTCGACCTCCAGGGCACCGAGGCCCGCCCCGCCGAACCGGAGGCCGTCCTCGGTTCGTTCCTGCGCGCCCTCGGCACCCCCGACACGGCCATCCCCGACTCCCCCGCCGACCGGGCCGCGCTCTACCGCTCCATCCTCGACGGCCGCCGCGTCCTGGTCCTCCTCGACAATGCCCGCGACGCCGCCCAGGTCCGCCCGCTGCTGCCGGGCACCGCCGGCTGCGCCGCCCTCGTCACCAGCCGGGTCCGCATGGCGGGCCTCGCCGGGGCCCATCTCGTCGACCTCGACGTGATGAGTCCCGAGGAGGCACTCCAGCTCTTCACCCGGATCGTCGGGGAGGAGCGGGTACGCGCCGAACGCCAGGCCGCCCTCGACGTCGTCGGCGCCTGCGGCTTCCTGCCGCTCGCCATCCGCATCGCCGCCTCCCGGCTCGCCGCCCGCCGTACCTGGACCGTCTCCGTCCTGGCCGCCAAGCTCGCCGACGAGCGCCGCCGCCTCGACGAGCTCCAGGCCGGCGACCTCGCCGTCAAGGCCACCTTCGAGCTCGGCTACGGCCAGCTGGAACCCGCCCAGCAGCGCGCCTTCCGCCTCCTCGGCCTCGCCGACGGCCCCGACATCTCGCTCTCGGCCGCGGCCGCCGTGCTCGACCTGCCCGAGTACGACACCGAGGACCTCCTCGAAGCCTTGGTCGACTGCTCCCTGCTCGAATCCGCCGCTCCCGGCCGCTACCGCTTCCACGACCTCGTACGGCTCTACGCGCGTGCCTGCGCCGAGCGCGACGAGCAGCCGCCGAGCGGGTGCGAGGCGGCCCTGGACCGGCTGCTGGACTTCTACCTGGCCACCGCCTCCGGCGTCTACGCCCTGGAACGCCCCGGCGACCGGCTGCCCGCGCACCTGTCCGACACCCACTACCCCGGGCTGGTCTTCGCCGAGCCGCGGACCGCCCTGGACTGGCTGTACGCCGAGGCCGACCCGCTGCTGGCCTGCGTCCGACAGGCCGCCGTACGCGGCGGCGAGTCGCTGGTCCTGCGCCGGGCCGTGGACCTGCTGTGGGCGGCGAAGGACCTCGCCGAGTCCGGGGCCAACTCCCGGCAGTACGAGTCGGCCGCCGTCGCCCTGCGCGACGCGGGCCAGGCCGCGAAGGACCCGTACGCGGAGGGCCGCGCCCGCACCACCCTCACCAACGTCCACCTGGTCGCGGGCCGCTTCGCCGAGGCCGACGACGAGGCCGCCCGGGCCACCGTGCTCGCGCGCGAGGCCGGTGACCCGCTGCCCATGTGCTGGGCGCCCAACGACCGCGGGATCATCGCCCTCTACGAGGGCCGGCACGCGGACGGCGAGCGCTACCTGCTGGAGGCCATCGAGTGCTTCCGCGCCGACGGCAACAACGTCGGCGAGGCCAGCGCCCTGTGCAACCTCTCCCGCATCCACGTGGAACTGGGCCGCCTGCCCAGCGCCATAGACCTGGCCCAGCAGGGCATCGCCATCTACGACCGGATGGGCCTGAGCCTGCGCCTGGCCAACGGCCGTTACGCCCTCGGCATCGCCCTCACCCAGGCGGGCCGGCTCGGCGAGGCCCTGGCGCAGCTCGCCGAGGCGCTGTCGCTGTTCCACGAGAACCGCCAGCCGCTGTGGGAGGGCGTGACGCACTTCCGGCTCGCCGAGGCCCACCTGGCGGCGCGCCGGCCCACCCTGGCCGCCTCGCACGCCGAGCAGGCCATCGCGCTGCGCGGGATCGGCGGGGAGTGGCGCCGGGCGACGGTCCTGACCGTACTCGGGAAGGCGCTGCGGCGGCTGGGACAGCGGGACCGCGCGCGGGCGTGCTGGCGGGACGCGGAGACCGTGTTCACGCAGCTGCGGTCGGCCGAACTGGGCGAAGTGCAGGCCTTGTTGGCCTCGGAGATCGCTGCCTGATCCGCGCGCGGCTCCGGTTGAACGCGGCGTTCATCGTTCGTTTATCGCGGTCCGACAGGATAAGTGCATCGACCCGGTGCCTCGGGGGAGCATCCGGGCCGGTTGGAGGACTACCCGTTCGGCGGTCATCGGGGGAATCGCCGAACGGGCCCAGCCCCACCCATACATCAGGAGAACCGATGACGACGAACGAGAACCTCAAGCCGCTCGACAACCACGCCTCGGGCGTCGAGATCGAGACCCTGGACAACCACGCCTCGGGCATCGAGATCAAGCCGCTGGAGAAGGAGCCGGCTCCGGCCGTGCCCGCTCCGGCCGCGCCCACCACGGACGAAGAGATCCAGACGCTGGACAACCACGCGTCCGGTCCGCGCCCGTAACACTCGCAAGACGTACGGGGGAACCACGGGGGAGCACGGGGGAAGTACGGGGGAACGGCGGTCGCGGTGGCCCGGAGGGGGAGCCACCGCGGCCGCCGTACACGTGTGCGCGCGCCCCGGCGGCATAGGCTGGGGGTGTGTTCTCCTCCCACGGGCCGAGCGTCCGCGAACTGGCAGTGCAGGGCCTCTCCTCGGTGGAGCGGGGCTACGACCTCCTCGCGCCGAAATTCGACCACACTCCCTTCCGCACCCCGGACCGGATGCTCGACGCGGTCGAGGAGACGCTCGCCCAGGTGGCGGGCGGCTTCGACACCGGCCTGGACGTGTGCTGCGGCACGGGCGCCGGGATCGACATGCTGCGCCGGCTGTGCCGGGGCCGGGTGACGGGCGTCGACCTCAGCGCGGGCATGCTGGCGGAGGCCGGCCGCCGGTACGGCGCGGACGCCGGGCGCGTGGACTTCGTACGGGCCGACGCGCGGGCCCTGCCGGCCGCCCTCGCGGACACGTACGACCTGGCGGTCAGCTTCGGCGCCTTCGGCCACTTCCTCCCGAAGGAGCGGCCCGCGCTCTTCTCCGGGATCCACGCCGCGCTGCGCGAGGGCGGTGTCTTCGCCTTCCCGATCGGCGCCCCGCTGCCGCTCGGCTCCCCGGTGTGGTGGGCGACGACGGGCTTCGACTCGGCGATGCGGGTCCGCAACGCGGTGTGGCGGCCCCCGTTCGTCATGTACTACCGGACCTTCCCGCTGGGCCCGGTCCGCGAGGACCTCCGGGCGGCCGGCTTCACGGTGGAGACGGTCCCCCTGCCCCCCTTCGGCCTCCGCCCGGACGGCACCCCCCGCTGGCGCCTGCTCCTGGCCCGCAAGCCGACCGGGCAAGCGCCGGTACGCAAGCTCCGGGTTGAGTAGGCTGATCCCGCACCCTCTGGAGGACACCATGGCAGCCGAGCTCCCCGATTGGATGCTCCCGCCGCGCCCGAGCGGCTGGGAAGCGGACGACCTCGACCACTGGCCCCAGGCCCCCCGGCACACCGAGCTCATCGACGGAGCGCTGATCTTCATGATGTCGCCTCAGCGATCCTGGCACTCCCGGCTCGTGGGAAGGCTGACCGCCAGGCTGGAACAATCAGCGCCCGACGGCATGGTCATCGAGCGGGAGATGACCGTCCGCCTCGACAAGAGGAGCCGCCCCGAGCCGGACATCCTGGCCGCCACGGTCGCCTACGAC
Organism: Streptomyces sp. NPDC048331; assembly: GCF_043201215.1. Taxonomy (NCBI): domain Bacteria; kingdom Bacillati; phylum Actinomycetota; class Actinomycetes; order Kitasatosporales; family Streptomycetaceae; genus Streptomyces; species Streptomyces sp. NPDC048331. The sequence continues at coordinate 19,553 of NZ_JBICYT010000042.1, read as the reverse complement.
CCCGACCGCACCCGCTTCCTCCCCGAAGAGGTCGCCCTGGTGATCGAGGTGGTGTCCGAGGAGTCGGCCGACCGCGACCGCTCGATCAAGCCCTTCAAGTACGCCCAGGCCGGGATCCCCCACTTCTGGCGGGTCGAGGACGAGAAGGGCGAGCCCGTCGTGCACGTCTACGAGCTGGACACGGTCACCCGGACGTACGTCCCGACCGGAATCCACCGCGAGCGGCTCAAGGTGGCGGTCCCGTTCCCCGCGGACATCGACCTGAGCACCCTCACCCCCTGAACCGGATCAGCCGGTGCGCAGTTCGCGCTTGAGGATCTTGCCGCTCGCGTTGCGGGGCAGTTGCGTCACGAACTCCACCGCCCGCGGCACCTTGTAGTTGGCCATCTCGCGGCGGGACCAGGCGATCAGGTCGTCCGCGGTGAGGGTCGAGCCGGGGCGGCGGACCGCGTAGGCCTTGCCGACCTCGCCGAGACGCGGGTCCGGGATGCCGATCACCGCGACGTCCGCGATGTCCGGGTGGAGGCCGAGGAGTTGCTCGATCTCGGCGGGGTAGGCGTTGAACCCGCCGACGATGAACATGTCCTTGATCCGGTCGGTGATGCGCAGGTTGCCGTCCTCGTCCAGGTACCCGACGTCGCCGGTGTGCAGCCAGCCCTCGGGCGTGATCGCGCGGGCGGTCTCCTCGGGGTCCTCGAAGTAGCCCCGCATGACGTGGTAGCCGCGCACCACGATCTCGCCCGCCTGCCCGGCGGGCCGTGGCCGCCCGTCCGCGTCCAGGATGACCACCTCGGTGTCCGGGATGGCCCGGCCCGAGGTGGCGGAGACCGTCTCCGCCGCGTCGTCGCGACGGCACATGGTGACGATGCCACCGGCCTCCGAGAGCCCGTACGCCGTGAGGACGACTCCGATGCGCAGCTCGCCGCGCAGCCGTTCGACGAGCCGCAGCGGGACCACGGCCGCGCCGGTGACGACCAGGCGCAGGGCCGTGAGGTCGTGGTGGTCGCGCTGGGGGTGGTCGAGGAGCGACTGGTGGAGGGTGGGCGGTCCGGGAAGGACGGAGATCCGCTCGGCGGCGACGTTCGCGAGGACGGTGTCCACGTTGAAGACGGACTGCGGGACCATCGTGGCCCCGCGCATCAGGCAGGCGATGATCCCCGCCTTGTAGCCGAAGGTGTGGAAGAAGGGGTTCACGATCAGGTAGCGGTCGCCCTCGCGCAGTCCGGCGAGCTCGCACCACACGTCGTAGCAGCGCAGGGACTGGGCGTGGGTGATGACCGCACCCTTGGGGCGGCCGGTGGTGCCGGAGGTGAAGATGATGTCGGAGGGGGACTCGGGGCGAATGGCCTCGGCGCGCTCGCGGACCGCCTCGGCCGGTACGCCGTCCCCGCCCGCCAGGAAGTCCTTCCAGGTACGGAAGGAGTCGGGGGCGTCGTCGGCGAGGACGACGACCTGTTCCAGGTGAGGCAGTCCGGGCAGCGGCCCGCCACCGGGGCCCTGGGCGGCGGCGCGGCGCAGGGAGGCGACGTAGGAGGTGCCGAGGAAGGTGCCGGTGACGAAGAGCAGCCGGGCCCGGCTGCGCTCCAGGACGTACGCGGCCTCCGTGCCCTTGAAACGGGTGTTGAGGGGGACGAGCACCGCGCCGGCCGAGACTGCTCCGAGGGCGGAGACGATCCACTCCAGGGTGTTGGGGGCCCAGACGGCGACCCGGTCGCCGGGTTCGATCCCGGCGGCGACGCAGGCGGCGGCGGCCCGCTCGACGCGTTCGCCCAGCTGCGTGTAACTGATCCGGGTGCGCCCGTCGACGACGGCCTCGCGGTCGGCGTACTGTGCCGCTGCCGCTCGCACGAGCTGCGCGATGCTGCCCCAGCGCAGGTCCCCTCGCGGGTCCTCGCGTACGTCCTCGCGTACGTCCGCGCGGACATCCTCGTGCCGGTCGTCGCGCCCGTCGTCGCCCATTGCGTGCCACCTTCCCGCAGACCCAGTAGCTGACTATCCGTCAGATTAGCTGTAGCCTTCGCGGCTGTCAGTACTGGCGCACCCCGGAGGTGGCGATGGCGGCAACGCTCAAGGACGCGACGGCGATAGTCGGCATCGGGCAGACCGCCTTTGCCAAACGACTGCCTCAGTCCGAGAAGGAACTGGCCTGCCGGGCCATCCTGGCGGCCCTCGCCGACGCCGGCATCGACCCCTCCGAGGTGGACGCCTTCGCCTCCTACACCATGGAGGAGACCGACGAGGTCGAGGTGGCCAAGGCCATCGGCGCCGGCGACGTCACCTTCTTCTCCAAGATCGGTTACGGCGGGGGCGGTTCCTGCGCCACCGTCGGCCACCTCGCCTCCGCCGTCGCCACCGGCCAGGCCACCGTCGGCGTCGCCTGGCGCTCCCGCAAGCGCGGCTCCGGCCCCCGCCCCTGGAGGAACACCGCCGTCCAGCTTCCCACCCCCGGCCAGTGGACCAGGCCCTTCGGCCTTCTGCGGCCGGCCGACGAGATCGGCATGCTCGCCCGCCGCTACATGCACGAGTACGGCGCCACCCGCGACCACCTCTTCAACGTCGCCATGGCCTGCCGCAACCGGGCCAACGCCAACCCGGCCGCGATGATGTACGAGCGCCCGCTGACCCGCGAGATGTACATGACCTCCCGCATGATCAGCGACCCGCTCTGCCTCTTCGACAACTGCCTGGAGACCGACGGCGCGCTGGCCTGCGTGATCGTCTCCGCCGAGCGCGCCCGCGACTGCCGACAGAAGCCCGTCTACGTCCACTCCGTCGCCCAGGGCCTGCCCGCCCAGCACCACGGCATGGTCAACTACTGGAACGACGACCCGCTGTCCGGCCCCGCCTGGACCGCCGCCCGCCACCTGTGGAAGCAGGCCGACTTCGGGCCCCAGGACGTGGACGTCGCCCAGATCTACGACGCCTTCACCCCGCTGATCCCGCTCTCCCTGGAGGGCTACGGCTTCTGCGGACGCGGCGAGGGCGCCGCCTTCACCGAGGGCGGCGCCCTGGAGATGGGCGGCCGGCTCCCCATCAACACCGGGGGCGGCGGCCTGTCCGAGGCGTACGTGCACGGCTTCAACCTGATCAACGAGGGCGTCAAGCAGCTGCGCGGCGTCTCCACCGCCCAGGTGCCGGACGCCGCGACCTGCCTGGTGACGGCGGGCGAGGGAGTCCCGACGTCCGCGATCCTGCTGAGGAGCTGACCCGATGACCACCACATCCGGCGCCGCCGAGGAACTGCTCCTGCCGGTCCCCGACGAGGACGGCGCCCCCTTCTGGGAGTACGCCGCCCAGGGCGAACTCCGCGTCCAGGCCTGCGCCGCCTGCGGCCGGCTGCGCTTCCCGCCCCGCCCCTGCTGCCCGCACTGCCGGTCCTTCGACAGCGAGTGGCGCCGCATGAGCGGCCGCGGCCGCATCTGGTCCTACGTACGGCCGCACCCGCCGCTGCTGCCCGCGTACGCCGCGCAGGCCCCGTACAACGTGATCCTCGTGGAGCTCGCCGACGCCCCGCACATCCGGCTCGCCGGGAACCTGGTCACCTCGGCCGACGCCCCGCTCGACTCGGTGGACCCGGCCCGGCTGCGGATCGGCGCCCGGGTGCACGTGGTCTTCACCGAGACGGGCGGCATGGCCGTGCCCCGCTGGGTCCTGGAGAAGTCATGACCGTGCGGGTGGAACGCGACAAGGCGACCGGGGTCGCCGTCGTCACCCTGGACCGGGTCCACCGGCACAACGCCATCGACCTGGACACGGCCGCCGAACTGGGCGAGGTGTGGCGGGAGTTCCGGTTCGCCGAGGAGGTACGGTCGGTGGTGCTGACCGGCGCCGGAGCGGCCGCCTTCTGCACCGGCGTCGACCGCGGCGTCGACGTGCCGCAGCCCGCCTCCCCCTACTCGGCCGACGACCCGCTGATCGCCATCGGCCCCAAGGCGGGCGACCTGTGGAAGCCGGTCGTCGCCGCCGTCAACGGCATGGCCTGCGGCGGGGCCTTCTACCTGCTGGGCGAGGCCGAGTTCCTGATCGCCTCCGAGACCGCCACCTTCTTCGACCCGCACACCACCTACGGGATGGTCAGCGCCTACGAGGCCGTGTACATGGCGCAGCGCATGCCCTTCGGGGAGGCGGCCCGGATGTCCCTGATGGGCACGGCCGAACGGCTCTCCGCACGCCGAGCCCACGAGATCGGACTGGTCTCGGAGCTGACCGCGCCCGAGGAGCTGCTGCCGGCGGCCCTCCGGGCGGCCGAGACGCTGGCCGGCTTCCCGACCCAGGCCGTGCAGGGCACCGTACGGGCCCTGTGGTCGGCGAAGCAGGCCGCGCTCCAGCAGGCCCTCGCCCAGGCCCCGGCGTGGATCGCGCTGGGGAACCTGGCCCCGGAGCGGCAGGCGGAGCTGTTCGGCTCCCGCCGGCCGGGCACGGATTTCAGGCTGCGCTGACGCGCGGCGCCGGCCCGGGGCCTCAAGGCTTGCGCGTGGACTTCGGGCCGGGCTTCTTCGTGGTGGACCGGGGCGTGGGCCGGGAGCCACCCGAGGTGGTCGCCTCCGCGCTCGGCGTCGAGGTGTCGGACGTCCGCCGGGGCCGGTCGAGCCGGCACGTGGTGACCTCGGCCGCGCGGGAGGGATCCTGGAGCGCCACCTCGACCGTACGGGTCTCACGGGCCCCCAGGGTCGCCTTGACCTCGGTCGACTCGATGACGGTTCCGCTCGCGCCCTCCCGGTACAGGTTCACGACGAAGGTCCCCCTGCTGTCCACGTTCGAGGTGAAGCGGACCGTGGTGACCGGCGAGGTGCCGCCGACGCAGGTGACCACGACGGCCGTGGCCGGGTCGCCGCTCGCGCTCGCGGAGGACGAAGCGGTGGGCGTGGTGTTGTCGCTGCCGCTGCCGTGGCTCTTCTTCCGGCTCTTGGAGCTGGAGCACCCGCCACCACTGCTGGACTTGCTCTTGCTCTTGCCGCTGCTTCCGCTGCCGCTGCTCCCGCCGTGCGACGAGAACCCGGTCAGCGCGAGCACGACGCCCACCAGCACCGCGGTGAACCTGATACGACGTCCAGCCACCATGGCCCGAACCCCTCCCCGTGGACAACGGCGGGCCACGCTACCAGCCGGGACCCGCCACGTAAGAAAAACATAAGGATCATTCCCGCCGGGATCACAGGGGTCGACCTGGCGATCAGGTCGGGTCACCGACCCGGCCCGGCAATCAACCGCGGGTAGCCGGACAGCACCTCGGCAAAACCACTGCCGATCGCCCGAGCAAATGAACACGAAAGCAAGTCGTGAAGCGACCCATCAAGGAGTGCGTCGAGGAGGCGGTCGGCTACATCGTCTCCGCGATGACCGAACCCGCCGTCGCAGCCCTGGAAGGGATGGCCGCAGACCTCGTCGTCCAGCTCGGATCGATGGCCCTCGGCTTCCAGGACGGCGTCGACCTCGACCAGACCAAGAACGCGGGCAAGGGCGGATTCAACGACGGCGTCCAGTCCGGCAAGGAAGCCCTCCACCTCGCCTCCGCAGGCAGCGGCTCCGGCGGGGGAGGCACCGGCCTGACCGACCTGCACATCGAGCACAGCGAGCACGACCGCGCCGGCACTCACCTCAATGCCGTCAGCACGGGCATCCACGGCAAGACCAGCTCGAAACTGTCCAAGGCCAAGTCCCACCACGGCCGCACCAGAGGCCGCGACTCCATAGCCCAGGCCATCGACCCCGTCGCGGACAAGGCCTTGGCAGCCCTCACCAAAGCCACCAAGGCCATGGGCGACCACGTGGGAACCAGCCTCCCCACAGCAGTCAAGCAGATATCCACCGACCACAAGAAGAACGACCAAGCCCTCCACGACGACTTCAACCGTCTGAAGAAGGACGGTGCCCACAACAACGGCGGAAGCAACGGTCGCGGCGCCGGCGGCAAGGACGCGAGCAGCCGCACGAAGCCCGATTCCTTGGACAAGGCCAAGGACGAGCCCCGCCGCAACGGCATTTCGCTCGAGAAGAAGCGGTGCGAGAACGACCCGATCGATGTCGTCACCGGCGAGATGACGCTGCCGCAGACGGATCTCGCGCTGCCCGGCACCCTCCCGCTGGTCCTCAAGCGCACGCACCTGTCCGAGTACCGCTACGGCCAGTGGTTCGGCCGCAGCTGGGCCTCCACCCTTGACGAGCGCCTGGAGAGCGACCCGCTCGGCGGCGGCCTGATCTGGGCCCGTGAAGACGGCTCCCTTCTCGTCTACCCCCGGTTCCCACAGGCAGGCGGCGACCCGGTCCTGCCGCTCGAGGGCCCGCGGCTCGCCCTCACCCACGGCGGTCAATACGACGACGTGACGACCTACACGGTCACCGACACTCGGTCCGGGCTCACGAAGACCTTCACCGGCAGCCCGTACAGCGCCTCCACGGCGTATTGGCTGACCAGGATCGAAGACCGCAATGACAACGTCATCGCCTTCGCCCGCGCCACCGATGGAGCCCCCACCACCGTCTCGCACAGCGGCGGCTACACCGTCCGGCTCACCACGGACGACCAGCGGGTCACCGCACTGGCCGTGAGCACCGCGAACGGGCCCGTCACCGTCATGGCGTACGGCTACGACGAGTCCGGCAACCTCACGCCGTCGCCAACTCCTCCGGACTGGCTCAGCGTCTGGCCTACGACGAGCACGCCCGCATCACGTCGTGGACCGACCGCAACGACTCCACCTTCCGCTATGTCTACGACGCTGCCGGCCGGGTTGTACGCACCATAGGCCCCGACGGCTTCCTCTCCTCCACCTTCGAGTACGACAGCGCTTCCGGGACCACCCGCTACACCGACTCCACAGGCGCAGCCACCGTCTTCCAGTTCAACGACCACCTCCAGGTCATCGCCGAGACCGACCCGCTCGGCCACACGGTCCGTCGGCTCTGGGACCCGTACGACCGCCTGCTCGCCCAGACCGACCCGCTCGGCCGGACCACGACCTACACCTACGACGGGCGTGGCGACCTCGTGCGCATCGTCCACGCGGACGGCAGCACGGCCACGGTCGAGTACAACGACCAGCACCAGCTGACCTCCGTCACCGGCCCTGACGGCTCGACGTCGCACCAGGAGTACGACGACCGCGGGAATCCAACCCTCTTCACCCGCCCGAACGGCACGACGACCCGGCTCACCCACAATGCGTCGGGCCACCTGACCGGCGTGGACGATTCCGGCAGCGCGTTGGACCGCCTGGTCTGCGATGCCGCCGGCCTACCGCTGGCCATCCGAGGTCCGCTGGGCACGGTCACCCGCTACGAGCGGGACGCCTTCGGCCGCCCGACCCGGATCTCCGATCCGCACCTGCGCGCCACGCAGTTGGAGTGGACGGCCGAGGGCAGACTGGCCCGGCGTACCGACCCGGACGGATCCACCCAGTCCTGGACGTACGACGGTGAGGGGAACTGCCTCACCCACGTGGACGCGGTGGGAGGCGAGTCCCGCTTCGAGTACACCCACTTCGACCTGGTCACAGCCCGCATCACACCGGAGGGAGCTCGCCACTCCTTCGCGTACGACACGGAACTGCGTCTCACGCAGGTCACCGATCCTGCTGGCCTGTCCTGGACCTACACGCGTGACGCAGCCGGGCGCCTCACGTCCGAGACGGACTTCGACGGCCGTGTCATGCGCTGTACCCACGACGCGATCGGTCGGCTGACCAGCCGCACCAACGGCATCGGCCAGACGGTCCGGTACGAGCGTGACTCCGATGGACGGGTGGTGGTCAAGGACTCCGAAGGCATGCTCACCCGCTTCATCTACGACGCTTCCGGCCGCCTGGAGCGGACTGTCGGCCCCGACGCGGAGCTGCTGTACGTGCGGGACCATGCGGGGAGGGTCCTGCGCGAGTTGTGCAACGGTCGCGAGCTCACCCACACTCATGACGAGGCCGGCCGACGCATCCGCCGCAGCACTCCGACCGGAGCAGTCAGCTCCTGGGCCTTCCCCGGAGATCGCAGCGCCCTACTCAACGCCTCGGGCCGCCAGGTCACCTTCGAGTTCGACGAGGCGGGCCGCGAAACCGTTCGCCGCATCGGCGAAACGCTGACCATCGCCCACGCGTGCGACGAACAGGGGCGCCTGACCGACCAGCAGGTCCACGTCGCCGATGGCCGGACTGTCCAGCACCGCGTCTACGGCTATCGCCCGGACGGCCACCTGACCACGGTCGACGACCACCTCGTCGGCCGACGCCGGTTCGATCTGACCCGCGAGGGACGGGTCACGGGTGTGACCGCCGCGAACTGGAGCGAGCGGTACGCCTACGACGAGTCCGGCAACCAGACCGAGGCCTCATGGCCTGCGGACGACAGCGCCGCGGGGCCCCGCACATACGAGGGCACCCGCCTCACCGGGGCGGGCTCGGTCCGCTACGAACACGACGCACAGGGGCGGGTGGTCCTGAGGCAGAAGCGTCGCCTCTCGCGCAAGCCGGACACCTGGCGCTACGGCTGGGACGCGGAGGACCGCCTCGTCTCGGTCACCACCCCGGACGGCACCCGCTGGCGGTACCTGTACGACGCGCTGGGCCGCCGCATCGCAAAGCAGCGCCTGGCGTCGGATCGGTCGTCGGTAGCCGAGGAAGTGACGTTCACCTGGGACGGCGACACCCTCATCGAGCAGGTGACCCACACCCACGGCTCCCGGGAGACCGTCGCATTGACGTGGGACCACGATGGCGTGAAGCCGGTCACCCAGGTGGAACGCCGCCTGCTCGACCAGGAGGAAATCGACAGCCGCTTCTTCGCCATCGCCACGGATCTGATCGGAACACCTCGCGAGCTCGTCGACGAGCAGGGCGAGGTGGCCTGGCACACGCGCGCCACGCTCTGGGGCATCACCACCTGGAACCGGGACGCGACGGCCTACACTCCGCTCCGCTTCCCCGGCCAGTACTTCGACCCGGAGTCCGAGCTCCACTACAACCGGCACCGCCACTACGACCCGGCTTCCGGCCGGTACGTCTCCCCGGATCCCCTCGGTCTGACCCCGGCACCCAACACCTTCGCGTACGTCGGCAACCCGACGACGTGGATCGATCCGCTGGGCCTCGACGGTTGCCCGCACCGCGGCGGCGAGCACAGGCACAGCGTGGTGCTCGGCCCGAACCAGAGGCCTGCGACCGCATCGAACGAGTTGGCGCGATATCTTCGTAATGATCCGAACGACCCCGCTCACGATCCTGGACGAGCCCGTGATCCGGGAGCCCACACGTACAACGGCGACGCGTATTCAGGTGGTACTCCGCCCGAGTGGATGACGAACGTCCAGGCTGCTGTGGGAGAAGGCAGGGACACGAGGCTGTCGATCACCCTGGACGGTATGCCGAACCGAGCCGGTGAAATAGGCAACTGGAACACGCCTGCCACCATTGTGGAGGCCTTCCAGGCTGCGGTGGAGCACGGATCCCAGTTCAACACCTTGCACCGGGACAACTACCCTCCGGCCGGCTCAGGCGGAACGGCGTGGGAGATGAGCGTCGTCGCCCTGAACGTGCGCAAGTACGAGATAGACGCCATGGACGGAGTGCCAGAAGAGCTGCGCGACGGACGGAGGTGGGAGGACATCGACTGGTACTCGAACAACGAGAAGATCGATGTCCCCAAGCCGGACATTCCTGAAATCCAACTCCCGAAACAGCCTCACAGGAGGTAGCACCACACCATGACGGACGACGCACCGGACCAGAGCGCCGCGGACATCGTGGCCGCCGAGTGGCAGTACCTTCTCGAAGAAGGCGCGGAATTGGTCGACCCGGCCATGGTCCGCGCCGCACACGCCCAGCCGCGGCTTCGGGAGCTGTATCCGAGGGTCAGCCACGGCATCGTCTTCTTCAGCCGCTGCACCGGCCTTCCCGCTGCCCACGTCGGTGGCCAGGTGCACCCCATGGAGGACGGACGGTTCTGGGTGCGTGGCCCGGTCGGCCAAGGCACGCTCGGCGAGGTCGCCACTCTCGAGGAGGCATTCGCCCTGCTGGCCGCCGGCCTGCCCGACAACTGCGGGCCCGCCGTTGACGGCACAGCTCGCGACCTGTGACGGCCCCGGCCCCCGGAGGGGGCGGGGGCCGACCGGCCCGACCGGCGGGTGGGAATCAGGCGGCGAAGAAGTGACGTCACCGCATGACGAACGATGAGTCCTCCCCCGCCGCGGCGGAGATCGTTGCCGCCGGATGGCGGACGATCCTCGCCTACGGTCCTGAACGCGTCGAACCCGCCGTGCCTCGTGCCGCGTACAGCCATCCGGCGCTGCGGGAGCTGTTCCCCGCGGTCAGCCACGGTGTGCTCTACCTCAGCCGTTGCATCCGGTACCCGTGGAGCCGGGACATCGGTACCGCCTTCCCGCGGGCCGCCGGCGGCTACCGCGCACGAAGGCAGTCCGACAGCACCCTGCTCGGCGTGACAGAGACGGCGGAGGAGGCCTACCGCTTGATCGCGGCGCACCTCCCCGAGGGTTGCGGCCCGGCGATCGACGGCACCGCGAACGACCTGTGAGGTCGCCGTGCCGCGCGGCACGGGCGCCTGACCGCCCCCGGACATGGCGGCGGCCCCGGCCCCCCGGAGGGGGCGGGGCCGACCGGCCGGGCTGGCTGGCTGGTGGGATCAGGCGGCGTCGACGACGCCGGAGGCCGCGATCTCGACCTTGCCCTTGGGGGCGCCGGACTGGGAGCCCAGGGCCTCGATCTGGTCGACGAGCTCCTGGCCCGAGACGACCTCGCCGAAGACGACGTGCTTGCCGTCGAGCCACGAGGTGACGACCGTGGTGATGAAGAACTGCGAGCCGTTGGTGTTGCGGCCCGCGTTCGCCATCGACAGCAGGTACGGGCGGTCGTGCTTCAGCTTGAAGTTCTCGTCGGCGAACTTCTCGCCGTAGATGGACTTGCCGCCGGTGCCGTTGTGGTTGGTGAAGTCACCACCCTGGAGCATGAACTGGGGGATGATGCGGTGGAAGCCGGAGCCGGCGTAGCCGAAGCCGTTCTGGCCGGTGCACAGCTCACGGAAGTTGCGCGCGGTCTCGGGGACGACATCGTCGAAGAGGTTGAAGACGATGCGGCCGGCCGGGGCGCCGTTGATGTTGATGTCGAAGTAGACGTTGCTCATGGGGTCCATCCTGTCACTCCCGGTGCGGTGCGCTACCCGGCGGGGCCGCAGCCCCGCCTCCGGGCAGGTCAACCGCTCGTACGGGTGCCCGTACCCTTCGCCGCGTCCAGGGCGTACACGCAGCGGTCCTTGCTGCATGCGTAGACCACGCCCGCGTCCGCCACCGGGGCGCCCGTGATCTCGCCGCCCGTGGCCAGCTTCCAGCGCAGCTGGCCGCCCGCCGCGTCCAGGGTGTACAGGCAGTGGTCGGCCGAACCGAAATGCACCCGGCCGTCCGCGACCGCCGGCAGACCGGTGATCTCGCCGCCCGCCGCGAACCGCCACTTCGGGGTACCCGTCACCGCGTCGAGCGTGTACAGCGCGCTGCCCGCGCCCAGGTGGACGTTGCCGTTCGCGACCACCACCGGGTCCGCGGACTGGCGTCCCTCCGTCGCGATCCGCCAGCGGTCCTGGCCGGTGGCCGCGTCGAGGGCGTAGACCGTGCCCAGGTAGTCGACGAGGTAGACCCCGCCGCCCGTCACGGCCGCGCCCGGCGCGAACGCCGGGGGCGCCAGGAAGACCGCGGGAGCCTCGAAGTGCCAGCGGACCCGGCCCGAGGCCCGGTCCACCGAGATGACCCGGGTGCCGGCCGCGACGTAGACGTTGCCGTCCGGGGCCGGAGTGACCCGGACGGGTACGTTCCCGCAGGAGGCCGCGTCGCCGATCGGGTAGGACCAGGACTCGCGGCCGGTACGGGCGTCCAGGGCGCGCAGCCGGGCGTCCTGCCACACGTACACCGTGCCGTCGTGCAGGACCGGGGCCGCCTCCGGGGTCTCGAAGTCGCTCTGCGCCCCGGTCAGCTCCCACAGCTTGTGCCCGTTGGAGGCCTCCCGGCCCTGTACGCCACCGCCACGGGTGGCGGTGACGACCGTGCCGCGCTCGGCGCGCAGCGCGTACACCCAGGCGTCGGTGGACAGCCGCCACCGCTCGGAGCCGTCGCCGGCGTCGAGCGCGAAGAGGGAGGGGCCGTCGGAGGCGTGGATCCGGCCGTCGGTGACCGCCATGGACCAGGCGACGTCGCGGGTCTTGAACTGGCGGCGGCCGCTCGCCACGTCCAGCGCGTGGACCTCGAACGAGGTCACGTAGAGCAGGTTCCCGGCGACGGTCGGGGTGCCCCAGACCTCGTTGGACATGCGGAAGCGCCACGGCCGCCAGCGGCCGCTGTCCGGGGACGGGCCGGGGCTCGGTACGGGCTGCACCGCCGAGGGGGTGGCCACCGATCCGCCGGGCGGGCGGATCCAGCCGGTCGCCGAGTCCGCGGCCGCGGACGAGGCGTGCGCGGCCGGGGCCGCGACGCTCGCGCGCGGGCCGGGCCCGATCGGCACCGGCGAACCACCCAGGCGCACCGGCTCCCCCGAGGGCACCGGGGACATCGGCGGGTGGTGCGGGCGCTGCGGGACGGCCTGGCCGGTACGCGGGTCCACCCACGAGTCGGCCCCGCGCGGCCGACGGTGCGTAACGGCCTCGGAGGCCGACCCGCGACCCCCGGAGCCCGGTCCGGGCGCCGGCACCGCCGGGACGGGCGTGGGCGGCGTACGGTGCCCCGCGCGCCGCGCCTCGATCATCGCGACGGCCCGCGCGGGCAGCCACGCGGAGGCGGTGCCGCTGTCGTCACCGCCGTCGAACAGGTGCGGGGCCAGCTGCGCCTGCAGGTCGGCCGGGGTGGGCCGGAGCGTGGCGTCCATCTGCATGCAGGAGTCGATCAGCGGCCGCAGCTCGGCGGGCAGCCCCTCCAGGTTGGGCCCCTCCCGCAGCAGCATGAAGACCGTCTCCACCGGGTTCGCCCCGTGGTACGGCGGGTGCCCGGTGGCGGCGAAGACGAGGGTGGAGCCGAGGGAGAAGACATCGCTGGCGCCCTTGACGCTGCGCGAGTCCTTGGCCTGCTCGGGCGACATGTACGCGGGCGTGCCGACGGCGACGTTCGTCATGGTCAGGCGGGTGTTCGAGACACCGCTCGCGATACCGAAGTCGATCACGCGCGGGCCGTCCTCGACGACGAGCACGTTGGACGGCTTCAGGTCGCGGTGGACCAGGCCGGCGCCGTGGATGGACTGCAGGGCCTCGGCGATGCCGGCGGCGAGCCACCGTACGGCCTGGGCGGGCATCGGCCCGCACTCGTTGACGATCTCCTCCAGGGAGGGCGCCGGGACGTACGCGGTCGCCAGCCACGGCACGGCGGCGCGCGGGTCGGCGTCGACCACGGCCGCGGTGTAGAAGCCCGACACGGCGCGGGCCGCCTCCACCTCACGCGTGAAGCGGACACGGAAGAGCTGGTCCTCGGCGAGCTCGGTGCGCACCGTCTTGATCGCGACCCGCCGTCCGGACGCGGACCGCGCGAGATAGACCAGCCCCATGCCGCCGGCGCCGAGCCGTCCCAGCACCTCGAAGGGGCCGATCCGTCTCGGGTCGTGCTGCGTCAGCTGCTCCACCGTTCGCCTCCACACCCATCCCCGTACGGGCCACTCAGCGGGCCCGCTTCCACCGGCACGGGGCCCTGCCCGTGCAGCGTCTCACTCCGGGCGCCGCCCGGGTCGAGCAACCCCGATTCTGTCAGGCCCGGACCCGGTCCGGCCCCGGCACGTCGAGCAGGGCGGTGTGATCTGCTCGGCGAGCCGTCCGGAACCGGGGCGATCCGGGCCGCGCGGCCCTGTCGGCAGGGGTTCCGGCCCGCCGAGTCCCGTCACGCGGGGAATCCCGACACGCAGGAGTTCCGTTCCGCACGAGTCCCGTCACGCGTCCGGCGTCGTGCCGGGTTCCGAGAGCAGCCCGAAGACCGCCCCCTGATTGTCGGCGACGACCGCGATCCGCCCGTAGGGGGTGTCGAAGGGGTCGGCGGTGACGCGGCCGCCGAGCCGCTGCACGAGGGCGACCGACCGGTCGCAGTCCGGTACGGCGAAGTAGGCGAGGAAGTGCGCGGGCATGACCGCGGGGAAGGCCTCGGTGATCAGACTGCGGCCGAGGACGGCGGTGTCCGTGCCGGGCGCGGTCCCCGGCGGGGACCAGATGCGGTACTCGACGCCGGCGTCGTCCTGGTCCTGCGGTACGTAGCCGAAGACCTTGGCGTAGAAGGCGTCGACGGCGTCCCGGGCCCGCGTGTAGACCTCGCTCCAGCAGTACGTGTACGGCTCCTGCTGGGCGTCGAAGCCGTGGTGGGTGCCGGGCTGCCACAGGCCGAAGACGGCGCCGCCGGGGTCGGCGGCCATCGCCGCGGTGCCGTAGGGGCCGACGGGCATCGGGTCCATCACCATCTGGCCGCCGGCGGCGCGGATGCGCTGGGCGCAGGCGTAGGCGTCGGTGGTGTAGAGGTAGATCCCCCAGACGGTGGGCATGCGGCCGTCGGGCTTGGGGGCGAGGGCGGCGACGTTGCGGCCGCGGCTGTAGGCCTGGGTGTAGTGGCCGTACTCGGCACCCGCGCCTTCGGAGAAGGTCCACCCGAAGAGCTCACCGTAGAAGCGCTTGCCCGCCTCGACGTCCGGAAGCGAGGCGTCCACCCAGCAAGGTGCGCCTTCGGCGAATGCGGCCATGGGCCCGTTTCCTTCCGTTGTGCGGGGGTGTGTACCCTCCCAACCCTCTCAGACATGATCCGCCCGAAAACTTGTCCACAGCCTGTTGATAAGACTATTCGGGGGAAACCCTGCGGAACCGGGCCCCCCGCCGTGGGTCACGCCCGGCGCCACGCCCGGGGGCTCGACAGGGCCGGCGAGAGGCTCGCGCGGCCCGAGGTGCGTCCGAAATACGCCCCCGCGGCCACCCGGGGACCGCCTTCCGCCCAGGCCAGGGACCCCGTAACCCCATTTGCAGGCGGCCGAATAGCGCGCCGATCACCCCTCGGTAAGCTGACGGCATGACAGGACAAGTACGCACCGTCGACGGGCGTGTCGCCGGCCGGCGCGGCCAGGCGACGCGGCAGAAGCTGCTCGACTGCCTCAGCGAGATGCTCAGCTCCTCGCCGTACCGCGACGTCAAAGTGATCGACGTCGCCCGCAAGGCCGGTACCTCCCCCGCGACCTTCTACCAGTACTTCCCGGACGTCGAGGGCGCCGTCCTGGAGATCGCCGAACAAATGGCCACCGAGGGCGCGCAGTTGACGTCCCTCGTCGAGGGCCGGACCTGGGTCGGCAAGTCAGGGTGGGCCGCAGCCGAGGAACTCGTCGAGGGTTTCCTGGAGTTCTGGCGCCGCAACGACGCGATCCTGCGGGTCGTCGACCTCGGCGCGGCCGAGGGCGACAAGCGTTTCTACAAGATCCGCATGAAGATCCTGAACTCGGTCACCAACTCCCTCACGGAATCGATGAAGGAGCTCCAGGCCAAGGGCAAGGTCGACAAGGACATCAGCCCCGCGGCGATGGCCGGTTCACTGGTCGCGATGCTGGCCGCCGTCGCCTCGCACCAGAAGGGCTTCCAAACCTGGGGCGTCAAGCAGGCCGAGCTCAAGCCGAACCTGGCGCTGCTCGTCCACCTCGGCATCACGGGCAAGAAGCCCACGAAGTAGCGGCGGCCCCCGGACGCCCTCCAGGGGCCCGCCGATCACGCACGATCCCCGCACGTCCGACGCCCCACACCCCACGCACCACGCCCGATCGCCTGCGATCAGCGACGCTCCAGGCGGAACAACCGGATCTCGCGCTCGATGCGCGCCTGGTACGTCGCATACGGCGGCCAGAACCTCAGCACCGCCTGCCACGCCTCCGCGCGTTCCTCACCCGCCAGCAGCCGGGCCCGGACGGGGATGTCCTGACCTTGCCAACTCACGTCCGCGTCCGGGTTCTTGAGCAGATTTCCGGTCCATGCCGGGTGCCCGGGCCGGCCGAAGTTGGAGCCGATCAGGATCCACGTCGTCCCGCCGTCCTCCGGCATGCAGGCGAGTGGGGTCGTGCGCGGCTCACCGGTCTTGGCACCCTTGGCGGTGAGGATCACGCCCGGCAGCATCTGGGCGCTGAGGATGACCTTGCCGCGGGTCAGCTTGTGCACCGCCTTGTCCATGGCGGGGATGAAGTGCGGTGCGATCTTGGCGAACAGCATGGTCGAGGAGACCTTCTGCATCAGCTTGACGCCGGGAGCCATCAGACGGCCACCTTCTCTTGTGCGGGCGGGGGCGTGCGCGGGGACGCGGGCGGCGACACCGGCGGGGACGTGGGCGTAGGAGCGGGCGGGGGCGGGTCGGCGTCCGCCGCCGGGGCCCCGATCGGAGCCGCCGCCGGATCCGCGAACAGGCCCGCGCGGTCGGCGGCGTGCGCCCGCAGCCGGTGCACCGGGCCGAACAGCAGCTCGTCGGCAGCCGCCCGCTTGAAGTAGAGGTGCGCGTCGTGCTCCCAGGTGAAGCCGATGCCGCCGTGCAGCTGGATCGCCTCGCCCGCGGTCACCCGCAGGGTCTCCAGGGCCTGCGCGAGCGCGAGGCCGCCCTGGTCCGGATCCCAGGCGGCGTAGTAGGCCGCCGAGCGGGCCGCCTGCACCCGCACGTACAGGTCGGCGAGGCGGTGCTTGACCGCCTGGAAGGAGCCGATCGCCCGGCCGAACTGCTCGCGCTGACGTACGTACTCCACCGTGCGGGCCAGCGCCTGATCGGCCGCGCCGACCGCCTCGGCGGCCAGCACGGCGGCGACGGTACGCCCGGTGGCGGCGAGCGCGCCGAGCACGTCCGCCCCCTCCTCGCCGAGCAACTCCGCCGGTACGTCCCGTAGTTCGACCCGGGCCTGCGGGCGGGTCTCGTCCAGGACGGCCTGCCGCGACCGTACGAGCCCCGGCGCGTCCTCCCGTACGAGGAACAGCAGCGTGCGGCTGCGCGCGAACCCGCCGGTGTGCGCGGCGACGAGCAGCAGCCCGGCACTGTGCCCGTCGAGCACCTGGGCGGCCTCCCCGTACAGCCGCCAGCCGCCGCCGGACGCGTCGGCCGCCTCGGCGGTGACGGCCCGGGCCTGGACGCCGCCCGCCCGACCACCGCCGGACCACTGCCCGGAGGCGTCCTCGCCGGTCAGCGCGAGGGCGGTGGCGAGCGCCGGGCCGCTGACGGCGAGGGCGGCGGTCAGCCCTCCCGTCGCCAGCGGCGGGAGCAGCGCGGAGCGCTGGGCGTCGGTACCGAGGGTGGCGATCAGGGGCGCGCACAGTGCGGCGGTGGCCAGCAGCGGCGAGGGCAGCAGCGCACGCCCCGTCTCCTCGCAGGCCAGCGCCAGGTCGGCGGGCGCGCAGCCGACACCGCCGTACTCCTCGGCGATGGCGATGCCGGGCAGCCCGAGCTGCCGGGCGAGCTGCCGCCAGAGCTCGCGGTCGTGTCCGGCGGCGGTCCGAACGGCGGCCTTGACCTCGTCGGGACCGCAGCGTTTGCCCAGGATCTCGCGCAGGGTACGGCGTATCTCGTCCTGCTCCGCGGTGAAGGCGGCATCCATCGTCGGGCTCCTCCCCGTATCTGACGGGCCGTCATGTTAGAGCCGGGGGCGCCAGATGCACAGGGGGCGGCAAGGGCGGGTTGCGCGGCGGGGGCTAGCGTCTGACGCATCGTCAGATATACCGTCCCCTCATGCCTGGACCCACATCTGGACCCACATCCGGACCGACATCCGGCCCTCTGTCCGACCCCCTCTCCGGACCCATGACCGGAGCGGCGGCCGGACCCACGACCGGAACGGCCACCGGACCCACGACCGGAACGGTCACCGCCCCCACGACCCACGCCCGCGCCCGCGGACGCCGGAAGGTCGCGGTCGTCGGCGTCGCCCTCTCGGACTGCGGCCGGGTCGACGGCCCCACCCCTTACGCCCTGCACGCGCAGGCCGCCCGCCGCGCCCTGGCCGACTCCGGCCTGGACCGCTCCGTCATCGACGGCTTCGCCTCGGCCGGCCTCGGCACGCTCGCCCCCGTCGAGGTGGCCGAGTACCTGGGCCTGCGCCCCACCTGGGTCGACTCCACCTCGGTCGGCGGCTCCACCTGGGAGGTCATGGCCGCCCACGCGGCGGACGCGATCGCCGCCGGGCACGCCAACGCCGTACTCCTGGTCTACGGCTCCACGGCCCGCGCCGACATCAAGGCACGGCGCCGCACGTCCAACCTGTCCTTCGGAGCACGCGGGCCGCTGCAGTTCGAGGTCCCGTACGGCCACACCCTCATCTCCAAGTACGCCATGGCCGCCCGCCGCCACATGCACGAGTACGGGACGACGCTGGAACAGCTCGCCTCCGTGGCCGTACAGGCCCGCGCGAACGCGGCCACGAACCCGGACGCCATGTTCCGCGACCCGATCACGGTCGAGGACGTGCTCGGCGGCGACATGATCGCCGACCCCTTCACCAAGCTGCACTGCTGCATCCGCTCGGACGGCGGCTGCGCGGTGCTCCTGGCGGCGGAGGACTACGTACCGGACACCGCGAAAGCCCCCGTCTGGGTCCTGGGGGCGGGCACGTCCGTCTCCCACACCACCATGTCGGAGTGGGAGGACTTCACCGTGTCCCCGGCCGCCGTCTCGGGGCGCATCGCCTTCGAGCGGGCCGGCCTCACCCCGGCCGACGTGGACCTCGCGGAGATCTACGACGCCTTCACCTATATGACCCTGGTGACCTTGGAGGACCTCGGCTTCTGCGCGAAGGGCGAGGGTGGGGCGTTCGTGGAGAAGGGCCGCCTGCTGCGCGACGGGGAACTCCCGGTCAACACCGACGGCGGCGGCCTCTCGGCCTGCCACCCCGGCATGCGCGGCCTGTTCCTCCTGGTCGAGGCGGTCCGCCAACTCCGCGGCGAGGCGGGGGCCGGCCAGGTCACCAAACCCGGCGGCCGCCTCCCGGAGGTCGCCCTGGCCTCGGGCACGGGCGGTTGGTTCTGCTCGTCGGGAACGGTCCTGCTGGGGCGGGGGTGACCGGCCCCCGCCCGGGGGCGGGAGCCGTCACTTGCCCTCGGCGAGGGTGTGCGCGACGAGGGCGTTGGCGTGACCGTGCCCCATGCCGTGCTCGGTCTTGAGCCACGAGACCAGCTCCATGTGCTTGGTCAGCGGCGAGGACCGAATGAGGTCCTGCCACTCCCCGACGGGGCGTCCGTACTTCTTCTCGATCGAGGGGAAGTAGCTGGCGGGTCCCTTGGCTGTCTCGGCCATGTTGCGTCTCCTCCGTGGGTGCGGTGCGGTGCGGTGTGGTGTGGTGTGGTGCCGCTGCGTGGCGTTGCGTAGGTATGACCTCGGCAGCAGTGAGAACTCATCGGTGGAACGAAGGATTTCTTCGACGGAGGCTTCGGGGGGCGGAAACCGATCGACCGGGGTCCCGCAAGGGGGAACGGGAGCGTCGGCGAGCGGGAGCCGGCCGGGCGGCATCAGGGAGGGGCATGGGGGTTTCCCGTCAGTCCCATCGTCCCTCCGGGTCGGGCCGGTCCCTCAAGGGCGCTCCCTGCGGTCGCGTCGCTTCGCGATGTCGCTGCGC
>NZ_JBICYT010000041.1:0-57860 GCF_043201215.1 Streptomyces sp. NPDC048331 | reverse complement strand
GGCGCCCCCCCCCGGGGGGCGCCCCCCCCCCCCCCCGCCCCCCCCCCCCCCCCGCACCCCCCCCCGGGGGGGGGCCCCCCCCCCCCGGCGCCCCCCCCCCCCCCCCGGGTCCGGGCAGGGCCCGGGGAACGGTGGAAGGGCGGGTAGGGGACAGCCCCGCAGGGCAGCCGCAACCGGCCGCGCCCGCCCAGGCTTCGACGGACGGAGTCCGGCGCAGCGGCGCGAAGCCGGGGAGGCCCCTCGGGCCGAGCCGCGCGAGCGGCGCGTCAGGAAGCGGAAGGCGTGTGCCGGCGGGCGCGGAGGGCCAGGCTCAGGGAGAGGACCGTCTCCGGGTCGTCCAGGTCCGTGCCCAGGAGCTCCGAGATGCGGGCCAGCCGGTTGTACAGCGTCTGCCGGTTCAGGTGCAGCTCGCGCGCCGTCTCCGCCTTGCGGCCCGCGTGGGCCAGGTACGTCTCCAGCGTGGGCAGCAGCGGCGGCCGCGAGGTCGTGTCGTGCGTGCGCAGCGGGCCGATCGCGCGGTCCACGAAGGCCGCCAGGTCGGGGTGTTCGCGCAGCCGCCACAGCAGCAGGTCGATGTCCAGGCGCCGGGCGTCGTACCAGGGGCGGGCCGGCAGGCCGTGGGCCGCGGTGGCGGTCTCCGCCGCGTGCCGCAGACCGGCCGAGGCGGCCGCCCAGCCCCCCGCCACGCCGACGACCACCGCCGGCGGGGCGTCGGCCCGGTCCAGGCCCGCGCGCTCGACACCCGCCCGCAGCGCCGCCGAGACCCGGTCCGCGACCGCCGTACGCTCCGACTCCGCCCGCAGGGAGACCAGCAGCGGCACCCGGCCCTCGACCGGGCGGACACCCAGCAGGACCGGGACGCCGACCGACGACAGCTCCTCCAGCACCGCACGGGCCAGGACCGCCCAGTTCCCGGACGGCCCGAGGTCCGAGCCCAGCCGCATCACCACCGGCAGCAGCGGACCGCCGCCCGGCTTGAACCCCAGCACGCGGGCCTGCGCCGGGGCGTCCTCCGCCGAGATACGGCCCTCCGCCAGGTCCGTCAGGAAGTCACCGCGGCCGCGCGCCGCCAGCTCCTCCTCCTGCCGCGCCTGCATCAGGACGACGGCCAGGACGCCCGCCGTGCGTTCGGCCGCCATCCGGTGCACCGGGAGCAGCGGCGTCGACACCCCGACCAGGACGACCCGGGCCCGGACCGAGCCGGTGCCGTGGCCCCCGCCCGGGACGTCGACCACCACCGTGTTCGTGGCGGGTTCGGCCTCGCGTTGGCCGCGCAGGCCTTCCCACACCTGGAGCGGATCCGCGCCCGCGTCGCCCGCCGCGCTGCCGGCGGCGTACAGGAGCTGCCCGTCGGGGGTCTCCAGGAAGACCGGGTTCCCCGTGAAGTCGGCCAGGATCCGCAGGACCTGGGGGATGCCCCCACCGCCCAGCAGGGCCTCCGTACAACGGCGGTGGACCTCCTCGGCCCGCTGGAGCAGCGCGTAGTGGTGGTTGACGATCTCGGTGTGGACCTCCTCCGTGACCGCGACGAAGGGGACCTCCCGGTGGAGCTGGACCAGGGGCAGTCCCGCCGAGCGCGCGGTCTCCACGATCGTGGCGGGCAGCCGGGTGAAGCGCGGGCCCAGCTCGACCACCAGCGCGGCGATCCCGCGGTCGGCGAGGCGCCGTACGAAGGCCCGCTGCTCGGCCGGCCGGGTGCCGAGACCCAGCCCCGTGGTCAGCAGCAGCTCACCGCCCTTGAGCAAGGAGGCGATGTTCGGGACCTCGCCCGCGTGCACCCAGCGGACGGTCCGCCCCAGACGGTCTGCGCAGGCCACCACCTCCGGCAGTCCGCCGCGCAGCCCCGGCAGTTCCAGCGCCCGCTGAACCGTGATCCCGCCCTGGTTTTCCATAGCGCGGGACGCTACCGGCAGACCTGTCCCCATCGTCAGGCGGGCTGGATGTTGTGGTTGAAGCGGAAGATGTTGTCCGGGTCGTACTGCCGCTTCAGCGCGCCCAGGCGCTGCATGTTCTCGGTCCCGAGGCCCGAGACCACCCGCTCCGCGCCCTCGTCCCCGGTGAAGTTGAGGTAGACCGCGCCGGTGCTCCACGGCCGGGCGTCGGCGCGGACGTCCTTGACCCACTGCCGGCAGCGCTCGTCGTCGGCCGCGTCCGCCCAGATCCCGAACGGGTGCACCGCCCACGGCGCGTCGCGGTACGGCACCGGGTAGTCGGTCGGGCCGGAGGCGATGGCGCCGCCCTGCGGGAAGACCAGGTGCTGGGTGCCGGTCGGCACCGGCATGGCCTCGGCGCGGGCGCAGAAGACGTCCACGAACGCGTCGGGGCAGCCGGTGAGGTACTCGGCCGACCAGTAGTTCCGCATCCCCGGCGGGTCGTCGATCATGCACTGGAGATCGGCGTACGGGATGGCCGTGACGATCTCCGACTCGTGGGGGATCGCCAGCAGCGGCTGCGCCAGCTTGCGCATCTCGTCCTCGGGGCCCGCGTACGTCAGCAACGCCCCGGCCAGCAGCCGGCCGACCAGGTGCGGCGGGACGAACTCCTCGGGCGGGCCGGTGAGGTACAGGGCGGCGCCCGAGGCCTCGGGCGGGGCGGCCTCGATGACGTCCCGGTACGTACGGACCACCTCGGGCCCGCGCTCCGGCAGGTACAGCAGGAACGCGATCGACATGGCGGGCAGTTCGTACAGTCGCAGGGTGAGCGAGGTGGCGATGCCGAAGTTCCCGCCGCCGCCGTGCAGCCCCCAGAACAGCTCCGGGTGCTCCTCCGCGGTCGCGTGGACCAGCTCGCCCTCGGCGGTGACCAGGTCCACGCCGAGCAGGTTGTCCACGGCCAGGCCGAACTTCCGGTCCAGCCAGCCGCTGCCGCCGCCCAGCACGTAGCCGCCGACGCCCGTGGTGGAGGCGCGGCCGCCGGTCGTCGCCAGCGCGTACGGCTCGCAGGCCCGGTCCAGGTGGCTCATCGTGGCCCCGCCCTCGATGTGCGCCGCCCCGGCAGCCGGATGGACCGTCACCTCGTGCATCCGCCGCAGGTCCACGACGAGGCCGCCGTCGTTGAGGGACATCCCGGCCACGCTGTGCCCGCCGCCGCGCACGGCGACGTTCAGGTCCAGCTCCCGCGCGAAACGCACGGCGGTCACCACGTCCGCCGTGCTCTCGCACTGGGCGATGACGGCGGGTCTGCGGTCGATCATCGCGTTGAAGAGGGTCCGGGCCTCGTCGTACCCCGGATCCTCCGGGGCGAAGACCTCACCGGACAGATCCTCGCGGAGCGCGGTCAGGGCCGCGCCCGCCTTCGACAGGGGAGCCATGGCTGCCCCCTTCCACCGGAGGGAGGGCATAGGCCGTGTCTTTCGGATCAAGTCTTTCGGATCAAGCCGGGCCCGCGGCGAAGGACACGGCCCGGGTCCCTTCCAGCGTAGGCGGGGACGATCACCGGGGCGCGGCGAGAACGTCCGCGCCCCGGCGGGCCGCCGTGATTCAGCCGCCGTACGCCCCGCTGGCCGTCAGCCGCAGGGCGGTGTCGATCAGCGGGACGTGGCTGAAGGCCTGCGGGAAGTTCCCGACCTGCCGCTGGAGCCGCGGGTCCCACTCCTCCGCGAGCAGGCCCAGGTCGTTGCGGAGCGACAGCAGCCGCTCGAACAGCCGCCGCGCCTCGTCGACACGGCCGATCATCGCCAGGTCGTCCGCCATCCAGAACGAGCAGGCCAGGAAGGCCCCCTCGTCACCCTCCAGGCCGTCCACACCGGCCTCGTCGCCCGCCGTCGGGTAGCGCAGGATGAAGCCGTCGGGCGTGGACAGCTCGCGCTGGATCGCCTCGATGGTGCCGATGACCCGCTTGTCGTCCGGCGGCAGGAAGCCCATCTGCGGGATCAGCAGCAAGGAGGCGTCCAGCTCCTTCGACCCGTACGACTGGGTGAAGGTGTTGCGCTCCTTGTCGTAGCCCTTCTCGCACACGTCCTGGTGGATCTCGTCGCGCAGCTCGCGCCACCGCTCCAGCGGGCCGTCCGCGTCCCCGCTCTCGATCAGCTTGATCGTGCGGTCCACGGCCACCCAGGCCATCACCTTGGAGTGCACGAAGTGGCGGCGCGGGCCGCGCACCTCCCAGATGCCCTCGTCCGGCTGGTCCCAGTGCTCCTCCAGGTAGCGGATCAGCTTGAGCTGCAGCAGCGAGGCGTAGTCGCTGCGGGCGAGCCCGGTCATGTGGCCCAGGTGCAGGGCCTCGGTGACCTCGCCGTACACGTCGAGCTGGAGCTGGCCCGCCGCGCCGTTGCCGACGCGGACCGGGCGCGAGTTCTCGTAGCCGGGCAGCCAGTCCAGCTCGGTCTCGCCGAGCTCCCGCTCGCCCGCGATCCCGTACATGATCTGCAGGTTCTCCGGGTCGCCGGCGACCGCCCGAAGCAGCCACTCGCGCCAGGCGCGGGCCTCCTCGCGGTATCCGGTGCGCAGCAGCGAGGAGAGGGTGATGGCCGCGTCCCGCAGCCAGGTGTAGCGGTAGTCCCAGTTGCGGACGCCGCCGATCTCCTCGGGCAGGGAGGTGGTCGGCGCGGCGACGATCCCGCCCGTGGGGCCGTACGTGAGGGCCTTGAGGGTGATCAGCGAGCGGATCACGGCTTCCCGGTAGGGCCCGTGGTACGTGCACTGCTCGACCCACTCGCGCCAGAAGTCGGTGGTCGACTCCAGGGCCGCCTCGGCGTCGGGGGTCTCGGGCGCGTCGCGGTGCGAGGCCTGCCAGCTGATGCTGAAGGCCTTCCGGTCGCCCGGTCCGACGGTGAAGTCGGAGTATGTCGTCAGGTCCTCGCCGTAGGTCTCCGCGTCGGCGTCCAGCCAGACGGAGTCGGGGCCGGCGACGGCCACGGTACGGCCGTCGACCTTGTGCACCCAGGGCACGACCCGCCCGTAGCTGAAACGCATCCGCAGCGCCGAGCGCATCGGCACCCGCCCGCTGATGCCCTCCACGATGCGGATCAGCTGCGGCGCGTGGTCCTCGCGGGGCGGCATGAAGTCGATCACGCGGACCTTGCCGCGCGGGGTGTCCCACTCGGACTCCAGCACCAGCGAGTCACCGCGGTAGCGACGGCGTGTCGCCCGCGGGGCCTCGGTGCCCGCCGGGAACGACGGGCCGATCCGCCAGAACCCGTGATCCTCGGTGCCGAGAATGCTCGCGAACACGGCGTGCGAGTCGAAGCGTGGCAGGCACAGCCAGTCCACCGCTCCGTCCCGACAGACCAGTGCCGCGGTCTGCATGTCCCCGATCAGTGCGTAATCCTCGATGCGCCCGGACACGTGCATCTCCAGTCGAACGGCCACGTCCGCCCCCGCGGGGGCGCTTGCATTGCGCTGTTGCGCGGTCTCCTGTGTGCAGGGAGTGCCGCGTGAGCCCCATGATTCCGCATACCGGCCCGGTTAGGCCGTCCGACGGACTGCTCGGCGGTGATGTGTGCAATATCCGAGCAGGATATGACGGCACCTTAGTGATCTCCGTGAGGCCCGGAGGAATGCGGTTGCGCCGAACGGGTGAGCTGCGGCCTTGCCGCCCCGGCGCACCCCGGCGCCCCCGGGCGGAGCCCGTGCGCCGCGTGCCCGGAGGCGGACCCCGCCGGGCGCTGATAGGCTGGTACCCCGTGGACCGGTGGTCTGCCTGTGCGAATCAGGAGCCCCGAAACCGCAGCTTCGGCGCCCCCTGAGACCCTTCCGGATCGACGGTGACCGGCGCCGGACGCACCTCACCTCGCGACCACGGGAGCCCCCTCTTGGCGATGCCGCCCAAATCCATGACGACCAAGCACATCTTCGTCACCGGGGGTGTCGCTTCCTCCCTCGGCAAGGGCCTGACGGCCTCCAGCCTGGGTGCGCTGCTGAAGGCGCGCGGTCTTCGGGTCACGATGCAGAAGCTCGACCCGTACCTGAACGTCGACCCCGGCACGATGAACCCGTTCCAGCACGGCGAGGTGTTCGTCACCAACGACGGCGCCGAGACCGACCTGGACATCGGCCACTACGAGCGCTTCCTCGACGTCGACCTCGACGGCTCGGCCAACGTCACCACCGGCCAGGTCTACAACACGGTCATCGCCAAGGAGCGTCGCGGCGAGTACCTCGGTGACACCGTGCAGGTCATCCCGCACATCACCAACGAGATCAAGCACCGCATCCGCCGGATGGCGACCGAGGACGTCGACGTCGTCATCACCGAGGTCGGCGGCACCGTCGGCGACATCGAGTCGCTGCCGTTCCTGGAGACCGTCCGCCAGGTCCGC
Organism: Streptomyces sp. NPDC048331; assembly: GCF_043201215.1. Classification (NCBI taxonomy): domain Bacteria; kingdom Bacillati; phylum Actinomycetota; class Actinomycetes; order Kitasatosporales; family Streptomycetaceae; genus Streptomyces; species Streptomyces sp. NPDC048331. The sequence goes on along the minus strand of NZ_JBICYT010000041.1, from coordinate 51,601 downwards.
CACGAGGTCGGCCGCGACAACGTCTTCGTCGTGCACATCTCGCTGCTGCCCTACATCGGCCCCTCCGGCGAGCTGAAGACCAAGCCGACCCAGCACTCGGTCGCGGCCCTGCGCAACATCGGTATCCAGCCCGACGCGATCGTGCTGCGCGCCGACCGTGACGTTCCCACCTCCATCAAGCGCAAGATCTCGCTGATGTGCGACGTGGACGAGGCGGCGGTGGTCGCGGCGATCGACGCCAAGTCGATCTACGACATCCCCAAGGTCCTGCACACCGAGGGCCTGGACGCCTACGTCGTCCGCAAGCTCGACCTGCCGTTCCGCGACGTCGACTGGACGGTGTGGGAGGACCTCCTGGACCGGGTCCACAACCCCGACCACGAGGTCAAGGTCGCGCTCGTCGGCAAGTACATCGACCTGCCCGACGCCTACCTGTCGGTGACCGAGGCGCTGCGCGCCGGCGGGTTCGCCAACAAGGCCCGCGTCCAGATCAAGTGGGTCACCTCCGACGACTGCAAGACCCCCGCCGGTGCGGCGGCGGTGCTCGGCGACGTCGACGCGATCTGCGTGCCCGGCGGCTTCGGCGACCGCGGCGTCAACGGCAAGGTCGGCGCGATCACCTTCGCCCGCGAGAACAAGATCCCGCTGCTCGGCCTGTGCCTGGGCCTGCAGTGCGTGGTCATCGAGGCCGCGCGCAACCTCGCGGGCATCGAGGACGCCAACTCCACCGAGTTCGACGCCTCCACCCCGCACCCGGTCATCTCGACCATGGAGGAGCAGCTGGCCTTCGTCGAGGGCGCGGGCGACCTGGGCGGCACCATGCGCCTCGGCATGTACCCGGCCAAGCTCGCCGAGGGCTCCATCGTGCGCGAGGTCTACGGCGACCAGGCGTACGTGGACGAGCGCCACCGGCACCGCTACGAGGTCAACAACGCCTACCGCGGCGAGCTGGAGAAGAAGGCCGGCCTCGTCTTCTCCGGAACCTCCCCGGACAACAAGCTCGTCGAGTACGTCGAGTACCCGCGCGAGACGCACCCCTACCTGGTGGCCACCCAGGCCCACCCGGAGCTGCGCTCGCGCCCCACGCGCCCGCACCCCCTCTTCGCCGGCCTGGTCAAGGCCGCCGTGGAGCGGCAGCAGTCCGCGAAGTGAGAGCCTGACCGCATAACGTAGGCAGCCGGGGCACGGATCGTGCCCCGGCTGTCGCGTTCTCGGGGAAGGTATCGGCCATGGCCATGGGCAACGACATCGTGGACACACCGGAGTCGTGGGAGGTCGTCGCCTCACGGACGCCGTTCGAGGGCGCGAAGACGGCCGTCCGCTCGGACCAGGTCCGGATGCCCGACAGCTCGGTGGTGCGCCGCGACTACCAGGTGCACCCGGGCTCGGTGTGCGTCCTCGCCCTCGACGAGGAACAGCGGGTGCTGGTCCTCAAGCAGTTCCGCCACCCGGTGCGGCACCGACTGTGGGAACTCCCGGCCGGTCTGCTCGACGTACCCGGTGAGAACCCGCTGCACGCCGCCCAGCGGGAGCTGTACGAGGAGGCGCACGCCAAGGCGGGCGAGTGGCGGGTGCTGGCCGACTTCTTCACCTCGCCCGGCGGATCCGACGAGGCCGTCCGGATCTTCCTCGCGCGGGATCTGGCGGAGGCCGAGGGGGAGCGGTACGAGGTCTCCGAGGAGGAGGCGGACATGGAGATCGCCCGGGTCCCGCTCGCGGACCTGGTCCGCGGGGTCCTGGCGGGCGAGCTGCACAACCCGGGACTGGTGACCGGGGTACTGGCCCTGGCCGCCGCCCTCGCCTCCGAGGGCGGCATCGAGGCCCTGCGCCCGGCCCTCGCCCCCTGGCCGGCCCGCCCGTACGAGGCGTAGGCCGTCTCTTCCGGGTCCGTCGACGCCGTACGGCGCGCCTCGGCCGGCCCCCGCGGGCCCGCCGGGGCCGCGCCGTGGGAGCGGCGCGTGAAAAATAGGTCCATCTGCTGATCCGATTGGGGGATTTGCCCGCCGCGCTCCACCCGGGTCGTCGCTCTGCGTGAACTACGCTCGCAATCCGGTGGCAGGGAGAGGAGCGGATCCGTGGCGGATTTCGTCGGGCGGCGGCGTGAGCTCAAGGAGCTGCGCGAGGACATCGCGCGAACCGGGCTCGACACCCTCTCCGGCCGCAAGGCCAAGGCGCCCCGGGCCCGGGTGCTGCTCGTCGCCGGACGGCCGGGGTCCGGGCGCACGGCCCTCGCCGAGGCCTTCGTGCAGGAGGTCGCCGAGGATTACCCCGACGGCGTGCTCCGCACCCGGCTCACCACCCCCGGCGGGGCGACCGTGCCCACCGAGCGGGCCGTCCGCGGCCTGCTGGAGGGACTGGGCCGACCCACCCCGCCCGGAGCCGGCGAGGACGAGCTGAGCTCGGCTCTGCGCACCGCCCTCGAAGGCCGCCGGGCCATCATCCTGGTCGACGACGCCGTCGACCCCGAGCAGGTGGACGCCCTGCTGCCGGACACCCCCGAGTGCCTCGTCGTGGTCACCGCCGAGGGGCCGCTCACCGGCATCCCCGACGTCCGGCCCTGCACCCTCGGCGGACTCGACACCCCCTCCGCCGTGGAACTGCTCGTCCAGCGCATCGGCGACACCCGGGTCACCGCCGACCCCCGGGCCGCCGAGGCCCTCGCCGAGGAGTGCGGGGGCCAGCCCGCCGCGCTCGTCCTCGTGGGCGGCTGGCTCGCCGCCCACCCCAAGGCATCCGTCGCCGACGTGGCCAAGCAGCTCCACGACATGCCCGCCACCACCGGCGGCCCGCTCGCCCGCGGCTTCCGGCTCGTCTACGAGTCCCTGCCGCAGCCCGCCCAGCGGACCCTGCGGCTCCTGCCGCTCGCCCCGGCCGGCAGCATCGACTCGCACACCGCCTCCGCCCTGGCCGGCTGCTCCGTGGCCGCCGCCCAGTCGACCCTGGACGACTTCGCCGGGCTGGGCCTGGTCCGCCCCTCCCGCGACGGCCTCTTCCTGCTGCCCGGCTGCCTCGCGCCGCTGCTCCAGGCCCTCCTGGAGGCCAAGGAACGCCCCGCCGAGGTGCAGCTGGCCCGGGCCCGGATGCTGGAGCGCACCGTACGGCTGCTGCACTCCTGCCGGGCCATGGCCGACGCCGCGGAGCCCGGGGTGGACGCCGCCGTGGACGACGGCCTGCGCGAACTGCTGGACGGGCTGCCGCGCGCCCTGCGGTTCCCCGACCGGCGGGCCGCCGCGACCTGGCTGGACACCCGGCTGCCCGCGCTCACCGCAGCCGCCACGCTGGCCGTGGCCGACGGTGGGCTCGACACCCTGGCCCGCCGACTGGTCGCGGCCCTGGTCCGGGCGCTGGCGGACCACCGGGGCACGGCCGGGGCCGCCCCGGAGCTGTACGGGCTGCACCGCCTGGTCCTGGACGTGGCGGAGCGCCGCGACCTGCACCGGGAGCAGGCGGCCGCGTTGCTGAACCTGGCCGATCTGGATGCCGAGACCGGCCGCACCCAGGAGGCCCTGGAGCGCTACCGGGCCGCCCTGGACGCCGGACGGGCCGCGATGGATCCGTACGCCACGGGCCGCGCGATGGAATCCGTAGGAGGCGCCTACCAGGAGCTGGCGGACTGGCACCGGGCCTCCGACTGGTTCGGCCGGGCGCTCTCCCAGGCCCTCGCGCGGGGCGAGCGCGCGGACGAGGCCCGGCTGTACGGGCGGCTCGGGAACGTCCACACCTACGCGGGGCGGTACGGGGACGCGCTGCGCAGCTGGCGGGCGGCCGCCGCGGGCTACCGGAAGCTGGCCGATGTCCCCGGTCAGGCCAAGGCGTTGAGCGAGATGGCGCGGGTCCAGGAGTACGCCGGCCGGCCCGAGGAATCGCTGCACACCTGCCGCGAGGCGGTGGAGCTGGCGCGCCGGGCCGGGGACCAGCGACTTCAGGCGGCACTGCAGGTCAGGCTGGCCGACACGCTCGACAGATTGGGCGACCCCGCAGCTGCCAGGCTGCACCGCTCAGCAGCTGACAGATTGCTGGGAGATGACCCCGCAGCCTGCGAAATCCGTAGTGATTCCGACTGAGATTATTTGTTTGCAAGGCTAGACAGCACGTCATCCTTCATTAGACTGGGTTCACCGCGGCATCCCGTGGTGCATCCCGTTGCGCGTTCTTGTGGGCGGGTATGTATGGAAGTGCCCCCGTAATTCCCCCAACGTCAAGGACCGTGATCGACGATGAAGGTCGGCATCCCCCGCGAGGTCAAGAACAACGAGTTCCGGGTCGCCATCACGCCCGCCGGCGTGCATGAGCTGGTCCGCAACGGCCACCAGGTCTTCATCGAGCAGAACGCCGGTATGGGTTCCTCGATCACGGACGCCGAGTACGTCGCGGCCGGCGCCGAGATCCTCGACACCGCCGACGAGGTCTGGGCCACCGCCGACCTGCTGCTCAAGGTCAAGGAGCCGATCGCGGAGGAGTACCACCGCCTCCGCAAGGACCAGACGCTCTTCACGTACCTGCACCTGGCGGCCTCCCGCGAGTGCACGGACGCCCTGCTGGAGTCCGGCACCACCGCCATCGCGTACGAGACGGTCGAGCTCGCCAACCGCGCGCTCCCGCTGCTCGCCCCGATGTCCGAGGTCGCGGGCCGCCTGGCCCCGCAGGTCGGCGCCTACCACCTGATGCGCTCGGCCGGCGGCCGCGGCGTCCTCCCGGGCGGTGTCCCCGGCACCCACGCCGGCGAGTGCGTCGTCATCGGTGGCGGCGTCTCCGGCTGGAACGCCGCGCAGATCGCCATCGGCATGGGCTTCCACGTGACCCTGCTCGACCGCGACATCAACAAGCTCCGCGAGGCCGACAAGATCTTCGGTACGAAGATCAAGACGATCGTCTCCAACGCCTACGAGCTGGAGAAGGCCGTCGTCGAGGCCGACCTCGTCATCGGCGCCGTCCTGATCCCGGGTGCGAAGGCCCCGAAGCTGGTCACCAACGAGCTCGTCGCCAAGATGAAGCCCGGAAGTGTCCTTGTCGACATTGCGATCGACCAGGGTGGCTGCTTCGAGGACTCCCGTCCGACCACTCACGCCGAGCCGACCTTCACGGTCCACAACTCGGTCTTCTACTGCGTCGCCAACATGCCGGGCGCGGTGCCGAACACCTCCACCTACGCGCTGACGAACGCGACGCTGCCCTACATCGTGCAGCTCGCCAACCTCGGCTGGGTCGAGGCGCTGCGTCGTGACGCCGCCCTGGGCCTGGGCCTCAACACCCATGACGGCCAGGTCGTTTACGGTCCCGTCGCCGAGGCCCACGGCCTGGAGACCCTCGAGCTGAGCACGCTGCTCGGCTGACACGTCAACGACTGACGTCAATCTCACGTATCCGGCCGGACCTTGCCCGCAAGGTCCGGCCGGTCGCGTTTGCGCGGTGCCCCGAGACCCCGCTCAACTCGCCTCGAACGTAACCCTTTAACCCTTTCGCGCACCCGCGAAACTTCGCAGCGACAGCTCGTGCGCCCTTGACAGAGTGGTGTTCGGTTGCCGACACATCGTGCCGGGTCCGGTGGATTGTGTTGCCGCTGAGTGGTGACACGCCATAGAGTCGCCAACCGTCGGCATGGTGCCACGCTGACCTATCGATAAGTGTCCTGGTCACGTCCGAGGAGGTAAGACGACTTGTGAATGAGTCGACATTTGCTCCTGGGGGTGGTCGAGCAGGGATGCCCGAGCGGGGCCAAGGCCCTACCGGGCTCGAAGCTGTCGGCTCCGTCGCAGTACGCACCTTCGCAAACCACCAGCACATGACGACGCCCCAAAAGAGCATGGACGGCCTAGACGTGAACTCCAGGGCCGGCGACCTGAGCGGCGAAAAGCCCGTGGGTTTCGCCGACTACGACAATGTGCCCGAGGGGCACTTCTACGACCCCGACGCGGAGTACGAACCGGACCCCGAGTACGCGGCCACTCTCGCCCCCGACGCTGCCCGCCAGCGCCGTGAGCGGATCGGCCCGACCGGACGCCCGCTCCCGTACTTCCCGATCCCGGGTCCGCTGACCGACCACGGTCCGGCGAAGATCATCGCGATGTGCAACCAGAAGGGCGGCGTGGGCAAGACCACGTCGACCATCAACCTGGCTGCCGCGCTCGCCGAGTACGGGCGCCGCGTGCTGCTCGTCGACTTCGACCCGCAGGGCGCGTTGTCCGTGGGTCTCGGCGTGAACCCGATGGAACTCGACCTGACGGTCTACAACCTGCTCATGGAGCGGGGCATGTCGGCCGACGAGGTGCTGCTCAAGACGGCGGTCCCCAACATGGACCTGCTGCCGAGCAACATCGACCTGTCCGCTGCCGAGGTGCAGTTGGTCAGTGAGGTCGCGCGCGAGTCCACCCTGCAGCGGGCCCTGAAGCCCCTGCTGGCCGACTACGACTACATCGTGATCGACTGTCAGCCCTCGCTCGGTCTGCTGACCGTGAACGCCCTGACGGCGGCTCACAAGGTCATCGTCCCGCTGGAGTGCGAGTTCTTCGCGCTGCGCGGCGTGGCGTTGCTGACCGAGACCATCGAGAAGGTGCAGGAGCGGCTCAACCCCGAGCTGGAGCTCGACGGCATCCTCGCCACGATGTACGACTCCCGTACGGTGCACAGCCGTGAGGTGCTGGCGCGTGTCGTCGAGGCCTTCGACGACCACGTCTACCACACGGTCATCGGCCGCACGGTGCGCTTCCCGGAGACCACGGTCGCCGGTGAGCCGATCACGACGTACGCCTCCAACTCCGTCGGCGCCGCCGCCTACCGCCAGCTGGCCAGGGAGGTGCTCGCCCGGTGTCACGCCGAGTGAGTCTGCCCGGAGCCGACGAACTGTTCCGTACGACCGGGGGGATGGCGCTCCAGTCGTCCTCGCCGCGGCGCGGGGTCGAGGAGGCGCCCGCCGCGGAACACTCGGCCACGTCGGCCGAGGGCACGGCGAACGAGGGCCGCGGCCGGGAGGCCGCGGCCACCGTGGACGCCGGCGGGCCCGTGGTGGGGCAGCCCAGGCGGCCGCAGGAAGGTTCTGCCGGCCCGTCGGGCGGCATGTCGGCCCCGGCCGGCGCCGGCCGCCGGGGCAAGGGGCAGGGCCGGGGCGCCAACCGGCGCCCCAGCGGCCGCGAGCGCCACGACGAGAAGATCACGGTCTACGTCTCCGCCGAGGAGCTCATGGACCTGGAGCACGCGCGGCTGGTGCTGCGCGGGGAGCACGGGCTGGCGGTGGACCGGGGCCGCATCGTCCGCGAGGCGGTCGCGGTCGTCCTCGCCGATCTGGAATCCCGCGGGGACGCGAGCATCCTCGTACGCCGCCTGCGCGGCCGCTGACCGCCCCGCGGGACCGCTCGTGCGGCGCCTGCGCGTCCGGGCCGCCCGGGTGCCGCTCGGCACCCGGCGCGCACTCCCGGAGCAGGGGCCCCGGCGGCTGTCCGCCCGGGGGGATCCGAGGCCGAACGGTCGGTCGGCCCGGCTGCCCGTGCGTTCCGGCCCGCCGCGTGGGACCCGTCGCGCACGCGGCGCCGTACGGGGCGGTGATCCGCCGGGTCGCACGGCCGAGCCCGTAGGCTGCTGGTGGCCGCGGCCACGGCGCCCGGCCCTCCACGCCGCCCCCCATGCACCTCCTGGACCGCGATGCCCCTCCCCGCCGAATCCGGCCGACCGACCCGGCGCGCCCTGGGGCGCGGCCCCGGCGCCGCCGCCCCGGCCGGGCAACCGGAAGCACACGGCGCGGAAGCGGTCTCCGAAGCCCCTGAGGCGCCCGCCACGAGCCCCGCACCGGCCGTCGGCGGTACCGAGCCGGAACGTTCCCCCGAGCCCGCAGACGGGCAGCAGGGCCGTCCTGAGCCCGGTCCGGCCCCGGACGCGAAGTCCCCGCAGATCGATGCCGTGCATGCCGCCGCCCCGACCGAGGGCGCGGACACCGCGAGCGTCGGGGGCGGCGACCCGGCCGAGGGCACGGACACCGCGAGCCGCGCCGGAGGCGACGGGCGGTTCACCCTGCGGCTCGCCAACTTCGAGGGCCCCTTCGACCTGCTGCTCCAGCTGATCTCGCGGCACAAGCTCGACGTCACGGAGGTCGCGCTGTCCAAGGTCACCGACGAGTTCATGGCGCACATCCGTGCCATGGGGCCCGACTGGGACCTCGACCAGACCACCGAGTTCCTCGTCGTCGCCGCCACCCTCCTCGACCTGAAGGCCGCCCGGCTGCTGCCGGCCGCCGAGGTCGAGGACGAGGCGGACCTGGCCCTGCTGGAGGCCCGCGACCTGCTCTTCGCGCGGCTGCTCCAGTACCGCGCGTACAAGCAGATCGCCGAGATCTTCGAGCGGCGCGCGGAGGCCGAGGGGCGGCGGTACCCGCGGACGGTCGGGCTGGAGCCGCACCACGCGGACCTGCTGCCCGAGGTCGTCATCAGCATCGGGCCGGAGGGGTTCGCCCGGCTGGCGGTGAAGGCCATGCAGCCCAAGGCCAAGCCCCAGGTGTACGTGGACCACATCCACGCCCCCCTGGTCAGCGTGCGCGAGCAGGCCGGACTGGTGGTGCGGATGCTGAAGGCGCGCGGCGAGGCCACCTTCCAGGAGCTCACCGAGGACGCCGAGGACACCCTCACCGTCGTCGCGCGCTTCCTGGCCCTGCTGGAGCTGTACCGGGAGAGGGCGGTCGTCCTCGACCAGGAGGAGGCGCTGCGGACCCTCACCGTGCGCTGGAGCGGCGGGGACGGCGACGGCATGCCGACCGTGACCGACGAGTTCGACCGGATCGTGGAGGCGAAGGATTGAACGGCGACGTGAGCGCGGTGGCCGCGCTCGAGCTGAAGCCGGCCCTGGAGGCCGTGCTCATGGTCGTGGACGAGCCGGCCACCGAGGCGCACCTGGCCAAGGTGCTGGAGCGCACCCCGCGCGAGGTCGCGCAGGCGCTGCGGGAGCTCGCCGACGAGTACACGGCCGCGCGCCGGGGCTTCGAGCTGCGGCTGGTCGCCGGGGGCTGGCGGTTCTACACCCGGGCCGAGTACGCGCCGGCCGTGGAGGGCTTCGTCCTGGACGGCCAGCAGGCCCGGCTCACCCAGGCGGCCCTGGAGACCCTGGCGGTCGTCGCGTACCGCCAGCCGGTGAGCCGATCACGGGTCTCGGCGGTCCGCGGAGTCAACTGCGACGGGGTCATGCGGACCCTCCTCCAGCGCGGTCTGGTGGAGGAGGCGGGGACGGAACCCGAAACAGGTGCGATCCTGTACAGGACGACGAACTACTTTCTGGAGCGGATGGGCCTGCGCGGCCTGGACGAGCTCCCGGAGCTCGCGCCCTTCCTCCCCGAGGCGGACGCGATCGAAGCCGAGACGCAAGAAGGTGTGCCGTCGTTCGATCCGGACGCACCGGACACCGATGAAGACGACGACAAGACGACGGAACTTTGATGCGAAGCAGCGGCAACGGCAACGGCGGCGGTAACAGGAACAGCGGCGGCGGTGGTGGCGGACGCGGCGGTAACTCCCGCGGCGGCTCCTCCTCCGGCGGCGGTGGCTACCGCGGGAGCGGCTCCGGCGGTGGCAGCGGCTCCGGCGGCTCCCGTGGCGGCAGCTCCGGCGGCGGTTACCGGGGCGGCAGCTCCGGTGGCTCCCGCGGTGGCAGCTCCGGCGGCGGCTACCAGGGCGGCGGCTCCCGCGGCGGTTACCAGGGCGGTGGCTCCCGCGGTGGCAGCTCCGGCGGCGGCTACCAGGGCGGTGGCGGTTACCAGGGCGGCTCCGACGCGCGCGACCGCGACCAGCCGGCCCCCCGCATCCGCAACCCGCGTCCTGAGGAGCGCCGCTACGACGTCGGCCCCGAGGGCGAGCGCAGCGGACGCAGCGGCCCCAAGGCGGGCGGCGGCGGTGCCCGCGGTGCCGCGGCGCGCGGTGGCGCCAAGGGCGGTCCCCGCACCGCCAAGACCCCCGGCATCGGCGGAGCCGGCGGCCCGCGCAGCGGCCCCGGCAGCCGCAGCGGCCAGTCCCGCCCCCGCGAGCTGGACGCGCGGATCGAGGAGCGCGTGCGCGACCGGTACGCCGACAAGCCCGTGGTCAAGACCCCGAAGACCTTCCCGGGTGCCGAGGAGGAGGGCGAGCGTCTGCAGAAGGTCCTCGCCCGCGCCGGCATGGGTTCGCGCCGCGCCTGCGAGGAGCTCATCGAGCAGGCCCGCGTCGAGGTCAACGGCGAGATCGTGCTGGAGCAGGGCAAGCGCGTCCAGCCGAAGGACGAGATCAAGGTGGACGGCCTGACCGTCGCCACCCAGTCGTACCTGTTCTTCGCGCTGAACAAGCCCGCCGGTGTCGTCTCCACCATGGAGGACCCGGACGGCCGCCAGTGCCTGGGCGACTACGTCACCAACCGTGAGACCCGTCTCTTCCACGTCGGCCGGCTCGACACCGAGACCGAGGGCATCATCCTGCTCACCAACCACGGTGAGCTGGCCCACCGCCTCACGCACCCGAAGTACGGCGTGCAGAAGACGTACGTGGCCGCGATCACCGGCTCGCTGCCGCGCGACATCGGCAAGCGGCTCAAGGACGGCATCGAGCTGGAGGACGGGTACGCCCGCGCCGACAACTTCCGCGTCGTCGACCAGGTCGGCAAGAACTACCTGGTCGAGGTGACCCTCCACGAGGGCCGCAAGCACATCGTGCGCCGCATGCTGTCCGAGGCGGGCTTCCCCGTCGACAAGCTCGTCCGGACCGCCTTCGGTCCGATCGAGCTGGGCGACCAGAAGTCCGGCTGGCTGCGCCGCCTGACCAACACCGAGGTCGGCATGCTGATGCGCGAGGTCGGTCTCTAGGACGCGGGCCGGTCGCCCCACGGGCGGCCGGCACGATCAAGGAAAACCCGCGGTGCCCTTTCGGGCGCCGCGGGTTTTCTGCTTGTCGGGAACCCCCGGCCTTGTTTATAGTCAACATGACTATTAAAGAGCCCGAGGGGGGTCGTCATGAGCTGGACCATGAGCTGGACCGAGGTGCTCGGATTCGCCACCGGCGCCCTGTGCGTCTGGCTGGTCGCCCGGCAGCACGTGGCCAACTGGCCGATCGGCATCGCCAACAACATCTTCTTCATCGTGCTCTTCGCCCAGGCCGGCCTCTACGCCGACGCCGGGCTCCAGATCGTCTTCATCGCCCTCGCCGCGTACGGCTGGTGGTCCTGGACCCACGGGGGTGGACCAGGAACCGCCGAGGCCCTGCCGGTGCGCCGCACCACACGCACCGAATGGGCCGTGCTCGCCGCGGCGGGGGCGGTGGGGGTGCTCGCCCTCACCCTGCTGCTGAGCCGGGCCACCGACTCGACCGTCCCCTTCTGGGACGCGCTGACCACCGGGCTCTCGCTCGCCGCCACCTACGGGCAGTGCCGCAAGCTCGTCGAGTCCTGGTGGCTGTGGATCGCCGCCGACCTCGTCTACATCCCGCTCTACGCCTACAAGGGCCTCTACCTGACCTCCGCGCTCTACGTGGGCTTCCTCGCCCTGTGCGTGGTCGGACTCCTCGGCTGGCGCCGCACGCTGCCGGCGCGCGGCGCCCGTACGGCGGCGGAGGCGACGGCATGAGACGCCACGGGCACGGCCTGGTCCTCGGCAAGTTCTACCCGCCGCACGCCGGCCACCACCACCTCGTGCGCACCGCCCAGGACCAGTGCGAGCGGCTGACCGTCCTGGTGTGCGCGGCCTCCGTGGAATCGGTCCCGCTCGCCGACCGGGTCGCCTGGATGCGCGAGGCGCACCCCGGGGCCGAGATCGTCGGCGCGGTGGACGACATCCCCGTCGACCTGCACGACCCGGAGATCTGGGAGGCCCACATGGCCGTCTTCCGCGGCGCGGTCCCCGGGAAGGTGGACGCCGTCTTCACCTCGGAGGAGTACGGGAGCGAACTCGCCCGCCGGTTCGGCGCCGAGGAGGTCCTGGTGGACCGCGAACGCACCCTGTTCCCCGTGTCCGGGACGGCGGTACGCCGGGACCCGGCCGGCTCCTGGGAGTTCCTCGGTCCGGCCGTCCGGGCCGCCCTCACCCGGCGGGTCGTCGTCCTCGGCGCCGAGTCCACCGGGACCACCACCCTGTCCCGGGCCCTCGCGGACCACTACCGCCGCCGCGGCGGCGTATGGGCCAAGACCGGCTGGGTCGCCGAGTACGGGCGCCGGTTCAGCGAGGAGAAGCTGGCGGCGGCCCGCGCCTCCGACCCGGCCGCCTCCTGGGCGGACGTGTCCTTCACCTCCGAGGAGTTCCCGCTCATCGCCCGCCACCAGGACGCGGACGAGGAACACGCCGCCCGGCTCGGCTCGCCCGTGCTCTTCTGCGACACCGACTCCTTCGCGACCGGCATCTGGCACGAGCGGTACATGGGCGGCCGCAACGACGAGGTCGAGCGGATCGCCGACCTCACCCGGCGGGACCTGTACCTGCTCACCGACCACACCGACGTGCCCTTCGAGGACGACGGACTGCGGGACGGGCCACAGCTGCGGCCCTGGATGACCGAGCGGTTCCGGGCGGAACTGGAGCGCACCGGGAGGCGTTTCCTGGTCGTGCGCGGGGACCGGGCGGCCCGGCTGGAGACGGCCGTCCGGGCCGTGGACGGACTGCTGGCCGAGGGCTGGCACTTCACCGACCCCCTTCCGGAGAACCGATGACCGCCGGCTATGACCCCTACGCCTTCGAACCGTTCGCGGTGACCGTCGACCTGGCCGTGTTCACCGTCCGCGCCGGCGCCCTGCACGTGCTGCTGATCCGGCGCGGCCAGGAACCGTACGCCGGGGCCTGGGCACTGCCCGGCGGGTTCGTCCTGCCGCGGGAGTCCGCCGAGACCGCGGCCCGGCGCGAACTGGCCGAGGAGACCGGCCTGCCGGAGCAACTCGTCGCCGCGCTCCACCTGGAGCAGCTGCGCACCTACAGCGAACCGGACCGCGACCCCCGGATGCGGGTGGTCTCGGTGGCCTTCACCGCCCTCGTCCCCGACCTGCCGGAGCCCGCGGCCGAGGGCGGCGGGGACGCGGCCCACGCCCGCTGGCTGGCCGTGGAAGACGTCCCGGAGCTCGCCTTCGACCACGCGGTGATCCTGGCGGACGCCCGCGAGCGGATCGGCGCCAAGCTGGAGTACACCTGCCTGGCCACCGGCTTCTGCCCGCCCGAGTTCACCCTCGGCGAGCTGCAGTCCGTCTACGAGACCGTCTGGAACACCACCCTCGACCGCCCCAACTTCCGCCGCAAGGTCCTGGCGACACCGGGATTCCTCGAGGCCGTACCGGGCGCCGCCCGACTGACCGGCGGCCGCGGCAAACCGGCCGCCCTCTACCGGCCCGGCCCGGCCACCACCCTCCACCCACCCCTGCTGCGACCGGAAGGAACCACCCGATGACGACCAAGCGAGCCGCGACGGGCGCCATGATCGGCCTGGCCCTCGGGGACGCCCTCGGCTTCCCGACCGAGTTCAACGACGTGCCCTCGATCCTGGCCAAGACGGGCCCCTGGCGCGAGATGAGCCTCCCGCGCCCCGCGATCGTCACCGACGACACCCAGATGACCCTCGCCCTGGCCCGCGGCATGCGCACGGCGGCGGACCGGGGCCGGGTCGGCCCGCTGCGCCTGACCCGGCCGGTCCGCGAGGAGTTCGTCGACTGGTACCACTCCCCGGAGAACAACCGGGCCCCGGGCCGCACCTGCATGACGGCCTGTCAGCTGCTGGACACCCCGGAACGGGACTGGCGCGACGCCAGCCAGATCGGCTCCAAGGGCTGCGGCGCCAACATGCGCGTGGTCCCGGTCGGACTCGTGCCGGACTGGACCGAGGAGGAGCGGGCCGGCGCCGCGCAGCTCCAGTCCGCCCTCACCCACGGCCACCCCACGGCGCTCGCCGCCTCCGACCTGACCGCGCGGGCGGTGTACCTGCTGGCAGAGGGCACCGAAGTGACGGGGCTCGTCGGACGGCTGCGCTCGTACGCCCTGGAGAACCGCACCCGCTACCACGAGCGCTGGCTCGGTGACCTGTGGATGCGGACCGCGTCCGACGCCTCCCCGGAGTCCTTCATGGCCCGCGGCTGGGACGACTGCCTGGCGGTCCTGGAGCGGCTGGCGGCCGCCCTGCGGTCCCCCTCCCCGGAGACCGACCCCTGCCTGGCCACGGGTGACGGCTGGATCGCCGAGGAGGCCCTCGCCACCGCCCTGCACTGCTTCCTGCTCTTCCCCGAGGAACCGCTGACGGCGCTGCGCCGGGCCGCCTGCACGCGCGGTGACTCCGACTCCATCGCCTGCCTCGCCGGCGCCTTCGCCGGAGCCCACCTCGGCGCGGACGTCTGGCCCCGCGAGTGGGAGGGCCGCATCGAGTACCGGGACGAACTCCTGGCTTTCGGCACCCTCTGGGATGCTTGATCCATGCTGGACGCACTGAGTATCGACCTGACCCCCGTCGTGGCGGAGCAGCCCGACCCGCTGCTCTTCGCCACGGTCTCCGGCGCGCACCTGTACGGCTTCCCGTCCCGGGACTCCGACATCGACCTGCGCGGCGCCCACCTGCTCCCGGCGGGGGACCTGCTGGGCCTGGGCACGCCGGAGGAGACCCGCAGTCGCATGTGGGACCGGGACGACGTGGAGATGGACCTCGTCACGCACGACCTGCGCAAGTTCGTCCGCCTGATGCTGAACCACAACGGCTACGTCCTGGAGCAGTTGCTCTCCCCGCTCGTGGTCCACACGACGGCGGCCCACGAGGAACTCGTCGCGCTGGCCCCCGGCGTACTGACCTCCCACCACGCCCACCACTACCGCGGGTTCGCCGGCACCCAGTGGCGGCTCTTCGAGAAGGTCGCCGAACTCAAACCGCTGCTCTACGCGTTCCGGGCGCTGCTCACCGGCATCCACCTCATGCGGTCGGGCGAGGTGCAGGCGCACCTGCCGACCCTGCTCGCCGAGGTGCCGGAGGCGCCCCCGTACCTCGCCGACCTGATCGAGGCCAAGGTGGCCGCCGAGTACGGGGGCTACGCGGGCCCGCCGGTCGGCGACGTGCGCCAGGACATCGAGACGCTGCACGCGGTGCTGGACGCGGCGCAGGCCGGGTCCGCGCTGCCCGAGCGGGTGTCGGCGTACGACGCGCTCGACGAGTTCGTCGTACGCCGGCGGACCGTGGGCGACTGACGTCGGCGCGACGGCGCCGGCGCGATCGACGCAGCGCGAACGACGCTACGCGGCCGACGCGCGCCGGGCGCGGACCAGGAAGTCCTGCACCCGGGCCTGGTCCGGTTCCGCGGGCAGCGCGGTGGAGGCCAGGGCCGACTCCGTCTCCTCCTGGAGGCGGGCCATCCAGGCGTCGACCTCCTCCCAGGTGAGTTCGCCGCGGCGGACCGCGAGCAGGCGGTCGCGGTACGGGCCGGCGTCGACGGTCAGCCGGCCGCTGCGCAGGAGGTCACGGCAGGACAGCAGCAGGCGCAGCAGGTGCATGGCGTGCTTCCAGCGCGGGGCGCCGTGGACACGGACGTCCGCGAGGAGCTTGCCGCGCTGGGAGGCCGCGTACCGGCTGAAGCTGGTGTGGGCCCGGCGCGAGAGGAAGGCCCCGCGGAGGGAGAGGAGCTCCTCGCCGACCGGGGTGACCTCTTCCACCAGCGGGGAGTGCAGGCACTCCAGGATGTTCGGGTTGGCCCGCAGGGCGAGACCGCAGAAGCGCTCCAGCTCCCAGGAGAACTCCTCCTCCCGCGGGCCCTCCACGTGCGTGGGGGGCTTCTCGAACCGCCAGAACAGCGGCGTCGGGGCGAGGTAGACACCGCGCAGGTCGGTGTCGCTCGCCTCCGTCGCCAGCCCGAACGCCCGGGAGCCCATCACACACCGGTAGACCGTGTGGTCCCGTACCAGCGTCAGATCGTCCATCCGGCGAGCGTAGGCTCCTGACCTGCCGCTATGCCAGCGAGATATTGCCGTCCGCCGCCACCTTGATCTTCTTCTCCGCCAGCCCCTTGGTGGCCGGACCCTTGGTCACCGCACCGTCGGCGATCGCGAACTTGCTGTTGTGGCACGGGCAGTCGATGGTGCCGTCCTCCACCTTGTTGACCAGGCAGCCCTGGTGGGGGCAGACCGCCGTGAAGCATTTGAAGGTGCCGGCCTTGGGCTGGGTGACCACGACCTTCTCCTCCTTGAAGACCTTGCCGCCGCCCACCGGCACGTCCGCCTTCTTGGTGAGGGCCTTGTCCGCCGCTCCCGCGTCCGGGGTGGCGGGGGCGGCCGGGGCCGCGGGCTCGACGGCCGGGTCGTTCGGTTCCCCCGGGGAGGCCTTCTCGGCGCCGCCACCGCCGCAGGCGGTGATCGCGCCGCCGGCCAGGGTGGCCGCGCCGATCGTCAGTACCGTGCGCCGGGCGGTGTGCGTGAGGTCGCTCATGAGTCTCTCCTCGCTTCGTGGCCGGATGGCGTGCAGCATCCTGGCCTGCGGCGGGCCTCAGGTGAAGCCTGCCGCGCCGGTTCATCGGCCCGGTTCCCATGGGGCCAGTGAGGCAGGGCTGCCGGGTGTGCGTACGACCTCCCACACGTGGATCACGGCCTCCCGGTTCAGTGGGCCGAAAACATGCGGGTAGCGCCCGCCGGAATCACCGTCCCGGCGGACCTCGGCGGTCAGCGCGCCCTCGTCGAGCTCCACCGCGAGCAGGATCCCCGGTACCGCCCGGTAGTGCGCGTCGACGATCGCGAGGGCGGTGGGGCGGTCCGCCGAACAGTGGACGAACCCCTCGGCCTCCAGCGAGGCCGGGGCGTACGGGAGCTCGGGCGCGGCGGTCCAGTCGGTGAGCGGGACGATGTGGAAGATCATGCGGATCGTTCTACCGCAGCGGGCGCGGGCGTGTGCGCCAGGTGGCGGCACTGTCGACCATGAGTGACATTGTCCGTGTTCCGACGCCGGGTACGAAGCGCTCCGCGCGGCCCGGCCCCCCTGCGAAAGGCATGACGATGGCGGGTAACGACCTCGGCTCTCTGCTCGGCGGCCTCCTGGGCGGGAGCGGCGGCCAGGGCGGGAGCGGCGGCGCCCGAGGTGGCGACATCCTCGGCGCGCTGCTCGGCGCCCTGATGGGCGGGTCCGGCGGCTCCCAGGCCGGCGGGAGCAACCCGCTCGGCGGACTGATGGACATGCTGACCAGGTCCGGGCTCGCCGACCAGGCCCAGTCCTGGATCGGCACCGGTGACAACCGGTCGGTCAGCGGCGCCCAGATCGCCGAGGCGCTGCCCGACGAGGCCCTGCGGAAGGCGGCCGCGCAGGCCGGCGTCAGCCCGGAGGAGGCCGCCGACCAGATCGCCCAGGCGCTACCGACGGCCGTCGACAAGCTGAGCCCGCAAGGGCAGCTCCCGTCCGGTTCGCTGGAGGAGATCATCCGGGCGCAGAACCTCTGACCGCCCGGCAGCGGTGCACCGGGGCCCGGCCGCCGTCCCACGGGATGGGCGGTCGGGCCTTCGTGCCGCGGGTGCTGGATACCCTGGCCGGACAGTCCGTCAGCTCGCCTTTTCGTCCCCTGGGAGTGCCTCGTGAGAACCGCCGTCGTCATCGGAACCGGACTGATCGGCACCTCCGCGGCGCTTGCCCTGTCCGCCCGGGGCATCACCGTCCACCTCGCCGACCACGACCCGGACCGGGCCCGTACGGCGGCCGCCCTCGGGGCCGGCACCGACGAGCCCCCGCAGGAGCAGGTCGACCTCGCGATCGTCGCCGTACCGCCGGCCCACGTGGCCGCGACCCTGGCCGACCTGATCGGGCGCGGCGTCGCGCGCGCCTACGTGGACGTGGCCAGCGTCAAGGGCGGGCCGCGGCGGGAGCTGGCCGCGCTCGGCGTGGACGTCACCGCCTACATCGGAACGCACCCGATGGCCGGCAAGGAGCAGTCCGGGCCGCTCGCCGCCACCGCTGACCTCTTCGAGGGCCGCCCGTGGGTGCTGACCCCCACCCGGGACACCGACCACGAGGTGCTCAACCTCGCGCTGGAGCTGGTGGCCCTCTCCCGCGCCGTACCCGTGGTGATGGACGCCGACGCCCACGACCGTGCGGTGGCGCTTGTCTCGCACACCCCCCAGCTGGTCTCCAGCATGGTCGCGGCCCGACTGGAGGAGGCCGACGAGACGGCGGTGCGGCTGTGCGGGCAGGGCATCCGCGACGTGACCCGGATCGCGGCCTCCGACCCGCGGATGTGGGTGGAGATCCTGTCGGCCAACCCGGGACCGGTGGCCGACGTCCTCGCCGGGATCGCCGCCGACCTGGAGGAGACCGTGGAGGCACTGCGCGGCCTGCAGTCCGCCGACGTGGAGAAGCGGCGCGGCGGCGCCGCCGGCATCGAGGACGTGCTGCGCCGCGGCAACGCGGGCCGGGTCCGGGTGCCGGGCAAGCACGGCGCGGCGCCCACGGTCTACGAGACGGTGGCCGTCCTCATCAGCGACCAGCCCGGCGAGCTCGCCCGGATCTTCGCCGACGCCGGCCGGGCCGGGGTCAACATCGAGGACGTACGGATCGAGCACGCGACCGGCCAGCAGGCCGGCCTCGTCCAGCTCATGGTGGAGCCGCGGGCGGTGCCCGGCCTCACCGCCGAGCTGCGCGAGCGGGGCTGGGCGCTGCGCCGGCAGTAGCGCCGACCGGCAGCCCCCTCCCCGGGGTCCGCCGGCCCCCGGAACACACGGCGGGGACGGGGGCCGTCCGGGGCCGGTAACCTTGGGGAGGGGCGCTTTGCCGCGCCCGGACACGTACGCGCAACCAGGAAGGTGCCCGCACCGTGGAAACCGCAGCTCCGTCCGCCGTGATCGTCGCCATCGACGGTCCCTCCGGCACGGGCAAGTCCAGCACCTCCAAGGCCGTGGCCGCCAAGCTCGGGCTGCGCTACCTGGACACCGGCGCCCAGTACCGGGCCATCACCTGGTGGATGATCACCAACGGCGTCGACACCGACGACCCGCAGGCCATCGCCATCGCCGCGGGCAAGCCCACCATCGTGTCCGGCACCGACCCGGCCGCCCCCACCATCACCGTGGACGGCCTCGACGCCGCCGGTCCCATCCGGACCCAGGAGGTCACCTCGAAGGTCAGCGCCGTCAGCGCCGTCCCCGAGGTGCGCACCCTGATCACCGACCTGCAGCGCTCCATCGCCGCCGAGGCGGCCCAGGAGGCCGACGGGATCGTCGTCGAGGGCCGCGACATCGGCACCACCGTCCTGCCCGACGCCGACCTCAAGATCTTCCTGACCGCTTCCGCCGAGGCGCGCGCCGCCCGGCGCAGCGGCGAGCTCCGCGGCAAGGAGGCCGCCGACCTCGCGGCCACCAAGGAGGCGCTGATCAAGCGCGACGCGGCCGACTCCGGCCGCAAGACCTCCCCGCTGGCCAAGGCCGACGACGCCGTCGAGGTGGACACCACCCAGCTCACGCTCGACCAGGTGATCGAATGCGTCGTGACGCTGGTGGAGGAGAAGCGGGCGGGCCGCAAGTGAGCCATGCGCCCTCCCTCAAGGGTGCGGCGGTCGGCAGGCGCATCGGCATCGGGCTCATGTACGGGCTCTGGAAGCCGCGCGTACTGGGGGCCTGGAAGGTGCCCGCCTCGGGCCCCGTCATCCTCGCCGTGAACCACTCGCACAACATCGACGGCCCCATGGTCATGGGCACCGCGCCCAGGCCGCTGCACTTCCTGATCAAGAAGGAAGCGTACGTGGGCCCGCTCGGCCCCTTCCTCGAAGGGATCGGGCAGGTCAAGGTCGACCGCGGCGGCCCCGACCGGACGGCCATCGGCCGCGCCCTGGGCGTGCTCGACAACGGAGGGGCCCTGGGGATATTTCCCGAGGGCACCCGGGGCGAGGGCGACTTCGCCTCGCTGCGCGCGGGCCTCGCGTACTTCGCGGTCCGCAGCGGCGCACCCATCGTCCCCGTGGCCGTGCTGGGCAGCGGGGACACCCCGGGGCGGGTCGTCAAGGGCCTGCCGGCCCTCAAGAGCCGGGTCGACGTCGTCTTCGGCTCGGCCTTCGACGCGGGCGACGGCAGTGGCCGCCGTACCCGTACCGCCCTGGACCAGGCCACCGTACGCATCCAGGACCGGCTGACCGCCCACCTGGCCGACGCCAAGCGCCTGACCGGGCGCTGAGCGAGACTTGAAACCAGTAGTGGAACCGCGCTGCGCGGGTACCACCGACCACCACGAACGACGAGGAACGGACTTCATGAACGACCAGCACGACCACGGAGCACTTGGCGACGCCGAGTACGCGGAGTTCATGGAGCTCGCCGCGGAAGAGGGCTTCGACATCGAAGAGGTCGAAGGCGCGATCGAGGAGGCCGGGCACGGCCCGCTTCCCGTCCTCGCCGTCGTCGGCCGCCCCAATGTCGGCAAGTCGACCCTGGTGAACCGGATCATCGGCCGCCGCGAGGCGGTCGTCGAGGACAAGCCCGGCGTCACCCGCGACCGCGTCACGTACGAGGCCGAGTGGGCCGGCCGCCGCTTCAAGGTCGTCGACACCGGCGGCTGGGAGCAGGACGTCCTCGGCATCGACGCAGCCGTCGCCGCCCAGGCCGAGTACGCCATCGAGGCGGCCGACGCGGTCGTCTTCGTCGTCGACTCCAAGGTCGGCGCCACCGACAGCGACGAGGCCGTCGTCCGGCTGCTGCGCAAGGCGGGCAAGCCCGTCGTGCTGTGCGCCAACAAGGTCGACGGCCAGAGCGGCGAGTCCGACGCGGCCTCCCTGTGGTCGCTGGGCCTCGGCATGCCGCACCCGGTCTCCTCGCTGCACGGCCGCGGCACCGGCGACATGCTCGACGCCGTCCTGGAGGCCCTGCCCGAGGCCCCCGAGCAGACCTTCGGCGGCGCCGCCCCCGGCGGCCCCCGCCGCATCGCGCTCATCGGCCGCCCGAACGTCGGCAAATCCTCGCTGCTCAACAAGGTGGCGAAGGAGGACCGCGTCGTCGTCAACGAGCTGGCCGGCACCACCCGCGACCCGGTCGACGAGCTGATCGAACTCGGTGGCATCACCTGGAAGTTCGTCGACACCGCCGGTATCCGCAAGAAGGTCCACCTGCAGCAGGGTGCCGACTACTACGCCTCCCTGCGCACCGCCGCGGCCGTCGAGAAGGCGGAGGTGGCGGTCATCCTGATCGACACCACCGAGAGCATCAGCGTCCAGGACCAGCGCATCATCACGATGGCCGTCGAGGCCGGTCGCGCGATCGTGATCGCCTACAACAAGTGGGACGAGCTCGACGAGGAGCGCCGCTACTACCTCGAGCGCGAGATCGAGACCGAGATGCAGCAGGTCTCCTGGGCGCCCCGGGTGAACGTCTCGGCGCTCACCGGCCGTCACATGGAGAAGCTGGTCCCGGCGATCGAGACGGCCCTGGCGGGCTGGGAGACGCGCGTCCCCACCGGCCGGCTGAACGCCTTCCTCGGTGAGGTCGTCGCCGCCCACCCGCACCCGATCCGTGGCGGCAAGCAGCCCCGCATCCTGTTCGGTACCCAGGCGGGCAGCAAGCCGCCGCGGTTCGTCCTCTTCGCCTCCGGCTTCCTGGAGCACGGCTACCGGCGCTTCATCGAGCGCCGCCTGCGCGAGGAGTTCGGCTTCGACGGCACCCCGATCCACATCTCGGTGCGGGTGCGCGAGAAGCGCGGCGCCCAGTACAAGAAGAAGAAGTAGCAGCCGGGCGAGGAGTCCGGCGGACTCGCGGGGTCAGTAGCCCCGGCGCGGAGCGGGCGGCAGGGCCGCCGGGATGTGTGTCATCCCGGTCTGGTGCTGCCGCCCGTCGGTGTATGCGGGGCTCCCCGCGTACGAGTACGCGGGCTGCGGCTGCGGGGTGTACGAGGGCTGCCAGCCGTCGACGCGCTGCCACGCGGAGCCGTTGTAGCCGCTGCCGTACGACGTGCCGCTCGTGTACGAGCCCCCGTAGGAGAAGGACGTGAACCCGTGGTCCTCCTCGCCCGTACGGTCGCCCGGCAGCGCCCGGAAGGCCCGCAGGTACTCCGAGTACAGCGTGTCGTAGATCGGGGTGTGCGAGACGGCCGGTGAGGGGTCCCGGTCCCGTGCGGGACGCATCGCGGGGACGGTGCTCGGATAGGACGGGGCGCGGGAGGAGTCGTATGAATGCACGTACCAGCCAACGAAACCGGCGCTCTGCGGATGCGGGGTGACAGGGGCTGAAACACAGATCGCCGGGGGTGTGCGGGACGGACCGCACACCCCCGGCGCACGCCGCCCGGCCCCCTCGGCAGGGGGCTGGGCGGCCGTTCCGTACCGGCTGGATCAGGCGCCGGGCGTACCCGCCAGCGGCATCGCGGCGGCCACGAGCTTGCCCGCGGCGGCGGCCTTGTCCAACGCGTCGCGCAGCAGGTCCTCACGGGGCTGCTGGCCGATGGAGCCGACCGGGGCGGCGTAGATGAGCACGCGCTGGGTCTTGTTGACGGCGGCCCGCCAGCCGTCGGTGACCGACAGCGCCTGGTGGGCCTGCCACCAGGCGACCTGACCGCCGTCGTTGCCCGGCTGCAGCACGGCGTGCAGCTGGCCCGCGGCGAGCAGGACCGACCAGCCGCCGAGGAGGGTGGGGACCTCGGAGGTGTCGGTGACGGGGATGAAGCCCTGCTCGATGAGGAGCGGCAGGAAGTCGTCGCCGGGGCCGTCGCTGCCGGGGCGGGCGATGGGCGCGGTCGGCTCGACGACCAGGGCGGGGTGCAGCTCTCCGGCGATCAGGATCAGGCCGCTGGTGATGCCGAGGACGGCCTGGCCGCCGGAGACGTTCTGCGGGGCGACGCCGGGACCGCCGGCGCCGGCCGGGCTGTCACCGGTGATGCTGCGGACGGCGCCCTGGAGCTGCTCCTCGGAGACCGAGACCACCTGCGAGGGGATGCAGGTGGCGTGGGCGAAAGCGAGGACGGCGGTCTCCTCGCCGACGAACAGCACCGTGCTGGTGCGGTCGTTCTCGGGGTCGCCCGGGGTGCGGCAGGAGGTGCAGTCGTAACTGCGCGGCGCGTCTTCGCCGACGAGCAGCCTGTCGGCTTCTTCGTCACCGATCTCGGCACGTACCTCATCACTGACGTCGAGCATGCGCGGCACGGGGTGGCTCCTCGGCATAGGTGCGGGTCCGGGAGGCTCCCGGCTCGCCGGGCTCAACGGCCGAGCGGCGGCCGGGGTCACGCCATTTGAGGGAACGGATTCGAACCGGGCCCCCGGAAGGGTGAACCGTCCGATCGGAGCTTCGCTTTGATGCCAACTGTGCGTAGGTTGTGCTCAGTTGATGCCCAGGTGTGGCCGTTTGAGGTGGTGTCGACGGTCAGCCGACCGGGTGGGGCGCGGTGATCCACCGCGTGGCGGGTCGAAGAGGGCGGCACGTGGCTGCGTAGCGTGACCCGATGCCCCACCACCGGACCTGGCGGGCCGCTTTCGGCGGCGCCGTCGCGCTCGCCGCCGTGCTGGCGCTCGCACCACCCCCCGGCCCGGCAGCCGCGGCTCCGCCGCCACCGGCGCCCGGCCCGGCCGGGGCGGCGCACCCGGGCTCGCCCGGGGTGATCGGCGACGGGCCGGGGGACTGCGGACCGGGCGGGGAGTGGCCCTGGGACTGCGTGGCCGACTGCGAGAGCGGCGGGCGGTGGGCGGTGAACACCGGCAACGGCTTCTACGGCGGGCTGCAGTTCTGGCAGCCGACGTGGGAGGAGTTCGGCGGGTCGGCGTTCGCGAAACGAGCCGACCTGGCCACGCGCGTGCAGCAGATCCGGGTCGCGGAGGAGGTCCTCGGCGCGCAGGGCTGGAACGCGTGGCCGGTGTGCTCCAAGCGGTACGGGCTGGCCGGGCGGATGCACGCGGTGCGCGCCGGCGACACCTTGGTGTCGATCGCCCGCAAGCACCGCGTCCGGGGCGGATGGTCGGCGTTGTACGAGGCGAACCGGGAGCGGATCGGGCCGAAGCCGGAGGCCCTCGTGGTGGGCATGCTGTTGGTCGTCCCGACCTCGGAGCCCGCCGCCCCGCCGCCGGCCCCGGCCGGGCCGAAGCCCGCGCCGAAGCCCGCGCCGGCCACCACCCCGACCGCGGTGCCGGTCGCACCGGCACCCGTACCCGCCCCGGCCCTCGCACCGGCCCCGGCACCGTCCCCGCGCCCCTGACCGGGGCGCCCGGGCCCGTCCGCGCGTTGCGCGATGCCGTGAGGGCGCCGACCCTGGAGACGACGAGCCGAACGGCTCGCTCGGACTCCCGGTGGTGAGGCAGATGCTCCGGAGCGGACAGCCAGGCGCACACCGACGCGCACCCGCACGTGCCACGGCCTGCGCGGCGGCCGCGCTCCTGCTGGCCGTACCGGCGGTCGTGGGGTGGTCCTCGCCCGCCGGGGCGGCCGCGGCCCAGGGCCCGCCCTCCGCCGCGGTCCTGTTCCTCCCCGCCGCGGAGGGGCCCGCGGATCCCGAGGCGGCCAAGGAGCAGATCGAGAAGAACTGGACCGCCTTCTTCGACCCCAAGACCCCGACCGACGAGAAGGCCGAGCTGCTCCAGCACGGCGAGCTGCTCACGGTGTTGCTGGACGGGTTCTCGGCCGGTGCCGAGGCGGCCAAGACCTCCGTCGAGGTCACCGACGTCACCTTCACCTCACCCACCGAGGCCCAGGTGACCTACGACCTGAAGGTCGGCGACGAGACGGTGCTGCCCGGCAGCAAGGGGACCGTGGAGTTCGAGGACGGCGTCTGGAAGGTCTCCGTGAGGACCCTCTGCTCGCTCGTCGAACTCAGCGGCGCCGAGACGCCACCGCTGGTCTGCTGAGCCCATCCGGTCGCGGCGCGGACCGTCCGGGCGCGCCGGCAGACTCGGGGGATGCTCGACACCTCCGCACGACTGCTGCGCCTGCTGTCCCTGCTGCAGGCCCACCGCGAATGGACCGGGGCCGACCTCGCCGACCGGCTCGGGGTCACCGCCCGGACGGTCCGGCGTGACGTCGACCGGCTGCGGGAGCTCGGCTACCCGGTGAACGCCAGCCCCGGTACGGGCGGTGGCTACCAGTTGGGCGCGGGGGCCGAGCTGCCGCCGCTGCTGCTGGACGACGACGAGGCCGTGGCCGTCGCCGTGGGCCTGCGCACCGCCGCCGGGCACGGGGTCGAGGGCATCGGGGAGGCCTCCGTACGAGCCCTCGCGAAGCTGGAGCAGGTCCTGCCGTCGCGGCTGCGCCGCCGGGTGTCCGCGCTCAACGAGTTCACCGTACCGATGCTGCGCGGCGCCCAGCGGTCCACCGTGGACCCCTCGGTGCTGACCGAGCTGGCCTCGGTCTGTCGGGACGGGGAGCGGCTCCGCTTCGGGTACCGCGACCACCGGGGCGACGTCAGCCGCCGCACCGTCGAACCGCACCGGCTGGTGTGCACCGAGCGGCGGTGGTACCTCGTGGCCTGGGACCTGGACCGGGAGGCGTGGCGGACCTTCCGCGCGGACCGGATCGAGCCGCGGCCGCCGCACGGACCGCGCTTCGCCCCGCGCCCGCCGCCCGCCGAGGACCTCGCCGCATATGTCTCCGAGGGCGTGTCGCAGCGGGCGTACGCGGCCCGCGCGGTGGTGCGGCTGAAGGTGTCGGCGCAGGACGCGGCACAGATCGTCGGGCCGAGCGACGGGGTCCTGGAACCGGTCGACGAGCGGAGCTGTCTGTTGCGCACCGGGGCGGTGAGTCTGGACGTTCTGGTGATTCACGTCATGCTGATCGGTTGTGAGTTCGAAGTGGTCGAGCCGCCCGAGCTGACGGACCGGATCAGGGCCGCGCGGGATCTCCTGGGGAGGGCCGTGGAGGCCGGAGAAGTGAAGGAAATGTAGGGGAGCTGAGGGGGATTCAACTGGTCTGGGCCAAGGGGATCGTGGCAATCCACGACAGGAATTCAGTCGTGTTCGGAGCAAATTCCAAACGGTCTGAACCCCGGGCGTGTCGCGGACCGCTAAACAATTTGCGGCTGTTGATATTCTGTGACACAAGCGTGACCCGGGACGGACGAACGTCCGGGCGTGGCGCTGACGAACGGCGAAGGCGGGCCGGGTCCGAGGACCCGGCCCGCCTTCGTACGTCGCGGGTGAAGGTGGTGCGTACCGCCCCGCGGTGGTGCTCAGCCGCCGGCGACGGGACGGGCCGCGGCCCCCCGGGCGGCGGCCCGTTCGGTGTGCGCCGGGCGGCGGCTGCCGACCGGGGTGACGGGGGTCCGCTCGGAGCGGATCACGTGCGGCCGGCCGGCCGGGTGCACGGCGGGCCGGGCGGCGGGGGAGTGCGGGCCGACGGCGGTCGTGGGCGCCGTGGTGGCCGCCGCGGCGACGGTGCCCTTGAGGGGCTGCGGGACCCGCTCCTCGGTGGCGCCGGTGGGGGCGCCGGCGATCCCGGTGGTGGGCCGCAACTGCCACTTGCCGCCCGCCGAGAGCAGCGGGGTGAGCGCGGCGACGACCGGGGCGGGCATCCGTCCGGTCTCGGCGCGGCGGCGCAACAGCTCGCGCACGTCGAAGACGTAGGTCTCGGTCCGGGCGATGAGCGGCTCGAACCAGGGGAGGGCCAGCAGGATCAGCAGGCCCGCGGACCATCCGAGCAGGACGTCGCTGACCCAGTGGGTGCCGAGGTACACGGTGGTGGCGCCGACGCTCAGCGAGACGACGGCGGACACCACGGACAGCACCCGACGGGTGACCCCGGTGGAGGCCAGGTAGGCCAGGATTCCCCACGTCACCACGGCGTTGGCGGTGTGACCGGAGGGGAATATATCGCCACCGGCGAAGAGTTCGGCGGATCCGATCTCCGTGGCGTAGTGCGGGCCGAGCCGGCCGAGGCCGAGCTTGACGGACCCGACGGTGATGTTGAGCAGCAGCAGCGCCACGCCGAGGGTGATCAGCGGGCGGAGGGTGTGCTGCCGCCAGGAGCGCCAGCCGAGCCAGGCGGCGACCATGACCGCGGTGGGTCCGCGCTGGCCCAGCACGACCAGGTAGTCGAGGAAGGCGTGCAGCTGCGGCCACTGCTCGTAGGGCCGGAAGAACATGATCTGCCAGTCCAGGCGGACCAGCCAGGAGGTGGTCAGCACGGCGACCACGATCGCCAGATAGAAGGCGAGGGTCGATCCCAGGAGTACGACGCGGTGCCGGCTCATCTGCGGGGTTTGCAGATGAGCCGGTCGCTCTGGTTCCCGGTCCAGCCGGGCGAACACCCGCTCCAGACGGGTCAGGATTTGGTCGGTACGCACTCAATCGACGTTACCGCCCGGCGATGGTCGGCCCGGGCGAATCACGGGCTTTGTGATGACCATGTGATGTGGAGTTGGTCTCATGCGGGACTTAATTCCCGCTATTTCGACAGCGGTTGGCCGCCTCTTGATCCACTGCTCCGGCAATTGTTTCGGTCACTTATCCGGACTTTATTGCCCTGGAGGCCATTTCTTTTGCTGAAAGATGGACCGGAATGATCCATTCCGTGATGTGGGGGCTCTATGGAGGGCCCGAGCCGTTCAGCCAGAACGCCCCGTAGACCGCGGAGGCCAGGGCCAGCGCACCCACCACCGAGGCCGCCCGCCCGGTCCGCCACCGCGCCAGCGCCACCGCCGGCGGCAGCCACAGCGGGAAGGCGGGCAGCAGCAGCCGGGGCTTGGAACCGAAGTACCCGGACGCGCACAACGCCAGCGCCACGACGATCCCGCAGTACACCAGCAGCGGCACCGGCTGCCGTTGCCGTACGCACTTCCCGTACAGCCAGAGCACCAGCACGACACCCGCGATCAACCCCACCCCGGCGAGGAACGCGGACGAGGCCAGCTTCGCCCCGATGAACCCCGCGAACGCCCAGCCGCCGTCGAAGCCGTTGCCCCAGCCACCCTGCACGTCCAGGTACCCCAACAGCCCGCCTCCGGTGCGCGCCCCGACCCACAGCACGTACGCCGCCGCACCCGCCGGAGCCAGCAGCGCTCCCGCGACCGTCCGCCAGGACCGCTCCCCGCGCCGCCAGGCCAGAACGGCGGCCACCCACACCGCCGCGACCACCGCCGCACCGACCGGGCGGGTCAACCCGGCGCCGGCCGCGAGCAGCCCCGCCGTCAGCCACCGTCCGCGCAGGGCCGAGTGGAGTGACCAGGCGGCCAGGGCGGTGAACAGGGACTCGCTGTACGCCATGGACTGCACGATCCCGACCGGCAGCGCCGCCCAGAGGGCGACCGCGAACACCCCGACCCGGCGGCCGTGGACCAGCTCCGCCACCGCGAAGATCCCCCAGGCCGCGGCGAACCCCGCGATCACCGACACCACCAGACCCGCGGAGCCGTACGAGAGCCCGGTCGGCGCCGACACCAACCGCTCCAGCCACGGCAGCAGCGGGAAGAACGCCAGGTTCGAGTGGACGTCCCCGTTCGGGAGCAGCACCTCGTACCCGTACCCCTCAGCGGCGATACGGGCGTACCAGAGCGAGTCCCAGCGGGCCGACAGCAGGGTGTGCGGGCTGCTGCCGACCACCGCCCCCCACACCGCGAGCACGGTCAGCCCGAGCAGCCGGACCGCCGCGAACACGGCCAGCGCGGGTGCGGCCCGGCGAAATCCAAGATCTTCCACAGACACGATTATCGGTGGAGTCGCCCTCGGCCCCCTCGGCGGCCGGAGCGGTGCCGACGGGCGCGGCGACGGGAAACCACGGGCCGTGAGTGCGCGTGTACACGGGGGAAGGATGAAGGTGGGGGGAGTGGCATACGCCACACCGGGGCCGCCGCCGGGATGAGAGCTTGACCACGTGACGGGCAGACGAACTCGCGTACGCTGACCGTTCACTCGCGTGTCGATGCCGGACCCCGTTGGACGCCGCACAGCGCACCACCCCCCGTGGCTCCACAAGACGCTGGTCCGCCGAGCGCGAGGGATCACCTGGGAGGTACATGCATGTCGGGGACGAACGCGGCCGGGGTCCGGACCCCTTCGCCCTGGCGGCGGCTCCACGCGGCCTCCGGTGGGGCCAACCGCTGGGTCGTCCTGGCGGTGCTCTGCGTCAGCCTGGTCCTCGTCGCGCTCGACGCGACGATCCTGCACGTCGCCGTCCCCTCCGTCACCGAGGACCTGCGCCCCGGCTCGATCGAGCTGCTGTGGATCGTCGACGCCTACCCGCTGGTCTGCGCCTCGCTCCTCATCCTCTTCGGCACCCTGGGCGACCGGGTCGGCCGGCGCCGCATCCTTCTCCTCGGTTACGGGCTCTTCGGCGTGGCCTCCGTGATAGCCGCCCTCGCCGACAACGCCCAGGTCCTCATCGCCGCGCGCGCCCTGCTCGGCATCGGCGGCGCGATGATCATGCCCGCCACCCTGTCGATCCTGCGGCAGGTCTTCCCCGACCGGCGCGAGCGCGCGCTCGCCATCGGCATCTGGACCGCCGTCGCCGCCATCGGCGCGGCCGGCGGCCCGGTGCTCGGCGGCTTCCTCGTCCAGCACTTCTGGTGGGGCTCGGTGTTCCTCATCAACATCCCGCTGATGGCACTGATCCTGCCGCTCGGCCGCTGGCTGCTGCCGGAATCGCGCGGTTCCGCCGACGGCCCGTGGGACGTGCTCGGCGCGCTGATGGCCGCCGCCGGTGTGCTCGGCGCGGTGCTCGGGGTCAAGCGCCTGGGCGCCGAGCGCCGACTCCTCGACGTGGAGGCACTGGTCCCGCTGCTGATCGGCGTGGTGCTGCTCGTGCTGTTCGTACGGCGGCAGAAGCGGCGCGAGCACCCGCTCATCGACATGCGGATGTTCTCGCGGGCCGCCTTCTCCACCTCGGTCGCGTGCATCGTCCTCGCCATGCTGGCCTTGGTCGGCCTGGAGCTGATCGCCGTCCAGTACCTGCAGCTGGTGCTGAACCTCAGCCCGCTGGAGACCGGTCTGCGGCTGCTGCCGCTGACCTTCGCCGCCATGGCCGCGGGCGCCACCGGCTCGTACACCCTGAGCCGGGTCGGGCCGCGCACGATGGTGTCGCTGGGCTTCGCCCTGACCGCCTTCGCCGTGCTGCTGCTCACGCTCATGGGCCAGCAGGACCGCCCGCTCCTGCTGACCATCGGCTTCATCCTGCTCGGCTTCGGGCTGCAGACCACGCTGTTCGCCGCGTACGAGTCGATGCTGAGCGAGGCCCCGGCGGCCACCGCGGGCGGCGCGGCCTCGATCGGCGAGACCTCGTACCAGCTGGGCGCGGGCATGGGCATCGCGCTGCTGGGCAGCGTGATGAACGCGGCGTACCGGCCGGGGCTCGTGGGCGTACCGGGGGTGTCGGCGGCGGATTCGGCGGGCGCGGCGAATTCTCTGGGCGAGGCCTACCAGATCGCCGCGCACCTCGGGGGGCCGGCGGGGGCGTCGCTGTACGCGGCGGCGCGGCAGTCGTTCGTGCACGGGCTGCATGTGACGTTGCTGGTGAGTGCGGGGTTGTTGGTGGCGGGGGCGGTGATGGCGCTGAAGTTGCCGCGGGTGATGGAGTGCGGGGCGGCTGCGTCGGACGAGGAGTCGGCCGTCGTGCGGGTGCCCGCGCAGACCAAGAGCGAGGCGCGTCCGACCCCGGTCGAGCAGGCGGGCTGAGCTTCGGCCCTGTGGTGTGCGGTGCCGTTGCCGGGTCGGTGGGGGCTGGATTTGCGGGGCCGGGACCAATAGCGTCGGTCGGGCGCAAAACTTGCGCTGCTAGGTTCTTTCTCAGGCCGCCGGGAGGCCCCGTGTCCGCGTTCCTGCCCCATGATCCGCTCGGGCTCGACGAGCTCCTCGGGCCCGAGGACCTCGCCGTCCGGGACACCGTCCGCGCCTGGGCCGCCGACCGGGTGCTGCCGAACATCGCGCAGTGGTACGAGAGCGGTGAGCTGCCCGGGATCCGCGAGCTGGCCCGGGAACTCGGCGGCATCGGGGCGCTCGGGATGTCCCTCCAGGGCTACGGGTGCGCCGGCGCCAGTGCCGTGCAGTACGGACTCGCCTGCCTGGAGCTGGAGGCCGCCGACTCCGGGATCCGCTCGCTCGTGTCGGTACAGGGCTCGCTCGCCATGTACGC
This sequence comes from Streptomyces sp. NPDC048331, assembly GCF_043201215.1. NCBI lineage: Bacteria > Bacillati > Actinomycetota > Actinomycetes > Kitasatosporales > Streptomycetaceae > Streptomyces > Streptomyces sp. NPDC048331. Next base: position 20,676 of record NZ_JBICYT010000041.1, on the reverse strand, counting down.
GATCTGGAAGTACGGATCCGAGGAGCAGAAGCAGCGCTGGCTCCCCGGCATGGCCGCCGGCGAGCTGATCGGCTGCTTCGGTCTGACCGAGCCCGATGTGGGATCGGACCCCGCGGCGATGCGGACCTACGCCAAGCGCGACGGCACCGACTGGGTGCTGAACGGCCGCAAGATGTGGATCACCAACGGTTCCGTCGCGGCGGTCGCCGTGGTGTGGGCGCAGACCGACGAGGGGATCCGCGGCTTCGCGGTGCCCACCGACACCCCCGGGTTCTCCGCGCCGGAGATCAAGCACAAGTGGTCGCTGCGGGCCAGCGTCACGAGCGAGCTGGTGATGGACGACGTACGGCTGCCCGCCGACGCGGTGCTGCCGCTGGTCACCGGGCTCAAGGGGCCGCTGGGCTGCCTCAGCCACGCGCGGTACGGGATCATCTGGGGATCCATGGGCGCGGCGCGGGCCAGTTTCGAGGCCGCGCTCGACTACGCGAGGACGCGGGAACAGTTCGGCAAGCCGATCGGCGGCTTCCAGCTCACCCAGGCCAAACTGGCCGACATGGCCCTGGAGCTCCACAAGGGCATCCTGCTCGCCCACCACCTGGGCCGGCGCATGGACGCGGGCACCCTGCGGCCGGAGCAGATCAGCTTCGGCAAGCTCAACAACGTCCGCGAGGCCATCGAGATCTGCCGCACCGCGCGGACCGTCCTCGGCGCCAACGGGATCTCGCTCGAATACCCCGTCATGCGGCACGCCACCAATCTCGAATCGGTCCTCACCTACGAGGGCACGGTCGAGATGCACCAGCTGGTGCTGGGCAAGGCGCTCACCGGCCTGGACGCTTTCCGGTGAGTGCCCCGCTCAGCTCTGGTTGAAGAAGTCGCGTGAGCGGCCGCCCGCTTCGCCACTGACGATCTGGGTGTCGGCCGGGGTCAGGAGGAAGACCCTGGTCGCCACCCGCTCGATCGAACCGCGCAGCCCGAAGGTCAGTCCGGCCGCGAAGTCGACGACGCGCTTCGCGTCGCCCGGGTCCATCGACGACAGGTTGACGATCACCGGGACCCCGTCGCGGAACAGCTCGCCGATGCCCCGCGCGTCACGGAAACCGTCCGGGGTGACCGTCGCGATGCGACGGCCGTGCTCCACGGCCGACTCGGAGGCCACCCGGACCCGGGGGTCGGTGACCCACTGCTCGCCGGGACCGGCCACCGAACCCTGGGGGGCCTCCGCGTAGTCGTCGTCGTAGTAGCGCTCGTCGTCGCTGTCCTCCACGAGACCCAGCCAGGCACTCGCCTTGCGCACCGAACCCATGGACTGCCTCCTTTCACCGCGGTCAGTCTGTCTTCTCTCCGCTGCCCCTATGCTCGTCCATGATGCTGACAACGCGCCAAGTGGATAGTCGCCGCGCAGGGGTTTCGTGACGGTACTGGTGCAGAACATCCGTTGCACGGTCAAGGATCCTGGCGGCTACCACTGCTGACTGAGTGAAAATACGACCGCCGCCGCCGTGCGGGTGAGCGACGCGGACGTTCGGGTGAAAGGCGCGGGTCGATACGATGCCCGGCAAGCACGCGGACGACACACGGGGGAAGCAGCTTGTTCGGCATAGTGAGGCCTTGCACGCACCGGCTGGGAGAGCGGTTCAGGGCGGAGTGGATGGCTCATCTGTGCGGGCTGTGCCTGGCACTTCGGGGAGACCACGGACAGTTCGCCCGGATCGTGACGAACTATGACGGGCTGCTGGTATCCGTTCTGACGGAGGCTCAGTCCGGCATCGCACCCGAGGCCCGGCGCACCGCGGGCCCGTGCCCGCTGCGCGGGATGCGCACCGCCTCCGTGGCCCAGGGCGAGGGCGCGCGGCTCGCCGCCGCCGTCTCGCTCGTGCTCGCCTCCGCGAAGGTGCGCGATCACGTGGCCGACCGGGACGGGCTGTTGGCCCGCGCCCCCATGGCCCTGGCCGCGCGCAAGGTGGCCCGCGGCTGGGACCGGGCCGGAGCCCGCACCGGGGCCTCGCTCGGCTTCGACACCGCCGTGCTCGTCGACGCCGTGGACCGGCAGGCGGGCATCGAGACCCTCGCGGGCCTCGGCACCTCCGTGCTCGTGGTGACCGAGCCGACGGAGACCGCGACGGCCGCCGCCTTCGCGCATACCGCGCAGCTGGCCGGACGGCCAGGCAACGCCCCCGCGCTGGCCGAGGCCGGCCGTTACTTCGGCCGCCTCGCGCACCTGCTGGACGCGGTGGAGGACCAGGGCGCCGACGCCGTCGCGGGCGCCTGGAACCCGCTCACCGCCACCGGGACCTCGCTCACCGAGGCCCGCCGGCTCTGCGACGACGCCCTGCACGGCATCAGGCTGGCCCTGCGCGAGGTCGAGTTCACGGACGCGGGACTCGCCCACCGACTGCTCGTGCACGAGCTGCGCACCTCGGTGGACCGGGCCTTCGGCACCAGCGGCTGCGGCCACGGCGCCACGGCCTCCGCCGGGCAGGGCGGCAACCCGTACGCGGGCGGGCCCACGGTGGAGAACCCGTACGGAGCGACTCCGCACGGCCGGAATCCGTACGGCGGCAACCCCTACGCCCCGAACGCCCCTCAGGCTCCCGGTGGCCCGGGCATGCCGCCGCCCATGGGGCCCGGCGGTGGTGGCGGTGGCGGTGGTGGCTGGGGGCTGCCCCCGCAGCGGCCCCGCCGCGGACTGCTCGCCGGCTGCGCGGTCGCCGTCGGGCTGTTCTGCACCTGCCAGATGTGCTGCACCGAGCACGAGGGCCCGTGGTCGCGGGAGAAGAAGGACCCGTGGTGCGACGCCGGTGACTGCTGCGACGGTTGCGACTGCTGCGGCGACTGCGGATGTGGCGACTGCTGCTGCTGTCCCTGCGACGGCTGCTGAGGCCCTTTCAGATTTCACAGGTCCGGACGGCGTACGCGGGGATTCCCGTCCGGACCCGCGTGGAAGGGTTGAGCGGGATGAGCGACGACGCAGACGACCCGCACGCCGCGTGGCGGGAACGGCACGAGCGCAGGGCGGCGGCCGTGTCCGCGCCCTACGGCCCCCTCGCGCTGACCGGAACCTGCCGGCCCGCCGACGACCCGGAAGGTCGAATTCCGGCCGTTCCGGGTGGTCGGGGCGCCGAGCACACCCCCCAGGTCGCCGTCGACCCGGACGACGACAGCCTCCGGGCCGTCCTCGGCGACGCCACCGGAGGGCTCACCAGCCACCGCCTCCGTTTCCCGAAGCCCGGCATACCCGACGCGCGAGGCGCGCGATCACGGTGGATCCCCACCGTTCCCCGCTGCCTCCCCGCGCCTTCGCCGACCACTTCACCTGCCCTTTTCCGCCGCCCGGGAACACGTTGCCCTTCGAGGTAGCGGCGGCGAGCGGAGGCTGAAAGCCGCTCTTGCGACCGGTATCCGACGCCAGGACACTCCCGACAGCGCTTGTCAGGGGCACGGCCAAAGCTCATGCGCCCGCCGCGCCCCCGGCTGCGCCTCACGGGCTCTGGCACCCCCACGACCGCCGGGCCCCCGACCCTCTCCAGGAGGACGAGAAGTGAGGATCAAGCGCATGACCCGTACCAGGCTGCTCGCGGCGGCCACCGGCCTGGCCGCCGCCGCAGCGCTCGCCGTCCCCACGGCCGCGAGCGCGGACCCGCAGGACGGCGGTTTCAGCGCCGCCCGGCTCGCCTCGGCCGGCGCGTCCGTCCTGCGCGCCGACGTGGCGGGCACCGCCTGGCACACCGACCCCGCCACCGGAACCCTCGTGGTCTCCGCCGACTCCACGGTCTCCGACGCCGGAATCGCGAGAATCAAGCGCGAGGCCGGAACCGACGTCGGAGCGCTGCGCATCGAACGCATCCCCGGCAAGCTCACCAAACTGGTGTCCGGCGGCGACGCCATCTACGCCACCAGCTGGCGCTGCTCGCTCGGCTTCAACGTGCGCAGCGGCAGTACCTACTACGCCCTGACCGCCGGGCACTGCACCGACGGCGCGGGCACCTGGTGGAGCAACTCCGCCCGCACCACCGTCGTGGGTTCCACGGTCGGCTCCAGCTTCCCGACCAACGACTACGGCCTCATCAAGTACGCGAGCAACTCGCCGGTGCCCCCCGGGACCGTCGGCAGCCAGGACATCACCAGCGCCGTGAACGCCACGGTCAACATGTCCGTGACCCGGCGCGGGTCCACCACCGGAATCCACAGCGGCCGGGTCACCGGCCTCAACGCCACCGTCAACTACGGCGGCGGCGACGTCGTCTACGGCATGATCCGCACCAACGTGTGCGCCGAACCCGGCGACAGCGGCGGCCCGCTCTACTCGGGCACCCGCGCCGTCGGCCTCACCTCCGGCGGCAGCGGCAACTGCTCCTCCGGCGGCACGACCTTCTTCCAGCCCGTCGTCGAAGCCCTCAACGCCTACGGGGTCAGCGTCTACTGACGGTCACTCACACGCCCCCGTCGCACCCCTGGACGTCCTCCCGCCTTCTGGGAGGATGTTCCGGGCGGCCATGTCCACGGGGGAGGCTGGTTACTGCATGAAACGAATCGGCGTGACCGGGCACCGAGCCATTCCCGACTCGGTGCTCGGCCATGTGGAGAGCGCCCTACGGGCCGTACTGGGCGGCCACGAAGGACCGCTGGAGGCCTTCTCCAGCCTCGCCGAGGGAGCGGACCAACTGTTCGCCGCCATCGCCCTCGAACACGGCGCCGACCTCACCGTGGTGATCCCCAGCGGGGACTACGAGGACGCCTTCGAGGACCCCGAAGCCCTCGCCCGCTACCAGGGCCTCAAGAACCGGGCCACCCAGGAGGTCCGGATGGACTTCGCCCGTTCCACGGACGAGGCCTACTACGCCGCCGGCACCTACATCGCCGACTCCTGCGACCGGCTCGTCGCCGTCTGGGACGGACAGCCCGCCCGCGGGCACGGCGGCACCGCCGAGATCGTCGCCTACGCACGGGCCCTCGGCAAACCGGTCACCGTCATCTGGCGCGAGGGCGTGACCCGCGACTGAGTCACGCCCACGCCCCCACCGTCAACTACTGTGCCGAGCCAGCCAGTCCGTGTGCTGCGGTGACACGTACCGCTCGGTCTCGTACACCGACGACGGCCACTGCGCCTCGGTGATGGTCGTCTGCATCACGACCATCATCGCCGCCAGATCCTGCTCGATCAGGGTGTGCGCCTCGATCAACGGATGGTGGCGGCGCACCTCGTTCCAGGCGATCCCGGCCGCCGCCGCCGCGCTCAACAGCGCGGTCAGCCTCGGCCCCGGACCCGAACCGAACGATCCCAGCAGCGCGAACAGCAGCGCCAGACAGGTCAGCAGCACGATCGTCCACGACCACAGGTTCGTCGCCCGCCGGGACACCTCCGTCCGCCGCCGGTACCAGTTGCGCTGCTCGATCAGCCGGTCCCGGACGTACGTCTCCCGCCGCGCCTGGTAGTCCATCCCGCGCAGCCGCCCCATCGCGCCGGTGATCTCCCCGCCCTCCGGCACCGCCCCGGAGCCCCGCGGATCGTCCCAGCCCATCTTCCGCAGCTCGGCCAGACCCGCCTCCAGCCGCGTCCGGTACGTCGCCTCGGGCGCGGCGACCTCACTGCCGAACGGCGCCCCGTGGACCGCGTACCGCCAGGCCAGGGACTTGATGAACTCCGCCGCACTCCGGTTGAGCTGCCACTGCGGACGAGCCCGACGCCGGGTCGCCCGCATGCCCACGCCGAGCACCCCCGCGTACGAGAGCACGCTCAGCAGCCCGAAGAGGTACAGCGAGCCCAGTTTCGGCCCGGCGGGCAGCGCGGCCGCCGCCGCGGCCAGGACCAGCAGCAGCAACTGGGCACGGGTGGCCTGCGTGGACTCCCGCTGCCGGGAGACCGCCGCCTGGTCGGTGTGGTGGAAGAGGGCCGGCAGGTCCTCGTTTCGAAAGGTCATGCTGTCGGTCACAGCGCCCCCCTGCTGTCGGGTGGCGGGCGGCGGGACCCCGCGGTCGCGGAGCCCCCACCGCCCTCCGTCGGATCAGACGGCGAGAGGCTCCAGATCGCGGTGGATCCGCCGCTCGTCGCGCGCGTACCGGGTCAGACTGTGGTCCTCGCCGAGCAGCCGGGTCAGCTCGGACACCGCCTCCGCCCGCAGCCGGGCCGCCTCCTCCTTGCGGCCCATCGAGTCCAGGCTGACCGCCATGTTGGAACTGCTCGCCAGGGTCTCGGGATGATGCGCCCCGAGCGCCTCGCGCAGCCGCATCACCGCCAGCCGCTCCAACTCCAGAGCGCCCTCCGGATCACCCAGGTCCGCCCGGGTGTTGGCCAGGTTGAGGTGGGCGAACACCGTGTGCGGGTGATTGTCGCCGAGCACGTCCCGCATCCCCCGTATCGTCTGGCGCAGCATCGTCTCCGCCGTCTCGGCGGCCCCCGTGCCCCAGTGGAACACCGCCAGATTGTTCACGGCCGCCAGCGTGTACGGATGCCGCTCGCCCGGCACCTTCATGTACTCGTCCACCACCTCCTGCGCCAGATCCCGGGCCCCGCCCGGATCCCCGGTGGCGAACAGGTCCGAGGCCAGGTTGAGCTCGCAGGACAACAGGTCCGGATTGACCGAGGTGTACTTGGCCCGGTAGCGGGCCCGGGTGGCCGTCGTCAGCCGCAGGGCGTCCTCCAGCTGCCCGGCCCGGCGCAGCGACACCGCCAGGTTCTTCGCCGCCGACAGGGTGCCGGGGAACGCCCGCCCCAGCGTCCGCTTGTAGGTGTCGTACGTCCGGCTCAGCAGCTGCACCGAGTCCTCGTACCGGCCCACCTCACGCAGGTCGCGGGCCAGGTTCTGCGCCGAGGACAGGGTGTACGGGTGCTCCGGCCCGAGCACCTCCGTCCGCAGGTCGTGCACCTCCTGGTCGATCTCACGGGCCCTCGTGTACTGCCCCACGAGCCGCAGGTTCAGCGCCAGGTTGTTCGCGGCGGCCAGCGTGCGCGGGTGCGCCTCGTGGAAGATCTGACTGAAGCCCTCGTGCGCCTCGGTCGCCAACTCCATCGCCTGGCCGTAATGCCCCAGCGCGCCCAGCGTGTTCGCCAGACCGCTCATGGTCATGTACGTGTGCGGGTGCGAGGGACCCAGCACGGCCTTCTGCCGCTCCAGAGTGACCTCGTCCAGCTCCTTCGCCTCCACGAACCGGCCCTGCGAACGCAGGATGTTCGACAGGTGGAAGCGCAGGTACAGGTACTGCAGGTCGTTGTTGCCCAGCATCTCCTTCCACGCCTCGCGCAGCTCCTCGCCGAGCGCGTACGCGGCCTTGAAGTCACCGCGCTTCCACAGGTACCGCACCCGGTCGATCAACAGCCGGCGGGTCTCCGGCTCCTTGCAGTACCGGGCCTCCGACGGGGTCAGGTGCGACCAGATCGTGTTGAACCGCGGCCACGTCTCCGGGTTGTCGATCGGCTCGTCGTCGTCCGGCCGGGCTCCGGCCAGGATCCGGTGGACCGCGTGCCGGGCCTCGCGCTGCTCCTCCTCGCTCAGCTGCGCCCGGATCACCGCCTGCACCAGCCGGTGCACCTGGATGCTGTTGCTGACCTGGTCGACCTTGGCCAGCGCGAACCGGCCGATCTCCCGGATCACCCGGCCCAGCACCAACTTCTCCTGCAGCGAGGAGTCGTACGGCTTGAGCGCGTCGATCATCTCCTTGCTGTAGAGCAGGTTCGCGGAGATCGGCTCGGGCGCGAGGAAGGCACACAGCTGGAGCAGCCGCACGGCCGCCGGGGACCGCGACTGCAGCCGCTCGATGGAGATGTTCCAGGTGGCGGCCACCGGCTCCGGGTAGCCCGGCGGCTGGTTCAGGGCCAGCACCCGGGCCGCCTGCTGGGCCAGCTGCTCGAGGTACGCGGACACCGGCGTCGCCGTCTCCGCGATCCACGCACCCGCCTGCTCGACGGCCAGCGGCAGGTCGCCCACCGCCACCGCCACCTGCTCGGCGTCGTCCTTGCCGAGCCCGGGAGCCCGGCGCTGGAGGTGCTCGATGGACTCCTCGCGCAGGAACACGTCCACCGGCAGCGCGTCGCCGTACTGCGACCACGACTGGTTGCGGGAGGTCACCAGGACATGGCCCGGCCCGCCCGGCGGGAAGAACCGCTTCAGCGTCTCGGGATCGTCCGCGTTGTCGAAGACCAGCAGCCAGCGGGACGAGGGGACCCCGCGCCGCAGCAGGTCGATCGCCTCCTGCGAGGCGGCCGCCATGTCCTCACCGGTCTGCGCACCCAGCCGGACCGCCAGCTCCGCGAGAGCCGCGACCACGTCGTCGGTCTGCTCAGAGGAGATCCACCACACCAGGTCGTAGTCGGCCATGAACCGGTGCACGTACTCCAGCGCCACCTGGGTCTTGCCCACACCACCGAGCCCGAACAGGGTCTGCGGCTGCGGCAGCACCACGGCCATGCCCCCGCCGAGCTGGTCGCGCATCCGCTCCAGCACGATGCTGCGCCCGGTGAACCCGGGATTGCGGGGCGGCGCGTTCCAGATCTTCGGGACGGTCCCGGGGAACCGGGGGCCGGGCTGGGAGGCGCTGTTGACGCTGTCCGGCAGGGCCATGGGGCGCTCCACCGCACGCAGCAGGGCGGTGGTGGCGTGCACCTCGTCGAGCCGGAAGAGGTCCACCGGATTGCGGTCGATGTACGGCGTGGACAGCCGTACGTCGCCCACCCTCAGCGGCACCAGCTGGCGCCGGCCCCCGGTCGGGTCCTCGGCGGCCGCACGCTCCCACACGTCCACGGCCCGCGCCGACTTGAGGTAGGCCGTGGAGAGCAGCACCACGGTCCGGGCGGCCGTGTCGATGCTGATGCCCGTCCCCCCGCCCAGGGTGTCGCCGGGCCCGGTGTGCGCGGGCCGCTCGGCCGACACGTCCTTCGGCACGACCCGGAAACCGGCCCGGGTGAGCACCGACTCGATCCAGTCCGCCCACATCCGGTTCTCGGCCACGTAGGACAGGAACAGGTCGGCGGGCAGTGCCGGGCGGCGCCGGGTGAAGGCGTCCCGGATGCGCAGCCGGACCTCCTCGCCGATGGCCGGCATCGAGGTGATGTGGCCCTCGGTGACCACGGCGGTGAGCCGTTCGAAGGCGGAGAGCAGGGAGTTGGTGAGCCCGGCCTCGTCACCGAAGGTGGCCAGGGTCTCCTCGTAGGCGTAGTAGGGGCGGTACGGGATCTCCACCGCGCCCCAGTAGGAGGTGAGCTCGTCCCCGACCAGGCCGTTCGGGAAGCGGTCGAACTTGATCCGGGCCAGGGCCCGGCCGGCGTCGGCCTTCTCCTTCTCGCCCTCGTCGATGCGCATCGGGACCGGGTAGATCTTGATGCCGCGGTCGTTGAACCGTTCGTCGATCTGGCGGGCGACCGAGGCCGCGCCGTCGATGGACTGGTCGGACAGGGTGAAGCAGTCGACGAGGACGTCCGGGAGGTGGACCGTGCAGATGTCGGCGATGTCGGACAGGCCGGTGCGGCTGTCGATCAGGACGTAGTCGTAGTTCCGCTTCATGTCGGCGCGTAAGGCGTCGAAGAAGAGCCCGCCGCCGAGCCGGTCGTAGAAGTTGTCCCAGTCGAAGGTGGAGACGGTCGCCGAGTACTCGCGGTTCTGCCGGCCCGCCGAGACGAAGTCGAGGGTGCCACCGTCCGGGAACTCCCAGCCATGGGTCTCCGGGGTGAGTGAGACGGCGTGCGGCTGTATCCGCGCGTAGTCCTTGTGCCAGTCGTCGGGCCGCTGCACCGGGCTGGTCGCCGCCCACGCGTACTCGCTGATCAGATCGATCACCCCGGTGGTGGCCCCCAGCGTGGAGGGGTCCAGGAAGGGGTGGAAGAAGCGGTGCAGGCCCGGCGCCTCCAGGTCCCAGTCCACGGCGAGGACCCGCTTGCCGTTGGCCGCCAGGATCCAGGCGGTGTTGGCCAGCGCCATCGTGCGGCCCGTACCGCCCTTGTACGAGTAGAAGGTGACGATGCGTCCGTCACGGCTGTCGCTGTCGCCGCTGCTGTCACTGCTCGCTGTCATCCGCGTCCCCCCGGTCGGTGTCGTTGTCGTCGTTGTCGTGGAGCCCGGCGCCCGTCGGCCCTGCCCGGTGCCGGTCGGAGTCGGGTGGGAAGGGGGCACGGGGCACCATCGGCCCGGGCGGCCCGTTCATCCCCATCGGGCCCAGCAACCGGGGCCGTTCGATGGAGGTGTCGCCCTTCGGCGGATAGGGCTGGGCGTGTCTGAGGAACTGCTGGGCGGCAGCCTCCACCACCTGCGGCAGGATCTGCCCGAGGGTCTCCACGTTCGCCACGCCGTTCGCGGCGGCCCGGCAGGCGGCCCGACCCTGGCTCATCGTCTTCGGCATGGTGTGCTCCAGCCGGTCGGCCAGCTCGTTCTCCTTCGACCGGCTCTGATGGTCGTACCGGTTCCACGGCACGACCACGTTGACCCACGGCCTCGGCTCCCGGTCGAAGGCGGCGAGCCGCCGACGCCGCTGTTCGTCCTCCACCGCCCACCGGTCGACGATCAGGATCTCCGGTCGGGTCGGCAACTGCTTGCTGTCGAGGTGCCCGGCCTCGTCGTCGAAGGAGGACATGGTGGTCTGGTAGTTGAGGTTCTTGACCAGGTCCTCGGCCACATAGGCGATCGGGCGCTGGGCGACCGGATGGTACGGGTTCCACTCCAGCGCGGTGTCCCCGTAGTACTCGGGGGTGCGACCCTCGGGCAGATCGTGCCGGGAGGCGGCGGCCACGGTCACGTGCAGGGTGCGGGTCGGGCTGCCGCTGGAGCCGAACGCGCTCGGTACATTGCGGTAGTCCAGCGGGCGGATGGGGTCCAGGTGGGCCGTCTCGGCGACCTGGACGATGCGCCGGGCGAGTTCGTACACCGCGTGCTCGTACTGCTCGGCGTAACCGCGCAGTTTGATCAGCCCGTAGAGGCCGTCGGTGACGTAGCGCTCGCCGAAGGTGTTGTGGTTGAACTGCAACCGCTCCGCAGGACCGGGGAGTTGCTCCGGCGGCACCGGCACCCATAACGCGGGCACGATCGCCTCGGCCTGCTTGTTGCTGACCGCGCCGTGCTGAACGGCGCGCTGCGCGAAGGCGAACCACTCCTTCCCGCACATCTCGCTGGCGAAGTACCGCGGCGAGAACAGGGGAACGAAGACCCGGCAGTTGGCGAGCGCCCGGGCGAGCCGTTCGGACCAGCCCTCGCCGCTGCGTATCTCCCGGTCCATGAACCCGACGTCGTACCCGGCGCGCAGGTCCGTCAGCGCCATGACGTGACCGCAGAGATCACGGAAAAGGCGCTCGACCCACATGTCCGGGTCGGGGCCCCCGGCCCCGAACCTCGGTGTATGTGCGTAACTGAGAAAAAAGTACGGCTCCCCTGATGCGGGCACACGACCCCCGTCCCGAAGATGCGAAGCGAAGAAACATCATTCCGGAGCTGCTTCGCCACATCCCCTCATCGTTCAGTCAATCAGCGTCTGTTTTCGGTCATCCAGTCAAGGGCGTGATCGACGGCCTCCGGGAGGGAGAAGAGCATGGTCGACGCGCCTCCCACCCGCCCCCTGCGCACCCGTGAATCCGGGAACGCGTCACCGATCACCGCGAAATCGCTGTCATCCAGCGCGACGTCCTCGTACGCGGTCCACTCCCCCTCCTGCCGGTGCCTTTGCGGCCCCGGAAGGTTCACCTTCACCACACACTCGTACATGCGCAAGGGGGGCTTCGGAATTCGGTACTCCGCGAGATGGAAAGCGGTGCAGACCGAAAACCCCACATTGATCATGAGTACCTGCCCGCCCTCCCAGCACAGCTTTCCCAGGGGTGACTCTTCCCCCATATGGCTTTCGAGCCGATGACCTGCGCACAGCTGCTCCGCGTCCGCCCCGACGGCCGCGAAAGAGGTCTGCGGATGGGCGCTGCGGGCCGCGCCCGGCGCCGTGCGGACGGCCTCGGCGAGCGACCCCATGCCCTGGCTCGGGGTGCTCGCCGGGTCGAAGGCCGCCATCCGCTCGCGGAACGCCCGCACCCCGGCCTCGTCCAGACCGCGGATCCGCTCCAGGTGGGCGGTGGAGGTCTTGGAGTTCTCCGGGGTGAACGCCGGGACCAGCAGGGTGCCGCGCGGCCCGAGGACGCCCGTCAGGGCGTCGCGCAGCAGCTCCGCGCGCAGGCCCGTCCCGCTGAGGGAGGAGTGCACCATGAGCCGCATGCCGGGGCGGACCCCGGCCAGCCGTAACTGCACGGCGAGCCGGAGCCTGCCGGGGGAGGGGGCGGGCTCCGGCGTGGGCTCCGGGGAGGGCTTCCGGGAGGGCGCGATCACGCGCCGACCGCTTTCAGTTCGTAGCGGAGCTCCGCGACCAGGCTCTTTCCGGTGACGGTCAGCTCGGCCGCCTCCGAGAGCCGGTCCAGCGCACGATGGATACGGTCCGAGCCGCCCGGCTCGGGCGTCGCCGTGGCCCGTCGGTACGCCTCCACCGCCACCCGCTCGTGCACGTCGGCCAGCAGCCGGGACACCGGTACCGGCCGCTCCCGCCACGGCGAGCGGTGCTGCCACTCCCCGTCCAGCGCGTACAGGTCGGCCACCTCGGTCAGCGCCCGCAGCCGGGTCCGGCGCCGCCCGGTCAGCAGCGCCAGCGCGGTCTCCCGCACCCCCGCCGCGTACGGCACCCCGAGCGCCCCCGGCCCGTGACGCCCGGCCTCGCCCCAGCCGCCCGAGCGCGGGCCGCCCGCGAGCGGGGTCAGGGTGGTCAGCCCGGTGGCCGCCGCCCGGGCGAAGTCCGGTACCGCCTTGTGCAGCAGCGCCCACGCCCGGTCCAGCCTGCCCCGCCACTCCTCGGCCTCCCCGGCGCCGAGACGCAGCCTGGGCGGGCGGGGGAAGCAATTGCGGTACGGGTCGAGGTCCTCCAGGGCCACGGGCGCCGCGTCCGGCCCGGGCGACCAGGTGCGTACGGGCTGCCAGCGGGCGTCCCCCGCCGTGGGTCCGAAGCGGTGCTCGGCGCGGCCGTCCCGTACGGCGTATCCCTCGTCGGTGACGTGCAGCGCGGCCCGGCCCTCCGTGCCGGGTTCCCCGAGCCGGAGCAGCCCCAGCGTCGGCAGGTACACCTCGCCGTCCCGGTAGGCCACCTCGGCGGGTAGGTCCAGCCCACCGCGGAGCACGGCCGCGGCGGCCAGGGCGGTCAGTCTGCGGGCCGCCTCCGGGGCGTCCTGCCTGCCGTCCCGGGCGGCGTCCAGGGCCGCCAGGACCCAGGTCCGGGTGAAGGGGTGGTCCAGTACGGCGTCCAGCGCGTCCGTGCCGGCCTCCCCGGCCCGTTCCACGGCGGCCAGCAGCTCCCAGGCGTGCGCCCAGCCGGGGTCGGCGGCGAGGTCCGCGTGCAGCCGGGCCAGCAGGATCCGGGTCAGCTCCTCCTGGGAGCGGGCGAGTTCGGCGGGGTCGGACAGCTGTGGCGCGGTCTCCCGGGGCGCGGTGCGGCCCTCGACCCCGTCCACCAGCTCGCGCAGGTCGGTGCAGTAGACGGAGGGGTTGTCGAAGCCGTTCCCGTCGCGGTAGCGGTGGGTGTAGAGACCGCCCCCGCACGAACGTACGACGGGGCACCGGCGGCACGAGTCGCTGACGCCCGCGAGGCCCAGCTGCCGGGCGCGGACGCCGGGATGGGCCGCGACCTGGTCAAACGCGTGGTCGAAGACATTGAAGCCGGTGGCCGCGGCCCCCTCGAAGGCGCTCTTGAGGGAGTCGACCTGCTCCAGGGTTCCGTCGGTCTCGACGACGACGAGGTCGGTGGGGGCGAGGCCGAGCGACTCGGTGAGGCTGGGGCCGCCGCGCAGGGTGGAGAGTAGGGACTCGAAGATCCGTACGGGCACCGGGCGTCCCAGCCGGTCCCAGTGGTCGAAGATCCGCAGCAGCCAGCGCGCGTACGCGTCGGGGGCGCCGTCGGGCCGGGCCGGGGGTGTCTCCCAGGTGGCGTGGGGGAGGAGGAAGTCCACGCGTGGGGGCTCCAGTTCGACCAGCGCGTCCAGAACGGCGACGGGGTCGTTGGCCACGTCCACGGTGCAGAGCAGACCTTGGTAGAGGTGGCGGTACGGCTCGGAGCGGAGCAGGGCGACGGCGGCCAGGACCAACGGGTGGCTCGTACGGCCGTCGGCGAAGCGGCGGTGCCGGTCGTTGGCGGCACGGTCCCCGTCGAGGGAGATGCCGACGCGGACGCCGTACTCGTCGAAGAGGTCGAGGTAACGGGTGCTGAGCTGGAGCCCGTTGGTGTGGATCCGAAGGTCGAGCTCGGCGATTCCGTCCAGCGCCCGGGTGAACTCCTCGCACACGAGCCGGAGCCGGGCGGTGCCCGCCAACAGGGGTTCCCCTCCATGGAGAATCACCGTGACGGAGGGGAGTGCATGGTCACGGGCATGTTCGGCGAGCCTGGACGCGGTATGCGAAATAACCTCGGGGGAGATCACTTTCGGCCGGGCTCGCCAGCTCTGATCTGCGTGTTCGTAGACATAGCAATGATCACAAGCAAGATCGCATCTGCTGTGAACTTTCAGGACGATCTCGCGAAATGCGATCAGGCCGGTCATTCCGCCAGTCTAGAGCGCGGAGTTCGGGTCAGAGCGCGGAGTTGAAGATCGGTGCCTGAACCGGACGAGCAGATTCGGCCGGCAGCACTCGACCGAGCGTCGTCGCCGCGGACGCGGTGTGGACGTCGATCTTGCCGAGCGGGACCCGGTGGGCCCTGACCGAGCTGGTCGCGGGGGATGCTGAAGTGTTCACGGCACCGTCCTTGGGGAAGCCATGTGGAATGGACATGTGAATGACAACGGCTACACGCTGCTGTCAAGCAGGGACTTTACTAGGACACTCCCCCTTGGCAACACGAGACATGACGCCTGGTCAAGACTTCCACGCATTGCGCGGCGTATTTCTCAAGAGGGTGGATTCGGCCGTTTGCCGCAAGGAAAGATCCTTTTCATCGCCGGGGGTTCCGGCGGCGGTCCCGGCCGGTCCGGAGCTACGGTGACCGCACCTCGCTGACCTGGCGCGATATGAGCGCATGACCCGCCGGCCGGGAGTCCGGCCCGGCCGCCGCGGAACCGCCTCCGATCGGCAGCGGGAAGGGTGCGGTGATCACCGCGGTGGCGGCGCCGATCGCACCGACGAGGTCCCCCGTGGAGGCGGCCCGGCGGCCGTCGCGGTGTGCCGGTGGACGGCGTGGCCGGCGAGGAGCGCGATGGCGAGGATGATCAGGGCGACACCGTCGATGTGCGGGGTCATGGGCCGGCCTCCACGGCTCGGGGAGCCCACCCGTCGGGTGGTGGCGGGCTCCGAGGCGTGTACTGTGCAAAGGCGCGCGCCGTTCGCAACGAGGCAGCGATCGCTGCCCACTTGGGGATGGTGCGAGACGGCCTAGGCGGGCTGCTGTTCGGTGAGGTCCGGAGCCGGCAGGTCGCGCAGCAGCCAGTTCAGTACGTCGGGCAGCGCGCGCAGGGCGGCGAAGTGCGCGACGGCGGGAACGATGTTGGTCGTGGCGCCGGGGATGCGGCGGGCCAGCCAACGGGAGTGGCCCACGGGGGAGAACACGTCGAGCTCGCCGTGCCAGATCAGCACCGGGCAGCGGATGTCGGCGGGGTCGAAGCCCCAGGGGCGGCTGAAGGCGAGGACGTCGTCGATCCAGCCGTACGCGGAATGGCGCAGTCCCTCGCGGTAGTTGCGCAGGAGCATCGACCGCAGGCCGGCGTCCGAGACGATCATGCGGTCGTGGGCGGTCAGTTCCCGGCGCAGTTCGTCCAGCAGGCGGCCGGGGTCCTTGCGGATGCCGGCGGCGCGCGGGATCAGCCGGGCGGCCAGTTCCTCGGGGTCGTCGGTGGCGGTCGTGTACTCCCGCACGTTCGACGCGGCCATCCCGGCGAACCAGTCCAGGTCCTCCGCGTCCCGGGGGGCGAGGCCGACCATCGTCGCGGTCCGGGTGACCCGGTCCGGGAGGAGGGCGGCGCAGGCGAGTGCGCCCGCGGCGCCGCCGGAGCGACCGGCGACCGCGAAGGTGTCCAGGCCGAGGGCATCGGCGATGGCGGCCACGTCCTGGGCCACGTCGGCGACGGTGCGGCCCACATGACGGTCGGAGCCGCCGTAGCCGGGTCTGTCGTAGGCGATGAGCTGCATCCGGCGCTGGTAGAGGACCATGCCCCGGGGGGCCGGGCCGAGGCGGCTGCCGGGCATGCCGTGCAGCAGGAAGACGGGTTTACCGTCGGGGTCGCCCCAGCGCTCCACGGTCAGAGCGCGCCCGTCCGCTGTGCGCACCTGATGGCGCACGCGCTCCCTCCTTCACGGTCGGTGTGAGTCGTCACCGCGATTGTGCGCGCCGGCGGGGGAGCGCGGTAGGGCGCACTTCCGGCGGAATTGTTGTGAATGCCTTCACGAGCTCCGGAAAGACCTTTGTCCTCCGCGCATATGCCCTGGTCAAGGGGGCGCGGCAGGGGCGTGGCAGGGGGTGTATCAGGGGGCGGACGCACGTGAACGGGCGTGAACGCGTGCCCGGAAGCCGGTAAAGGCCTTTTGGCGCGGAGGCTTCCGCTTTCGGGCGCCGAATGGGGCCGTCCGTCGAGTGGGTGGTCCGGGTCGAGTCCTCGGTTCGGGAAATGGGGAGTTTCCCGGCGTGCCGGCGCGAGAAGCGCCGGCCGAGCCCACGACTCAGGTGCGGGGGACGAGCAGGGCCGCCGCCGAGCGGGCCTGCTCCAGGGCCCGGGCGCGGTCCGCGCCCCGCTGGCCCAGGACGACGCGGGTGCTCAGGCCGTCCAGCAGGGCGAGCAGCTCCGAGGCCCGCGCGGGCACGTCCAGGGGTGCGAAGCGGCCTTGGTCCACCCCCTTGGCCAGGAGCGCCTCCAGGTCCCGCTGCCAGCTGTCGTCGATCTCCTCCTGGGCGGCCTTCAACGGCTGATTGGAGGCGGTACGGGCCCACAGCTCGATCCACAGCGTCCAGCGCGGGTCGCGGGGGCCCTCGGGAAGGTAGAGCTCCAGGAACTGGTCCAGCTTGCGCGGGGCCGGCACCCTGCGGCCCAGCAGCGCCCGGCGCTCCCCGGTGAGCTGCTCCTCGCTCCAGCGCAGGGCCTCCAGCAGGAGCCGGTCCTTGCTGCCGAAGTAGTACAGGATGTGGCCGCCGCTGGTGCCGAGCCGCTCGGCCAGCGCGGACATGGTGAGCGAGGCCAGTCCGTCCTCGGCGATGGCCGCCATGGCCTCTTCCAGCATCCGCTCCTGGGCGATCTGCCCGTCGCGCCGCCGTGCTGCTCCCGCCACCGCTCCCGCCCTCCGGATCTTCGTGGACCGACCTTATCCCGGACAGGGTCTTGACGGGGTCGAGGTCCACCCTTCATCTTGAATGCCATTCAAGAAGTTAGAACGTCATTCAAGATCGCTCAAGGTCAGGGGTCCTCATGGGACAGCAGGAGACAATCGACGTCGACGAGGTGTTCCGGGTCGAGACCCACGGGATCGACCCCATCCCCGACGCCGAACGCCACGGCAGCGCCAAGGACCTCTTCTGGCTCTGGTTCGGCTCCAACCTCACCTTCACCTACGTGATCAACGGCGCCCTCGCCGTCGCCTTCGGACTCTCCTTCTGGCAGGCCACCGCCGTGGTCGTGATCGGCGGACTCTCCTTCTTCGCCATCAGCGCCGCCGGACTCGCCGGCATCCGCACCGGCACCGCCACCCTGGTCATCTCCCGCGCCGCCTTCGGCGTGCGCGGCAACTTCCCGGCCGGCGTCCTCAACTGGGTGGTGAGCATCGGCTACACCATCGTCAACACCGTGGTGGGCACCCTCGCGCTGGAAGTCTTCTTCGCCGAGATCGGCTGGCGGAGCGGCACCGTCGGCCGCGCCGTCGCCCTCCTGGTCACCCTCGCCCTGACCTTCGCCGTCGCCATGTGGGGGCACGCCACCGTGCAGTTCGCCGAGCGCTGGATGGCCTACGTCCTCGCCGCCGGCTTCGGCGTCCTGCTCCTCTTCGTCATCCCCGGCACCGACACCGCCGCCCCGACCGGCGCCGCCCCCGGCCTCTCCGGCTGGAGCCTCGCCTTCGTCGTCATGCTCGCCGGCCCCTTCTCGTACCTGCCGATGCCCGCCGACTACACCCGCTACCTGCCCCGGACCACCTCACTGAAGTCCCTCACCTGGACGGGCGCCCTCGGCGGCTTCCTCTCCTCGGTCGCCCTCGGCGTCGCGGGCGTCGCCGCCGCCACCCAGGTCGACATGACCGACGCGGTCGCCGGAGCCGAGAGCCTGCTGCCCGGCTGGTTCCAGCCGCTGTTCCTGGCCCTCGTACTGGGCGGCTCCGTCACCAACTCGATCATCACGCTCTACTCCTCCAGCCTGAACCTCCAGGTCCTCGGCATCCCGTGGAGCCGCGCCCGGGCCATCGTCATCAGCGCCGCCGTCACCGCCCTCGGCTCGCTCGCCGCGCTCTTCCTCACCGACTTCACCACCTCCCTCCTCTCCTTCCTCTCCCTGCTGATCATCGTGTTCGCCCCCTGGGGCGGAGTCTTCCTCGCCGACATGCTGCTGCGCCGCTGCCACTACGACGCCGACGCCCTGCACGCCGGGAGCGCAGGCGCCTACTGGTACCGCTCCGGCTACCACCCCGCCGGCCTCACCGCCCTGCTCACCGGAATGACCTTCGCCGCCCTGACCTGCGACTCCGAGCTGTGGACCGGACCACTGGTCGCCCCCCTCGGCGGCGCCGACCTCACCCTGCTCGGCTCGGTCGTCTCCGGACTCACCTACTGGGCCCTCACCCGCCGCCGGGTCGCGGCGTACGTCCCCGCCGCCTGAACGACACCGCACACGCAACGGAGCACCCCCACATGGCACGCCACCCCTTCCCCGCCGACCTGCTGCTCACCGGAGCGCGGATCCACACCGTCGATCCCGCCCTGCCCGAGGCCGAAGCCCTCGCCGTCCACGACGGGCGGATCGTCTGGGTCGGCCCGGACACCGAGGCCGCGGCCTGGGCGGGCCCCGGCACCCAGCGCATCGACGCGGGCGGCAAGCTCGTCCTGCCCGGCTTCATCGACGCCCACAACCACGTCCGGCTCGGCTCCGACGCGGACTGCGTCCAGCTCGCCGGGGTACGCACCCTCGCCGGCATCCACGAGCGGATCCTGGCCTGGCGGGAGGCCAACCCGGACGCCGGCTGGATCGAGGCCGAGGCCTTCGACTACTCCGCCATCCCCGGCGGGCGGATGCCGTGCGCCGCAGACCTGGACCCCGTCACCGGCGACACCCCGGCGATCGTGCTCTCGTACGACGTGCACACGGCCTGGCTGAACACGGCGGCCATGCGGCGGCTCGGCGTCTCGCGGGACCGTACCGACCTCCCCTTCGGCACGGCGGCGGTCGACCCGGAGACCGGCGAACCCACCGGATTCGTCAAGGACTTCGCCATCAAGGGGCTCTCCCGCGCCGGCCACCGCGCCCTGCGCGAGCTCGGCGTGCCCTGGGCCTCGCCGGACCGGCAGTACGGGCGGCTCGCCAAGAGCCTCGACGACGCCATCGGCTTCGGCATCACCACGGTGGTCGAGCCGCAGAACTCCCTCGACGACCTCGAACTCTTCGAACGGGCCCGCTCCGAAGGACGGTTGCGCTCCCGGATCGTCGCGGCGCTGTTCCACCCGCGCGGCACCGGCGACGCCGACCTCGACGAATTCGCCGACGCGGCCCGACGGTTCGCCGGAGACCGACTGCGGGTCGGCCCGCTCAAGCTGTACATCGACGACGTGGTGGAACCGCGGACGGCCGCGCTGCTGGAGCCGTACACCGGATGCGGCGCGCACCGGGGCGAGACCTTCTACCCGGCGGAGGAGTTCGCGGACCTGCTGGCGAAGCTGGACGCACGCGGCTTCCAGTGCTTCGTGCACGCGACCGGCGACCGGGGCATCCGGACCGTCCTCGACGCGGTGCAGCACGCACGGACCCTGAACGGCCCGCGCGACGCCCGCCACCAGGTCGTCCACGTGGAGTGCCTGGACCCGGCGGACGTCCCGCGCTTCGCGGAGCTCGGCGTGATCGCGTGCATGCAGCCGAGGCACTGCGCGCCGGAGATCGCGGGCCCCGGCCAGGACTGGGCGGAGAACGTGGGCGAGGACCGCTGGCACAAGGCCTGGCCGATGCGGAGCCTGCACGAGGCGGGGGCGGTGCTGGCGTTCTCCAGCGACTGGAACGTGGCGGAGATGGACCCGATGGTCGGCATCTACACGGCGGTGACGCGCCGCCCGCTGTCCGGCGACGGCCCGGCCTGGCAGCCGGCCGAGACGGTGGACGTGGAGACAGCCGTGTACGGCTACACGATGGGCTCGGCCCACGCCAACTTCCTGGAACAGGAACGCGGTTCCCTCACCGTGGGCAAGGCCGCGGACTTCGTGATCCTGTCCCGGGACATCCTCACCGTCCCGGCGGACGAGATCCCCGGCACGGTCGCCGAGACGGTCGTGGTGGCGGGCGAGGTGGTCCACCGACACTCCTGATCCCGCCCGACGGTGTCCCCTGCGGGGTCCCCTGCGGGGTGCTCGGCGGTGTGCGGTGCGGCTCGGGCTGCCGTGCCCCTGCGGGGTGCTCGGCGGTGTGCGGTACGGCTCGGGCTGCGCCCGGGGCTGCGCCTCAAACGCCGGCGGGGCTGGTGGTGTGGGTCGGGGCCCCGCAGGAGGGTCTCCTCGGCTCGGCGCGTGCTG
>NZ_JBICYT010000040.1:40325-59657 GCF_043201215.1 Streptomyces sp. NPDC048331 | reverse complement strand
CCCCCCCCCCCCCCCCCCCCCCCCCCCCCCCCCCCCCCCCCGCCCCCCCCCCCCCGCCCCCCCCCCCCCCCCCCCCCCCGCCGGGGGCGGGCCCCCCCCCCCCGGGGGGGGCCGGCGGGGGGGGGGGGCCCCCCCCCCCCCCCCCCCGACCGCAGGTGCTCGTTACTCGGCCGAGCTGGTGGCCGGGGGTACTTCCAGGACGAAGAACAGAAAGCACATGGTGGTCGAGAAGCGTTGGAAGTCGTTGGGGTAGAGCTCACGGGCCGCCGGGTCGGGCTGTGGCTCGCTGATGACGGCCAGACGGAACCCGGCTGCGGTGAAGGCATCGGTCATCGCGTGCAGCGGCCGGCGCCAGAAGCTCATCCGGGCGTTCTGCCCCACCAAGTCGGTCCATTCCTGCGTGTAGTTGGTGGTCGCGTGATAGTCGGGCCGAGGATCCTGGATGGCGTAGTCCACGAAGGGATGCTGCACCGATGCGATCAGTCGACCGCCGGGCCTGAGCACGCGTCGGATCTCGGCCAGCGTCGGCCCCCAGTCCTCCAGGTAGTGCAGGACCAGCGAGGCGAGGACATCATCGAACGCACCGTCGGCGAACGGCAGCGGGTCACCCAGGTCGGCCACGTGCAGGGCCGCGTCGGCACCCAGCCTCCGCCGGGCCAGCGCCACCATTTCGGCGCTGGAGTCGAGGCCGGTGACGAGAGCACCCCGATCGCGAAGTGCACCGAACAGGGGGCCGGAGCCGCAGCCGGCGTCAAGGATCCGGCGGCCGGCCACGTCCCCGGCGAGGGACAGCATCGCGGGCCGCTCGTAGTAGGCGTTCAGGAGACTGGTCTCGCTCAGGGCCGAGTACGTCTCTGCGAAACTGTCGTAGTCGTTCACCCGGGCCGGGGGTGCGGGCTGGGCACGGTTCTCGGCGGTAGGCATGCTGCGGTCTCCGTCGTGTCATCTCGGCATGTCGCACGGGCGTCGTCCTGATGATCGACGTCGATTCGCCGCGTCCCGGTTCCGGTGCCGGAAACGACTCGAACCTCCGGCCGCGTCGTCGGCCAGGACCAGCCACGGGTCATCGAGAGGGAAACGGTGCGTGGTACCCCCCGGTCCCGGCCGGCACGCGCGTGGAGATCGTCGGCCCCGTGGGTACTTCGATCTTGTCGTGGGCGAGGAGCCAGGCCACGACCGCGCGGCGGTCGAACCGCGGGTGCACGTCCGTGCCCGGCCACTGGGTCGGTCGGGGGAAGTCGTGGTGTCGGCTGTGCCAGTTCACCACTGCGGCCCGGCCCACCCTGGCCATCCGCGCCACCTCCGCCGGAACGCCGCCCGGGGCGACCGGAGTGAGGCCGGCGAGCGGGGAGCGGCGGCCGACGCGGGCGGTGCGTACGGGCCGCCGGTCCACGCAAGGGCGGGCCACCTCGGGAGCTCGACGTCCTGGGCGTCGTTCGGGCGGGGACCCGTGTCGATGTCATGCGTGGGCGCTGTCAGGAGCTCGGGAAGACACGGAAATCGGGGCAGCCCAGGATCCGCAAGGACTTGGTGGAGTCCAGCGGGTAGGGGACGGTTTTGCCGAGGTCGTGGAACCCGATGCGTCGGTAGAAGGCCATGGCGCGGTGATTGTCCTCGCGTACCCCCAGGGTGAGCCAGGTGCAATCGGTGTGCTCGCGTGCGAAGTCGACGGCCGCTTCCATCAGCGCCCGCGCCGGACCGTCCGGACCGCGGTGCGCCGGGGCGACGTACACGGCGTGCACGTGTGCGGTGTCGGGGATGCCGTCCAGGGGCGCGGCCCCGGCGGTACCGGCCCAGGAGCCGGTCTCGTCGATGGCCACGAACAGCCCGTCGTCGGCCCCGGCCGCGCCCCTCTCCGCCTGCTCCCGCCACGTGCGGTCGGAGAGCACGACAGCATCGGCGTGACGGACACCGAAGGCGTCGGGCGAGTCCAGCAGGGACTCAAGGCGTATCGCGCGCAGCTCGCGCCATTCCTCCACCGCGATCCGTCGGATGACGTACTTCATGGTCCTCACTCTCTTCGGGTCGGTCGGGGGCGGCGTGGGGGCACGATGTTGCACGATGTCCTTCGTCAGTATCGTGTTGCCGGACCAGCAGAGTCGATAAAGGTCCACTTCAAAGGTCCACTTCGTCCAACAGGTCGCGGCCGGAACGGCAGAACTCGCAACGGGCGCCGGGTGGCAACGGGCGGGACGCGTTGCACGCGTCGCTGCACCCGACCGTCGTCGTACGTCTGTCACGCTGATCGCGAATCACCCTGTTCGCCAGACGCTGCCCGATTCACTGGATGCGGGCTCGTCCGCGATCGATGTGTCGGCGCGGTCGCCGGTGCCCGGCAGGTCCTTGGCGAGCCGGCCGGCGCGAGTGCGCTCACCGGGCATCGACCGGGTGAGGACGCCGAGCGTGAGCAGTGCGAGCGCCGGCAGCACGGCGACGATGATTCCCATCGGCAAGGCATCGGTGGCGCCACCCGCGCCGGCCAGCGGAGCAAGTGCCCCGCCGATCATGAACTGGCTGAAGCCGAGCAGAGCGGCGGCCGACCCGGCGTGTCGGCCGTGGTCGGCCAGGGCCTGGGCCGCGGCGTTCGGCATGACGAGGCCCACGCTGGAGACCAGGACGAACATGCCGATCAGGAGCGCGGGCAGGGGTGCCCGTGTCAGCACCGCGCCCAGGACCGTGGTGCCACCGGCCGTCGCGCCGAGCAGACCGGCGAGCAGCAGCACGCGGGCGCCGGCCCGGGCCACCAGCCGGCCGCTGATCTGGGCGGCCGCGACGAGTCCGGCAGCGTTGACGGCGAACACGGCGCTGTACTGCTGCGGTGACAGACCGTGGATTTCCTGCAGGACGAACGGCGAGCCGGAGATGTAGGCGAACATCGCCGCGAAGACCAGGCCGTTGGCCAGGACGTACCCGGTGAAGACCCGGTCCTTGAGCAGCTGCCCGACGACAGCCGGCAGCGGCCGGTGTGCCGCAGAGGACCGGGTCTCCGGCAGTCCTGCGGCGGAGGCCGCCAGCATCACGGCGCCGAGTACGGCCAGGCCCACGAAGATCCCCGGCCAGGTCGTGACGCGCAGGAGCTGGCCGCCGAGGACCGGCGCGAAAACCGGCGCCAGGCCGGTGATCAAGGTCAGTGCGGAGAAGAGACGTGCGGTGCGGGTTCCGGAGGTGCGGTCGCGGACCATGGCGTTGGCGATGACGATGCCGAACGCCCCGCCGATGCCCTGGACCAGGCGTAGGCCGACGAAGGTCCGGACGTCGGGCGCCACCGCGCAGAGCGCGCTGGCGATCGTGTAGAGGGCGAGGCCCGCCAGCAACGGACGCCGCCGGCCGTAGGTGTCGCTCAGCGGCCCGGCGATCAGCTGCCCGATGGCCAGCCCGGCCAGGCAGGCGGTGATGGTGAGCTGGGTGGCCGCGGCGCCGGCGCGCAGGTCGCCGGCGAGGTCCGGCAGTCCGGGCAGGTAGCTGTCGACGGACAGTGGTCCCAGGGCCACGAGCGCTGCGAGCAGGACGATGAATCGGGTGTGCCGGCCGGCGGCGGCGTCGCTCATGGCTCAGTACGCCACGGTGATGCGGCGGCGGATCGCGGTGCCGCTCTCGATCGTGTCGGCCAGGGCGATCGCGTAGTCGGCGTACGAGATGCGGCTGTTGCCGTCGTCGTCGGTGAGCAGGGTGTCCCCGGCGCTACGGTAGGCCCCGGTCCGCTCGCCCGCTCCGATGACCGCGGCGGGTGACACGTACGTCCAGTCGAGGTCGTGCACGCCGCGGTAGAGGTCGAGCGCTTCGGACTGGGCCTCGGCGTTGGCCTTCCACAGCGCGGGGAAGTCCGGGTCGTCCATGACCCGGGCGCCGGTCGGCGTGCGTAGGCTCCCGGCGCCGCCGATGGTGACCAGGCGGGTGACGCCGGCTCGGCGGAGTCCGTCGATCAGCGCACGGGCGGCACCGACGATCGTGGCGCGGTCGTTCTCCTGGCCGATCCGGGGGCCGACGGCCGACAGTACGGCCTCGTGGGAGGCGGCGAGGCCGGCGACCGCGGCGGCGTCCGTGACGTCACCGGCGGTCACGGTCAGGGCCTCGTGCTCGAGTCCGTCGATGTGGCCGGCTCGGGTCACCGCGGTGACGGTGTGGCCGCGACGCAGTAGTTCCTCGGTGGTGGGCCGGCCGATGTTGCCGCCGGCACCGAACAGGACGATCTTCATGTGTTGCTCCTTGTTTCTGATGGTCAGAGGACGGACTGGCCGTCGGCGACGATGGCCGCGGTGATGCCGCGCTCGTCGGCGGCGTGCTGGAAGCGCTGCTCGATGTCGGGTTGTTCGGTGTAGAACGGCGGGTTGTGGAACAGGCCGTAGTGCATGGCGCAGACGGTGCCGGCGCCGAGTGCGACGGCGGCCTCGACGCCCTGCTCGGGGGTCATGGTCGCCGGGACGTTGGCCGCGTAGCCCTCGAAGTGGGCGATGACGCCGTTGACCGGGACGAACGCGACGTCGAACGGGCCGTGGTCGCGGGCGATCTGCCACCAGCTGCCGTGCCACTGGGTGTCGCCGCAGTGGATGATCCGCCGGCCGGCGCCTTCGACGACCCAGGCGACCTGGTCGCAGTCGTTGCCGCGCCAGTCCAGCGAGGTCACCGGGGTGACGGTCAGCTCTCCGATGCGGCGTGACCGGCCCAGGTCCTGGGCGACGGGGGTGATGCCCGCTTCGTGGAGCGCCGCCGCGCTGGGGGTGTGGCAGCCGATCGTGCCGGTGGCCGCGATCCGGGCGATCAGGTCGTGGTCGTAGTGGTCGGGATGCAGGTGGGTGATGAGGGCGTGGGTGCCGGGTGGGGCATCGACCGGGTCGACCGGCCGGTGCGGCGGCCCCATCACCGGCGCCAGCGGAGCGACGTTCTCGAGCGGGTCGATCAGCAGGCGGGTGTCGCCGAGACGGATCTCGACGCCGGCCCAGGCCAGCCGACGTACGGAAAGGGTGGGGGTCATGGGCAGCGACGCTAGACCGACATTGTTGAGAAAGTCAACAAGAGAGTTTTGAAACTCAACGCCGCGAGGTAGGGTGGTGGCATGCGCACTTATGGGCAGTACTGCGGCATCGCGAAAGCACTGGACACCGTCGGCGACCGATGGACGCTGCTGATCATCCGTGAACTGCTCGCCCTGGGTCCGTGCCGGCACACCGACCTGCGCAACGGGCTGCCCGGGATCGCCAGCAACCTGCTGGTCGACCGGCTCCGCGAACTCGAGGAAGCCGGCCTGATCCACCGCGAGGCCGCCCCGCCGCCGGTGGCCACCACCCTGTTCTCCCTCACCGAGCGTGGCCGCGAGCTCGAGCCGGTGCTGCGGGAACTGAGCCGGTGGGGCGTGCCGCTGTTGCGTGAGCCGGCCGGCAACGACACCTTCCGCACCCACTGGCTGGACGTGCCCGCCCGGGCACTGACCGACCACCGCCCCGACCAGCCGGCGATCGCCCTGCAACTGCACGCCGACGGCAACGAGGACCTGGTCATCGAAGTCAAGGACGGCTCGGTGCACACCCACGCCGGCCGGGTCGACCACCCCACCGCGTCACTGACCGGACCGCCGCACCTGCTGGCCGCCACCCTGCTCGGCGAGCTCGATCTGAGCGCCGCAGTACAGCAAGGCCTGCGGCTCAGCGGCGAACGCGAGGCAGTGATGCGCATCCTGCCCCGCTGATCGACCGGCCGCTCGCGGGCCTGCGATCTCCAGCTCTACCGAGTCCGCGCCGGTCTCACCAACGGTCCTTTGCCTGAGCAAGATCAAACACGGCGCCCGGTGATCGCGAACCCGCGGTTCGGTTCGCAGAACTGTTCTCACTCAAAGGTGAGTCCGGGGTACTTCCGAGAATCGTTTGTGACAGCCGCGGAAGCGTGACAGCCCCTCAAGAAGCCTCCCCGAGCGACGCGGACGACGTCGAGCGCCACCCCTGCCCGCGCTGCCGGGCCGATCCCGGCTCGCCGTGCCGCTCGCGCTCCGGCGCGGTCGCCGGCACCTACGACACCGGCCGCTTCACCAAGGTGCGCCGCCGTTGACGACACCGGCAAAGCCGAGGGGGCGCTGCAGGCTGCGCCCCCCCGCATGGATCAAGGAGGAACGATGGTGCGGCACCCTACGAGGTCGTGGCGCGGTGCACCGACCCGTCCTAGCTGGGCGCCGCCGGCATCGACAACGCTGCCACCAGGTCTTCTTGTCCGCCTGACGTACGACGATCTCAGGACCGGGGCCGCATCGACTTCCACGCCGAGGTGCGCGCCGACCGACGGCTGCGCTACCTGCGGCTACGGCTCGCGCGCACGGAACTGCGGTCGGCTGCGTGCAAGTGCCGATGACGGGTGCGAGCAGGCCGTCGAACTGTCCGGCCACCGGGTGCACCTCCTGATGCACCCCGCGTGCTGACGTGGTCTTTCCCGGCCGTCACGTGCCGGACGCCGACGGGGACGGCAGTGCGGGCGAGCCGGGTCTGGAACCAGAAGAATGCTCCACGGCGTGATTTCGGTGGCGGTGGCTGAGACGAGAGAGGAGCACCCGGTGCACAGCGACAAGCGGCGGATCTACTGGTGGTCCATCGGCGCGACGGTGCTTTTCGCGGCGTTGACGGTCGCCTTCCGGATGGGTCTGAGCAATGCCGGCGAGGACCCGCTCGCGGTCCGGTCGCTGACGTGGCGGGGGTCTGGGAAGGCTCGGACGGCGGCCGTCTGACGGTCCGGGCGGACGGTTCTGCGACCCTGGAGCGGGTCACGCGGCCCGGACCGGACTGCGGGCAGTTCACCGACGCGGCGGGCCGTTCGTACACCGGGCCGGCACATGGGTCTTCGACACCTACCCGGACGAGAAGCCGGGGATCAGGCTCGACTGTCAGGGACCCGCTCCTGCCAAGCCGTGCAAGGTCTACCTCGTGGTCTTCCCTCGGAAGGACGGCACGAAAGGGTTCCTCCCCCAGGACCCGCCCGGCGTGAACTACGTACGCTCGGTCGGCCGGCAGGACTGATCCAAGCCGTCCGGAAGCGCCCGACCGCGACAGCCGCCGCTGCGGCGAGCGGCAGCGTCCAGCCGACCGGGCGGCAGCCCGGCCAGCAGTAACGGCGCCCGAAGCCGCTTCCCGATGAAGGCGCGGCAGCGGACCGGCACGGCCGCCCTCCGGGGGTCCCTCCCGGCCAGGGCCCCGCACCGGCCCACTCGCCGACCCGCCGGTCAGGGGGCGTCGATGAGTATCCGGCCGTCGGTGGGCACGGCTGCCGCGATCCCGTTCGCGTACGCGTTCTGCACGCGGGACCGCTCCGTCGCGTTGGGCACGGCGTTGGTGCAGGCCGTCCCGGCGCTGGACCCGGACATCAGCTGGGAGCACGGCCCGGGCTTGGTGTCCGGGAGGCCCAGGCTGTGGCCCAGCTCGTGCGCGGCGATGCGCGTCCTGTCGTACCCCTGGCTCACGGCCTGCGCGCCGAGTTCGACTCGGACCTGTCGCCCCGGCCGGACCGGGCCGAGGGTGGCTTGCGGCCAGCCGGTGGTGGCCACGATGACGATCTCGGCCCGGGTCCCGGGCGCGGCCTCCACCAGCCGTACGTTACTGACGTTCGCGTTCCAGGAAGCGACGCCGGCCGCGATGGCCGCTTCCCAACCCCCGGCTCGGCTGTCGTCGTATCGGAGTGTCACTACCGCTGCGGTGGCGTCCGGTAGGGGCGCGGGTGCCGCGGTAGCGGCGGTCGCCGCCGCGAGGACCAGCGCGGCGGCGGAGGTGCTGACTTTCAGCCAGGTTCCCAGAGACATGGTCGTCTTCTTTCATGCGTGGGGGGACCCGGCTCCTCGGCGGAGCCGGGGCACTGGAGACGCCGCCACCGACCGCCTCTGGCAAGCAAGTTCGGACAGCCGCCTCTCCGGAGTGCTAAGACGGTAGTCCTGCACCCCACTTTCCCGTCATGCACCTGCCAGCCAATTCGGGCAGGCACTCCAGCCGATGCCCGGTCAGCGGGCGGGCGACGGACGCCCGGCCGCAGAACGAGGCGCGGACAGGCACGCCGACGACAGCGAACCGGCTTGGCGGCTGGCGCCGGGCCGGCGGCCGGGAGGGGCGCGCTGGTTGTGCGTACCGGTTCGGGCAGGTGGGTCAGGTGCGCTGCACCAGGTGGTCGACGGAGAAGAGAAGGTGGTGCTCGCCGTAGTGGAAGCGGTCGGCGAGGGTCGCGTAGCGGGTGTACTGCGCCTCGGTGAGCGGCAGTTGGAGCACCTCTACTATGCGCAGGAGCAGACGGAACCCGAGGTCGGGGTCGGTCTGGGTGGCGATCTGCTCCAGGGCTTCCATGACCGTGGTGCCTTCAAGGGGGTGGAAGGCGGGCGCCGGGGCGTTCGCCTCCTGGCCGTTCGGCCTCGCACTGCTCGTTCTCGGCCTGGTCTGCACTGTGATCTCCACGGTCAGGGTGAGCGTCGACCGGCGAGGGGTGACGGTCGGCTCGGCGCTCCTGCCCCGCCCCCGCCTGCCCCTGCCCCTGCCCCTCGCCACCATCACCAGTGCCGCAACCACCCGTATCGACCCCGTGGCCGACTTCGGCGGCTGGGGCTACCGCCTGCGCCCCAACCGGCGCGGAGTCGTACTCCGCTCCGGCGAGGCACTCAGCGTCCGTACGACCAGCGGTACCGAGTACCTGGTCACCGTCGAGGACTCGACCACCGCGGCCGCACTCCTCAACGGCCTGGTGGAACGACACTCGGCAGACGTGCCAGGAGACGTGCCTGGGGACAAGCCGGAGGGGCGGGACTAGCCATGCTCTTCCGGGTCCACCCCAACTCGCCCGTCCCCCTGGGCGACAGATCGCCGCCTGCGTACGAGGAGCGATCGCCGACGCCACGGCGGCCCCGGCGAGCGCCTTCCGCCCGCCCGCGACGTCGCCGAGTCCCTCGGCGTCAACGTCCACACGGTCCTGCGCGGCTACCAACGGCTACGGGACGAAGGTCTGATCGAGTCGCGCCGAGGCCGGGGCGCGGTGATCACCTCGG
The DNA here is from genome assembly GCF_043201215.1 of Streptomyces sp. NPDC048331. Lineage (NCBI taxonomy): Bacteria > Bacillati > Actinomycetota > Actinomycetes > Kitasatosporales > Streptomycetaceae > Streptomyces > Streptomyces sp. NPDC048331. The sequence goes on along the minus strand of NZ_JBICYT010000040.1, from coordinate 50,662 downwards.
CACCCGGAGCCCCGGGTCAGGCCCGGCTCACCGACTCCGTGCACCGCCTGATCGCCCAGGCGCGCGAACTCGGCCTCACGGACGATGAGTTCCTGTCCTTGGTGCAGAACAGCCTGGCCGTGGCCCCGACCGGCACGACAGCGGCACCCCCGGAGGAAACGTGAGTCGCCGTGTCCCGGGGAGACGAACGCGATCGGGCGCCGGGCGCGGTCGTACGGAGGGTCGGAGGGGGCTTTCGCACGCAGGGTCGATGTCCCGCAGGATCCCGATCCTGCCGTGTGCATCTTCGACGCGGTGTCCGACGTCGCTCCGGTCGATCATGGCGCCACCCCCTCCCAGGTGTGGAGGTGGTGGCGGATGTCGACGTTGCAGTCGGAGCCCCCGGACAGATTCCAGGGGTCGTACCTGGTGACTTGGTCAGCAACCTGAGTACGGCGCACCACGCCGCCGGTGACATGGACGCCTTCCGTGATGCCGCCACGCGGCTCGCCCGGATCGATGAGGATCTCGGTGGGGGAGTGGACACGGAGGCGGCGGTGCGCTTCGGTGAGGTAGTAGGCGTTGTCGTGATCGTGGGTCACCCCGAGATCTGACCCACGGGCAGTTCCCTGCTGCTTACCTCGTGGGTACCGCACGGCGGGGGAGCTCCCCCGCCGCGGTACGCGAACCCCTGCCTGTGCCCTCTTCGCGAGGACCCGCGTAGCTGGGTCCTCGACCCCGCCCGGCGGGGACGACGACGTTCGCCACCCTGATCGAGCCCGCACGCATCTGCGGCCCGAGGACGCCGAGCTCGCCGGCACGAGGCGAGACCCGGGCCCCCGCCTCACTTCACAGGACACAGTCTCAGTCGAACCCGCGCGCAGCCCCGTTGCGTCGTCCGTCGCTCGGTTGGCAGGCGCCCGCCGAGCGACAGACACTGGAGGTACGGTTCCGGCTCCAGGACCCAGCGAGTAGGGAGCTGCCCACGATTCGCAGGCGGTGCCCCGCAGCTCCCAAAAGGAGCGGACGATGACTGATCAAGCCGATCCTGCAGGTCATGACCGATTCAAGGACATCAACGGCCCTCAAGATCCATTGGTCGACGAGTTGCGGCCGACACCGAGCGAGCCCCCGGTCGCGGGGTTGACGCTGAAGGGTCTCTTGGGAGACAGCGACCGTCCGGGGCACCGGCGCTTGTACTTCACGGCGAAGCTCGACCATTTCGCGGAATTCGCCACCGAAGACGTGGTGAGTGTCTCTCGTATTCCTCCGGACCGCCCGCCGTTCCGCGATGAGGAAGCGACTAAGATCACCTTCAAGAAGGGGGCGGAGATCGAGTACACGCGTAGCCGATCAGTGCGCTACCCCGATGAATTCGATCTCGATATTCGGCGCATTCCCGATAGATCCCGCACGTATGAGAATTCCACTCAAACGGGCTATTATACCGACTGCTGCAATAGTAGTGAAACCTGTCCAGAGGAACAGTGGTCGGACAGCTGGACCTGTACCTGCTACCTCACCTGCGGTGAAACGTGCTCCACCTGTGGAGAATTGACCTGCCGGGGTGAGGGTCGCGGCTGTTACACGGATGACCCGGATCCCATTCCGAACCCGACCGACGTCCAAACCTTTTGCGTTGGCACTTGCTAGCCATCACCGTCACGCGAACGCTTTCTGAGCAGGCCCGCCTTCCAACCTTGGAGGTCCGGTGCCGGATTCCCTCCTCCAGATGAAGACCGCTCCCCCCTGGACGAGCATCCTCGGCACGGAACAGCAAAGTGCAGCGCTGTTCGTTGCCCAGGACGTCGTCGGGCGCGTCACCGACCATGGAATCCTGATCGAGACGCTGGCCACTGCACATCACCAGACGCAGCTTCCAGACTCGATCGTTTGGCAACCACACGGGCTTGCCACTGGCAACGCCGGGATCGCCGTAGTGTGCTCCTACATCGATCATTATCTGCCGAACAAGGGCTGGGACGCGGTCGGCCACGAATTCCTCGTCGCCGGCACGCGCGCCGTGCAGCGGTCCCCGCAGCTCAGCTCCGGCCTCTTTGCCGGTCTGAGCGGCCTTGCGTTCGCAGCACATTCGCTCAGCCGGGACGGCGAGCGTTATCGACGCCTGCTATCCGCCCTCGACCAGGATCTTGTGCCCCGCACGGCTTCGATTGCGGCGCACCTTCGGAGGGATGCCACCGGCATGCCGGTAAGCGCCTTCGATGTGGTCTCCGGGGCGAGCGGGATTGCGGCCTACCTCCTGACACGAGACCCGTACCGCCTGCTGCCAGAGCTCCTCACGGCTCTGGTCCAGCTGGCCACACCGACGGATGGCATCCCTCGTTGGGCCACCCCGCCCGAATTCCTCCGCAATGACCCCATGCACGACTTCTTCCCGTCAGGATGTCTCAACTGCGGTCTTGCACACGGCATACCGGGTCCACTGGCTGTGCTGTCGCTTGCCCTATGCGCGGGGCACGAGGTGCCCGGGCAGGCCGAAGCCATCAGCAGACTCGCCGGATGGCTCGTCGCCCATCAGGTCCACGATGCCTGGGGAGCCGCTTGGCCGGCGGCTCTTCCGCTTGCCCCGCCGACAGGGCCACCGCCACCCGCTGGTGGCTCCAGGCGCGCACGCAGCGCCTGGTGCTACGGCGGCCCCGGGGTCGCCCGAGCCCTGTGGCTAGCAGGCGAGGCGCTGGAGGACTCAGGCTGGCGTCGACTGGCGGTCGAGACGATCGCAAGCGTGCTCCGGAGCCCCGTCGACCAGCGGCACGTCGATTCGTCGACCTTCTGCCACGGAGTATCCGGTTTGCTTCACATCGTTCTGCGATTCGCTCATGACACGGGCGACGATGTGCTGGCGGACGGGGCCCGAAAGCTCGTCGATCAGTTGCTGGGAGCCTACGAACACCACAGGCCCTTCGGCTACGCGGACTTGGAACCGGGAGGCAACTACGTGGATCGAGCAGACCTGCTCAGCGGGGCATCTGGGGTTGCCATGGTGCTTCTCGCCGCCGCCACCGATGCCGAGCCGGCCTGGGACCGAATGTTCCTTCTGTCATGACCAGGAACGAACCCGAGGCCAGGCCGCATCCCAGCAGTGAGGGGAACGCCGGCCGAGCTGCGAGGACTGCGAGCACATCACTGTACGAGCCGCTGCCATGGGCACTGGTGAGAGCTCCGCTACTGCCCGTGAGTGCCCGGTGTACATCGACGGCGGCTACTTCCAGCGGCTCTCTCCTGCCCAGTGATCCGCGGGTACGGCTCGCGATCGCGCTCGCAAGCCCCGATCTGGCCGCAGCGCTGGAGAGAACACGTCCATCAAGCCAGGAAGCACCGCGGCTACGCCGGAAGGTACGACGGTACGTTACAAGGATGAGTACCCGGCCGACGCCCTTCGGGCTCTTCGCCGGTGTCGGACTGCTGAAATGGGCCTCGGCGACGGACCTCGCCCTTGCTGCGTCGCCCCCGCACACGCATACCCGCCCCGACATGGCGTGGTTGCTCGATCTGGTCGCTCGAGCCGAATGCGACCCCGCCATCCACGCCGGGCTGCGCTACATCACGGATTCGACGGTCACGATGCAGGGGAATCGAGCCCTCGTGCCCGATGGTCCACATGCAGGCACATCCATTCGCGCCACCGAGGCGGTCCGATGTGTGCTCGAAGCAGCCCGGATCCCCACGACACCGGCACAACTGGCGAACGAAGTCCTGCGCATTCCCGGCGCCACGCCCGAAATTGCCGCCCGCTTGGTGGACGAACTCTGCGCCCAAGGCTTCCTCCTCTCGGAACTTCACCCACCTCTTACCGGAGGCGACCCGGCTTCGCATGTATTCACGTGCCTGGCCGCGATCCCCGCAGGCCAGAAAGCGGCTTGCGAGCTCGAAGCAATGATGAAGGAGCTGGCCCGTTGGGACCGGATCGCACTCACCGAGCGTGCCGCGCATTGGCCGACCCTTCTCCGCCGTCTCGAGCAGATCCACCCAGCTTCGTCGGACGCTGGTCGGGCCACCCGAAGCCTCTTGCAGACCGACATGGCACTCGCTCTCCAAGGCACGGGCTTGCACGCCACCGTGGGTGCCGAAGCAGCCACCACAGCCGAGCTCCTCCTCCGGCTCAGTCCTCGTCCGGCCGGCACGCAGGCGTTGGAAAGCTACCGGCACGCTTTCGAGGCCCGGTACGGGGCCGAGCGTCAGGTCCGGCTGTTGGAGTTGCTCGATCCCTCAACGGGGCTTGGAACTCCGTACGGTCGCATCACGAACGGAGGCGAGGCACGAGACCATCAGAAGCGCAACCGACTGCTCCTCACTCTCGCACTGCAGGCCAACCGTGATCACCGAACAGTTGTGGAACTCGACGACGAACAGATCGACTGCCTGACCACCTCGGACCCCACAGCCGAGAACTGCCCGCTGTCGCTGGACCTCTCACTGTTCCTCACGGCCTCCTCCCTCCCGGCCCTCGATGCCGGCGACTTCCAACTCGTCGTCGGACCGAACCTCGGTGCACCTGCTGCGGGCCGCGGCCTCGGGCGCTTCGCCCCGCTGCTGGGACCTTCCGCGCACGCCGCGCTGGAGGAGGTCGTACGAGCAGAGCAGCAGTTGCTCCCTGACACGGTGATGGCCGAGCTGGTCTACGCACCAGAGCGGGCTCGCGCCGCCAACGTGGCGATCAGGCCCGCGGTCCGATCACACGAGGTCGTCATCGGAAGCTGGCCAGGTGTGCCGACGGAGAGCGTCGTGCCCCTCCAGGAGCTCATGGTCGGCGTCCGGTCCGGGCGCTTCGTCGTGAGCTGGCCCGCAGGAGGAGCGGAAGTGGTGGGGCATCAGGGACACATGCTCAACTCCGGGATGGCGCCCGCCGCCGCTCGCTTCCTGCTCGACGCCGCGACCGACGGTCGCTGCCAGTTCATGCCGTTCTCCTGGGGCCCGGCCGCTGGCCTCCCGTTCCTGCCTCGGATACAGCGAGGCCGCAGCGTCCTTTCACTCGCCCACTGGCGCCTCGATCCCGCCGGCGAGCTCCGTCCCGACCTCACCGACCGCTTCGCCGGGGCATTGTCTACGTGGCGAATGAAATGGGGTGTTCCTCGGGACGTCTACCTGGCCGTTGGTGACAACCGTCTGCTCCTTGATCTCACGTCACCACAGGACGTCGAGCTGCTGCGGGAGGAGCTGAAAGGGCTTCCTCCAGGCGGCTCGTCAGTGGTCCAGGAAGCACTGCCAGGCCCTCGCGACGCGTGGCTGCCTGGAGCGACCGGTGATCACCTGTGTGAGATCGTTGTCCCCCTGGTCCAGCGTCCCACTCGACGCGAGGCCGTTACACCCGCACCTCCACTGCCTCCTGTCGAAGTCGTTGAGCCGCCTTCCCGGCTCCGCCCACCAGGCAGCGACTGGCTCTATCTGAAGCTGTACTGCAGCCTCTGGCAGCAGGACGAAGTGATCGCGGGTCCACTGAAGGCCTTCGGGGAATTCGCCACGCATTCGGGGCTATGCGACGGCTGGTATTTCGTCCGTTACGCCGACCCGGAACCACACCTGCGCGTCCGGTTCCATGGAAAACCGTCCGCCCTCATCGGCCCGCTGTTGGAACAGGTCTGCGCGTGGGCAGAAGACCTGTCGGCAGGCGGCATCTGCACGAGGTTCTCCTTCGAAACGTACGAACGCGAGGTCGAGCGCTACGGCGGTGAGGCCGGGATGCGGGCGGCGGAAGCGATCTTTACCGCAGAGAGTCCGCTCGTCGGCGAAATGCTGCAGGCGAGCAAGGAGGGCCTGATCACAGCCAGCATGCCTGACCTCGCGGTGATCAGCATCGATGACCTGCTGGACTGTCTTGGCGTGGACCCGGAGGAGAGAGCGCGCTTCTCCTACGAGCCCCTTCCACCCTCCTCACGCATGGGCGGCAACGCGTACCGTGAACGCAAGGGAACCCTCCGACAAGTACTCGGCTGCCCCGGCGCCTGCGATGCGGAGACCTCTCGCCTGTTGCGGGCCCGGCGCCTGGCACTCAGACCGGCCCTCGACCTTCTCGACTCGCTGCACCGCAGCAACAAGCTGCAGTGTCCCCGCCCCGTGCTGAACCGACACTTCGTCCACATGCATGCAAACCGCCTCCTTGGTACGGACAGAGACGAGGAGCGTCTGGTTCTCGAACTGCTCCGACGAACCCGCGCAGGCTTGTCCCGCGCTCCCTTCGAGCGGTGACCCCGGACTCGGCCGGACGGGTGGCTGAAAAGCCTGTCAGGATCCTCGATGCGCAGGCCCCGGACGCGCTCCCCGACGCTCCTCATGTCCTGCGCCTCTTCGGCCGGGAGTTCCGTACTCCAGGTACACCCGCAGATCCGACAGGCCGGCACGCATCAGGGCTTCGAAGAGGGCGGCCAACTCGCCGGCCGGCTCCACACCTCACCCTCGTCCGGAACCCCGAACTCGCAGGCGCGGTACCGCTCGATGCACCGCGCGATGAACACCGGACTGTCCACCAGTGCGGCCGCTGTTTGACCTTGCCGCTGGCGGCAGGGTTGGACGATGACCGGCATGAAGACCACCGCACCGCACACCAGCCGGATCGTCGCCGTCACGGGAGCCGGCACCGGGATCGGCCGGGCCACCGCCCGTGCCTTCGCCGCCGAGGGAGCCCACGTGATCGCGATCGGGCGGCGAGCCGAGCCGCTCGAAGAGACCGCTGCCGGGAACACCAGGATCACACCACTGACCGCCGATATCACTGCCGAGGGCGAGCCCCATCGGATTGTCCGGACCGTACTGGAGAAACACGGTCGGCTGGACGTGCTCGTCAACAACGCCGGCATCGTGCGCAGCGGCTCCCTGGGCACGCTGACGCCGGAGATGATCGAGGCTCAGCTCGCCACCAACCTCATGGCTCCCATAATGCTGGCTCAGGCCGCGCTGCCGCTCCTGACGGCCTCGGGCGGGGTGATTGTCAATGTCAGTACGTCGGTGGGGCAGCGGGCCTGGCCGGGCAGCTCGGTCTATGCGGCGACGAAAACCGCTCTGGAGCTGCTGACCCGCAGTTGGGCAGTCGAGCTGGCACCCTGCGGTGTCCGGGTGGTGGCAGTCGCGCCCGGCGCGATCGACACTCCCATCGGCGAGCACCAAGGCCTGACGCCTGGGCGCAGGGCCGCAGTGCGGGAATGGCAGCTGGCACACACCCCACTGGCCCGGATCGGCCGCCCCGAGGAGGTTGCCTGGGCGATCGCCCAGCTCGCCTCCCCGGCCGCCTCCTTCGTCACCGGGGTGGTACTCCCGGTCGACGGCGGAGCGGTCGTGGCGTGATAGACATCGGTTCGGGAGGTGGACGGGTGCGGATCGGTGAGCTGGCCAGGGCAACCGGGACGACCGCTCGTGCGCTGCGGCACTACGAGCAGGCCGGACTGATCTCCTCCGAACGGGCTTCCAACGGTTACCGCGTCTACGACGAACGGACCGTGGTGCGAGTTGGCAACATCCGCCACCTCCTGGCCGCCGGGCTCACCCTGGACGACGTGCGGGTGTTCCTGCCGTGCCTGGACGGTGATGTGGCTGCGGCACCGCCCTCGGACAGGGGCCGGCAGGTGGCGCTGCAACGTCTCGCAGTCCTCAACCAACGGATCGCCGCCCAGACCGCGGCCCGCGATCGGCTGGAAACCGCGTTGCGGCAGGTGGTGGCCGAGTCCGCGCGGTAGCCTGACCGCCCGCAGATCGAATGATCCGAAAGACACACCGGCGCCTTCCTCGGTGACGACTACCGTCCCTCGGTCACACTTGCCGGCCTGTCGGCTGCCCCGTCGGTTCCGTCAGGATGAGACGCCAATGTGGTCGATGTCGGTGAACTCGACGTCGGGGCGGTCGGCGCGGCTGCCGTCGTCCTTGAAGTCGTCTCCTGAAGCCCTTCGGCGACGATCGCGCGCAGCCCCCTGGGAGATGGTCCGTGAAGTTCTGGGCATCGCGGTGTGCTTCCGTGGGGCTGCCCACAGTGGAACGCCGGCGAAGCTGCATCTTGTTCGTTGTGGGGCCTGACGAACGGCCAGTGGGCCCTGCCTCGAGACGTTGCTGCCGGTGGATCGGTTCCAGACCTCGGCGACATCGCGGCCGTGAAACCGAGCTGGCGCCCGGCTGGGACGCGCAGGTCGCGCGTAAGGTGCTTGCTCGCCGCTTTCGGGCGAGCAAGCACCTTACGGGCCCGCAGGCCGCACTACCTCACGTCTATGAGGACTTAGACGCCACTACCGTCAATCTTCGTGCTTCCAGTGCCGTAGACCCTCACCTGCGCCCACGGGTGGAGAGTCGCATAGCATCCATACTTGAGAACGCACAGGTCCACCTCTCGCTTCATCTTGGAAGTGGCCGAGGACGCAGGCGTGGCCGACTTGGTATCGGTGATTCGTTTGGTTCCTATCTTCACCTGGAGTACGGAGCTGTTCTCGTTCGTGAAGTCGTCGTATCGCTCACCCCACGCGCGGACCTTGCCGCCGGCATAGTTGAACTTCGCGTAGGTGTGATACTTGAAAATGACATCACCGGTGTAGCTGCGGTGGGTGTGGGTGATGTGCGTCATCTTCCACGAGCCTCCCGTGATCCGGACGCCGAACCCCCCGGCCCCAGGAGCGGCTTCCGTCTCGGCAGGGGTCGTGACGGCTTCACCGGGGTTGCTGATCTGCGCATCCGGGCCCGGCATGACCTCCGCCAGCTGCGCCTCGCTGAGGGGTTCGCCGTTGGCCGCGTCCACGGCAGTCCCGTCGGCCGAGAACTGGACGGATTTCGTGGTGATCTCCTGAGGCCGCGTCACGTCAGGCACGATGGCCGCGAGTTCGGGAACGGAGCGGACGAGATCGACGTCCGCCTGTGTCCACGTGCCGTCGTTGTGACGCTGGAGCGCCGCGGTGATCTCCGCATCGGTGGGCGCGGCTGCCTGGGCGGAGGGAGCCAAGGTGACGGCCAAGGCCGCAGCCGAGACCACCACGGAGGCAGCGGAGAAAACCCTCGAATTACGCTTTACCTTGAACATTAAATCTCCCCGTATGTTCGAATAAGGCTGGAAGGGTGCGCGCGTTGCGGCGATCTCGGTTGAGAAATTGAATTTCTCGGGATCCGGTTGCCCGTTTTCGCTCTTCCGTGATCCGGACACTACACGGCAGACCCGCTGTCAGGCGCTTCCGATCCCTTATCTGAGGAACTTCTGAGCTTGAATCGGGCAATCCGCTTCGAGTGTCCATGTGGGGGGAAGGTGGACCTATGCCCGATATGCGGAATTCTGAAATCGGAGAGTGGTGACGGATTTCCCGGCCCGGGCTCTAATGTGCCAGGCCGCCCGGAATGCTAAGCCGTGCATTCCGCTTCAGGTCCGCTCCCTGTCCCTGTGACGGGCAGACGCGCGCCCCAACGGATCCGCTTGGTGCCCGCCTCGCCGGCGGGGCCTGCGCTCCGGCCGACCCGCCGTCGCGGATCACCGACAGATGGGCCTCGCAGTCCGCGATGGAGCCGGACAAGTCGACGTCCGACTCATAGAGCGGCTGGTCGGCGGGGAGGGCGGCCCAGTCGAGCGGGTACTCGGCGGCGCCCCGCCACCGCCCGAGCAGCTTCCTCGCAGGACCATGGCACGGGGGCCGCCCGTACCGGCCGTCGTAGGCGTGCCACTCGCTCGACGACGGCATGTTCGGACCGCTACCCATGTCGAGGTAGGCCGTGCCCTGCTCGTTGCCGTCGGCCGGCATCACCCCTACCGATCCCTCGTGTGCGGATTCAGCACCCTGTCCACCAAGACCAGCCCCTCCCCGGCGAGTACGCGTTCGGTCGGCCTGTCGGCCGGCCGCCGCCTCCAGGCTGCCGCGCCCATGTCGGCGAAGTCGGCGTGCGCTGCCGCGACGGCTTCGAGGTACGCCTTCTGCTTCTCGTGGTCGGCGAGCGCACGGTTGATGCTCGCGACGCTGGATCAACGGCGCACCTTGCCGCGAACTGACGGGAACCCCCTGCCGACTTCGACCAGGTGGTGCGGCTCGGTGGCCGGCCCCGGTCGCCTCCGTGGACGTTGACTACAAGCGGCAGGGTGGGGTGACCACGATCCCCTTGCGGCCCCGTAGAGCGGCCCGAAGGTGAGGGCCGCCGCCTCGACAGCCAGGGCGCCCGCGAGGTCATCGACAGCATCCCCCACCGACGCGCACCCCCGTGGCGGTCATCGTGCCGATGACCGCCACGGGGGCTCCGTTCCGCCGGCGCCGGGGACGGAACCGCTTCGGGCAACTCGAGCACGCATGTCACCTCACCCGGCACCCCAGGGCCTTAGAAGGGAACACGCCACTCGTCCCGCTCTTCCGGTGTGACGCAGGTGCCGTCGCCTTCGTAGCTGTCGCGGTAGACGT